>JAYUPC010000101.1:0-33846 GCA_043760355.1 Sphingomonadales bacterium
CCGACCCACAGCGCTTCTGCACCGACCGTCCCGCTTTTGTGCTACGACAAACTGCGCACACATCTTGTAGGAAATTATCGTGCGCGGGTTGGAAATTAAAAACTACATTTCAGGGCAGGTTTACGCATCAAACTGCAAACTTGCGAGCCGTGCATATAGGCCACCTGCTGCGCTTAGGCTTGTGTGATCGCCTTCTTCGACGATCCGGCCTTTATCCATCACGATGATCCTTTGTGCGGAACGGACCGTCGCCAGCCTATGCGCGATGACGATAGTGGTGCGGTCGACCATCAGCTTTTCAAGCGCATCCTGGACCAGCTTTTCACTCTCCGCATCAAGCGCCGATGTCGCTTCATCGAGTAAAAGGATCGGTGCATCACGCAAAACAGCACGGGCAATCGCAATACGTTGGCGCTGGCCACCCGATAACCTAGCGCCGCTTTCACCCAGGAAAGTATCGAGTCCTTGCGGTAATGCGCGCAAGAAATCCTCTGCATTGGCGCGGCGTGCGGCTTCCCAAATTTGTTCTTCGCTTGCGAGCCAATTGCCATAACGCAGATTGTCGCGGGCCGATGCTGCGAACAGCACCGTGTCTTGCGGGACATAGGCCATACGAGCGCGGATTTCAGCAGGATCAGCCGATGTCAGCGGAACGCCGTCAATACGCAACATGCCGCCCTCTGGATCATAAAAGCGCTGTGCCAATTGGAACAACGTCGATTTCCCCGCACCAGACGGGCCGACAACAGCAACGGTTTCGCCCGGATTGACCTTTAATGTGAAGTTTTCAAGTGCGGCGATTTCCGGCCGGGTCGGGTAATGGAATTTTACTCCTTCAAAACTCAATTGCCCGCGGGGTGGAACCGGCAGGGTTACCGGTTTGGCAGGCGGGGCGATATCGGGTTCTGCGGTCAGCAATTCGGCCAAGCGGCTTGCTGCACCCGCGCCGCGCACCAGATCGCCGTATACTTCGGTGAGCGCGCCAAAGGATCCGGCGACAATACCGCCAGTTAAGACAAATGCGGCAAATGTACCGCCGCTGATCGCGCCGGACGCAACATTTTGTGCGCCGGTCTGCATGAGCAAAGTGATACCGCCAAAAATCAGGGTAATGACAATCGCAGTCATCATCGCCCGAAGTGCAATGCGCCGTTTTGCTGTTGAAAAAGTGCGCTCCACCGCTCCTGAAAAACGGTCATGTTCGCGGTTTTCCTGCCCGAACGCTTGTACGATTTTGAGCGCACCGAGCGATTCAGATACCAATGCTCCGATATCGGCAACACGATCCTGGCTGCTACGCGATACATTTTGCAGCCTGCGCCCGAGCAACACAATGGGTAGGATGACAACAGGAATGCCGATGAGTAATGTCGCCGTCAGCTTTGGTGCCAAGTAGAATAATATGCTTATGCAAAGCACGCCAAGGACCAAGTTACGAGCAGCGACCGATACTGTCGTGCCTACAATTTGTTCTATAACTGCGGTATCAGACGTCATCCGTGATGCGATCTCAGCTGGCCGGTTTTCTTCAAAAAAACGCGGAGCGAGGCGGAGAAGATTTTTTTGCACGCCAATACGAATGTCGGCAACCACACGTTCGCCAAGCCAGCTAACGAAATAGAAACGGCATGCCGTTGAAATGCCGAGGATCATGACAATCAGGAACAATATCTCAAAATATTTGCCGACATCCCCTCCCGATGTGATGAAGCCTTTATCGATGACTTGACGGAAACCCAGCGGAATAGCAGCTGTTGAACTTGCCGCAATCGTCAGTGCAATGGTCGCTGCCAAAATCTGTTTAGGATAAAGCCTGGCGTGGTTCCAGATCATCTTCAGGCTGCCAAGCTTGACCTTGGGCTTAGCAACTTCGTCGGGAACTTCAGCTGGTGTTTTGGTCGCTTTGGTAGATAAGTTGCTTTGTGAAATGTTTGTTGTCATTTGCCCCGCCTAGCAGTCTGCTCGGCCCCCCACAATTGCCGATAACGATCACCTCGCCGCGTTTGTCGTTTTTTCTATGGTGCATTGCACAATTTGTGCATATGTCTGAACTAATAAGTCTAAACTTGTGCCGTAAACCGGTACAGGGTCGCAAACGGACCGGGGGAATAACATGCTTTACACAGCACATGAATTTCAGAAGTCATGGCTCGCGGGGGCGAGCTTTTTGGCGCAGGTGCAATCAAACTGGTTAAGTAATCCGGCCAATCCGTTTTCATATCTGGGCGGTGGTCCGGTTGTTGCGTCTGCACTTGATGTGTTTGCCCATGCCGCAATGGCGCGGGGCAAACCCGATTTTGGTCTGAATGAAACAATCGTGAAGGGAAAGACGGTTTCGGTCGAAGAGAAGATCGAATGCCGCAAACCCTTTGGCCAGCTCAAGCATTTTGTCCATTCCGGGATTAAGGACGCACCAAAGCTGCTAATCGTAGCGCCGATGTCGGGACATTATGCGACATTATTACGCGGAACAGTTGAACGGATGTTGCCGGGGCATGATGTCTATGTGACCGATTGGCGCGATGCGCGCGATGTGCCGGTGAGTGAAGGGACGTTCGACCTCGACGATTATGTCGATTATCTGGTGGAGTTTTTGGAACATATCGGCCCCGGCGCCCATATGCTCGCCGTGTGCCAGCCTTCGGTTCCTTGTTATGCAGCAGCTGCGGTGATGAGCGCGGATAAGCACCCCTGCCGCCCTAAGACCCTGACCATGATGGGCGGCCCCATTGATACCCGCGAAGCACCCACGGCGGTCAATACATTGTCAACCGAGCGTCCACATAGCTGGTTCCAGCAAAACGTGATCGCGACGGTTCCCGCCAGTTACCAGGGATCAGGGCGCAAGGTCTATCCTGGTTTCCTGCAGCTTAGCGGTTTCATGACGATGAACCTAGGCAACCATATGACCAGCCATTGGGAGATGTTCAAACATCTGGTGGCTGGCGATGATGACAGCGCGGATGCGACCAAGGATTTCTATGACGAATACCGGTCCGTCTGTGACATGACGGCGGAGTTTTATCTGCAAACCGTCGATGTCGTGTTCCAGCGCCATTTGTTGCCCAAGGGCGAATATATGCACCGTGGCAAGCTGGTGAAACCGTCCGCGATCACCGACATTGCCTTGCTCGCGATTGAGGGCGAGAAGGATGATATCAGCGGTATTGGCCAAACCAAATCAGCACTCACATTGGCTACGAAATTGGCAGACGATCATAAGAAATACCTGATCGCGGCCGATGTCGGGCATTACGGTATCTTTAACGGCAGCAAATGGCGCGACCGGATTGCGCCGGTGGTTGAGGATTGGATATTAAAGCATAACTGATCTCAAATAAGGTCAGTTATCCAGCCTAACCACACCGCAGCACCGATCCACAAGGTTACAATAACAACGGCGGCAACCTTGCTTACGGGGTGGTTGCTTGCTGCTTCTGCGAAGGCCAGATTGCGCGCGTAGATAACGGCAGGCACCCATTTGCGGAACAGCCATATGCCGATCGGTATAAGCACCGCATCATCGAGCAAGCCAATAACGGGTATGAAATCCGGGATCAGGTCTATGGGTATAGCCCGCTATCACTAAAGCAAATAACCTAAGCGGCCAGCGCAGTTCGGGATCGCGTGCACACAACCATGTTGTATGGCCATGCACCCTGATATTATGGGCTATTTTCTTCAAGAATTTCATGCCACATGCTTTAGATGACATTGCGGATAACAGCTATAGTCGAACGCTTTTCGGTTGCCGGGCAGTTTGTGATTGCACGCGGGGCCAAGACATATGTTGATGTGCTTGTCGTTGCCGCTGGTGACGGGACGCATGTTGGCCTAGGCGAAGGCACGGCAATCTATTATGACGGTGAGACAGCTGAGAGCTGTTTGGGACAGGTTATGGCTGTCGCTGAGCAGCTGGCGGGGCTGACATGCGACGCGGCGCGTATAGCCACGCAGACCTTATTGCCCAAAGGCGCGGCGCGTAATGCACTGGACTGTGCATTGTGGGATTTGGCCGTGATGCAAACCGGGCGGCCCTTGTGGCAGCTTGCGGGTCTGGCTTCTGCGCCCAAACCACTCGTCACCGCCTTTACAATCTCGCTCGGTGAAGCGGGTGTGATGGAGGCCGATGCAGCGAAAGCAGCAGCAAAGGGATACGGTCTGCTCAAACTGAAACTTACCGGAGAAGGCGACCGTGAGCGCGTAGCAGCTGTGCGGCGCGGCGCTCCGGATGCACGGATGATTGTGGATGCCAATGAAAGCTGGGGTGGACTTGATATAGCGGCAGAAGCGGCAGCACTGGCCGCAATGGGGGTTGAGATGATCGAACAGCCGGTACATCACGGCAAGGATACGATGCTGGCGGGGGTGAAAGCGTCACTACCGTTGTTGGCCGATGAAAGCTGCCATATGGCAGGTGACGTTGCGATGTGCGCGCAGTATTATGACGGTATTAATATCAAGCTCGACAAAGCCGGTGGCCTTACCGAGGCATTGAAGCTTGCGGATGCGGCAGAGGCAGCGGGTTTGAAGATCATGGTCGGCTGTATGTTGTCGACCAGTCTAGGGATTGAACCCGCGTTCTTGCTGGCGCAGCGTGCGCACTGGGTGGACCTTGACGGACCTGCACTCTTGGCGGAGGACCGGGATCCGGGTTTCCGGTTTGCAGGCGGGATGATATCACAGTGAACGAAGCGCCGGTCTTATGCGCCGAACGCCTGATCCTACGCGGATTTCAGCGCGATGATTTTGAAGCGATTTACCGCATTGGCGCAGATGCACAAATTACGCGGTTCATGGGTGGACCTGTGCTTAGCCGCACTACTGCATGGGAGAAATTCCTGCGTGGTCCAGCTATGTGGTCGATTATTGGATACGGCATGTGGATCGTAGAGCGACGCAGCGACGGGTCTGTTCTGGGGCAGATAGGCTTTGCCGATTTCATGCGGGAGATGGATCCGCCGCTTGCCAATACGCCTGAAATGGCATGGATTCTGGGTGGTGGCGGACCGAATGGCGTGGACCTTGGGCAGAGTTATGGCAGCGAAGCGCTTAAGGCTGTGCTGGCATGGGGCGACGCGCATTTGGGCGAGACCAAATATCAATGCATCATTGACCCCGATAACATGCCTTCACTACGGTTAGCAGCGCGGTTCGGGTTTAAAGAGATACGGCGGACAGCTTATAAGGACAGCGAAGTTATCGTATTTGAACGCGATGTGGATTCGGGTCATCACTAAGCGCGCCTTAAATAGCTGCTGACACTTGAATCCACCGTTTCTGTAACCATATAAAATTAGCGGTACGGGCTCCTCTGGTCGTTTCAATAAACGGCGATGTCGGGCTGCATAATATGTTTAGAGGAGCTTTATCATGAACCATGCCGCCGGAATGCCCTGCCCAGTATGTAAAGTCGCTTTAGTAATGAGCGAACGTCAAGGTGTAGAGATTGACTATTGCCCCCAATGTCGGGGTGTGTGGCTTGACCGCGGGGAACTGGACAAGATTATCGAACGCAATGCGAGCGAGCAAGCACCTGTCCAGAGCGCGCCGCCAGTGCAAGCCCAACCCGGATACCCGCCGCAACAGAGCGGTTATCAGCAAGAATATTATCACAAGAAGCGCAAAAAATCGTTTCTGGAGGACTTGTTTGATTAGGGTTCAAGCTACCGCTTAAAACCCGTCCAGATACTCAATTTCCGGTGCAGCTGCCAGACAAGGAGCAAGCTTTGGACCAGCTGCTTTAAAATGATCGCTGCTACCATGTGCATCAAGAGCCGCTTGATCGACATAGCGTTCGAGCACTTTGTAAACCTGCGGATTGGACCGCGACCGGGTCAATGAATAAAATCCATTACCCGGTTCATTAGCGCGCACAGCCGTAACCAAATCAGCAAATACTGCTTCAAATTCGGCGTTCTTGCCTTCGGCAACAGTCAGGGTTGCGATTACACCTATGGCAGTCATTGTCGTTACTCCTGAACTTAGAAAATCTCGAACAACCCGGCCGCGCCCATGCCGCCACCAACGCACATGGTGACGATGGCGTATTTGGCGCCACGGCGTTTGCCTTCGATCAGGGCGTGGCCTGAACAGCGTGCGCCCGTCATGCCATAAGGATGGCCGATTGAGATCGAACCGCCGTTGACGTTGAGCAACTCGTTTGGAATACCAAGTGTATCGCGGCAATAGAGCACCTGTACAGCAAAGGCTTCATTGAGTTCCCACAGGCCGATATCGTCCATTTTCAGGTTGAAACGTTCGAGCAGTTTGGGGATGGCAAATACGGGGCCTATGCCCATTTCATCGGGCTCGGTACCAGCGACAGCCATACCGACATAGCGGCCCAGCGGGGTCAGGCCCTTCTTTGCGGCGAGGCCCGCTTCCATGATAATCATTGCCGATGATCCATCGGACAGCTGGCTGGCATTACCTGCTGTGATCGTAGCATCAGGGCCCATGACAGGGTTCAGCGCTTGCAGGCCCGCAAGCTGTGTATCGGCGCGGTTGCCTTCGTCCTTGGCGATGGTCACCTCGGCTTGGCTGACTTCCTTGGTTTCCTTGTTCACGACATTCATTATGGTGGTGACGGGAACAATCTCGGCATCGAAGCGGCCATCGGCTTGTGCAGCGGCAGTGCGCTGTTGTGATTGCAGCGCATATTCGTCCATCGCATCGCGGCTGATATTATAGCGTTTGGCAACGACTTCAGCGGTTTGCAGCATCGGCATATAAATATTGGCGTGCATTTCCATAAGCGACCGATCCGGTGCAACGCGCATTTCTGGGGTCTGGACCAGGCTGATCGATTCCTGACCGCCGGCGGCGACCACATCCATACGGTCAATAATGACCTGCTTCGAAGCCGTTGCAATAGCCATCAGCCCGGAGGAACATTGGCGGTCAAGTGTCATACCCGATGTGGTGATCGGCAGACCAGCGCGCAGGGCAACTTGCCGTGCTAAATTGCCCGCCTGTGTACCTTGCTGAAGTGCTGAGCCCCAGATGCAGTCATCAACCTCTGCGCCGTCGATACCGGCACGCGCAACGGCAGCGGCGAGCGAGTAGCTGCCGAGTGTCGGGCCAGAAGTTGCATTAAACCCACCGCGATAGGCTTTGCCAATGGCGGTACGGGCTGTGGAAACGATGACTGCATCACGCATGGGAGAATTCCTTTTCTAAAATAGAGTGTTCCCCTCCCTCTTTAAGGGAGGCGGACTAATTAATGTTCAAACAAACAGCTGGGTAATCCATTCGGCCATCAAAGCAGGCTTTTCTTCGCCTTCGATTTCGACGGTCAGCTCCATTGTCTGTTGCCATTGGCCGGGGCGCTTTTCGATCATCTCAAGCAGTTTGAAATGGCCGCGCACTTGTTTGCCTGATTTAACGGGAGCGAGGAAACGGGTTTTGTTGCCGCCATAATTGACGCCCATTTTCACGCCCTCGATGCTTGGCATGTCTGATTTGGCCGACATGACGGGCATCAATGATAGCGTAAGAAACCCGTGGGCAATCGTACCGCCAAACGGCGTCATCTTGGCCATTGCGTCGTTGACATGAATGAATTGGTGATCGCCGGTGGCATCAGCAAATTTGTTGATCATATCCTGATCGACCAAAATCCATTCCGATGTCCCGATGACTTCGCCGACTTTGGTTGCCAGCTCGCTTGGTGCTATGCCCATATCCTGCTCCTAATATTATTGTTTCATTATTGCCACAATGCAGCGAAAATGCACGGCTGACAAGCTTGGCGATTTGACCTTACGGCATAGAGGGGGGAGCGGCATGAGCGTGTAACGGCGTGCGAATCAGGTCTGACGCTTTCGCAGGGATGGCACGGCGATAGGCTGGGCATAGGGCATAACCAACGTTCCGTCGGGAGCCGCCGTATAAGTTGTCTGCGTCGGATAGGCCATTTCGATATCTTCACGGACGAGTAACTCAAGTATTGCAAGACCAATGGCATGGCGACCGACAAAAACCTCGTTATAATCTGATGTTTCGACATCGAACACCAATTGTATGTCGAGCGAACTTGCCCCAAATCCGGTAAAGCCCGAGCGTACAAATATGCCGCCATTTGCCTCAACCACTTGCTGTAACTGCGCTGGCAAAGCTGCAATCTTTTGCGGTGCGGTGTGATAGACCAAGCTGATAACAAATGTCGTCCTGCGGAATGTCAGTGCCGAAAGGTTGGTGATTTCCATTTCCAGCAGTTTGCTGTTCGAGATGATTTTCTCCTCACCAGATAACGCCCGCAGCCTTGTACTTTTCATACCGATTTTTTCTACGTGCGCGGTAGTTGTGTCGTAACTGATCGTGTCGCCGCGTTTGAACGGCTTGTCGAAAATGATCGATATTGCCGCGAACAGATCTGAAAATATCCCTTGTGCAGCTAGGCCTATGGCAATGCCACCGACACCCAGTCCAGCGACAAGGCCGGTGACATCAATCCCCAAATTATCGAGGATCACAATCGCGGCAATGGCAAACAGCGCAAAGCTGACCAACAATCGGATAAGTACCATGGCACTAGCGAGTGTCTCATGTTCTGAACCATCGGCCCCGGCGCGGCGTTCGATCAGGCCAAGGATGATCTCACGCAGCCAGACCGCAACCTGGATAACGACCGCGATAGTGAACAGCACCTCGATCGTGCGGGCAACCGGATGCGGTGCACCTGCATAACCGTTGACCAGTTCAATCGCGACCATGACGCGGAAAAACTTGCTGGTGCGTGCCAATGTGCGCGCGATGATGGAGGTAATGTCGGAGCGATGCTCGGTATTGAGCGCGGTCCTAGCAGCAAGCCGTTTCAACCAGCTGAGAAAGGCAAAGATCGCAACAGCAACACTTGCTGCAATCACCAGTTCAAACCAATTGCCCTGCACCCACGCAACAACGACCTGTCCGTAATGGTCAAGCCGCGGCCCGATTTCTGTCATCGCTTCTTTGGGTATTGGAATATTCAGCGGGGCAGGGGATGTTTGTGCAGTCATATTCTCAAGCCTAAACGGCTAGAGCTAGGCTGGCAAGTTTGGTGCCGTTGCCGTTTTCAATCTCAAGCTCTTGATCGGACGCCAAGCCGCCTCTTGACGGCGCCGCGCCAGATAGGTGTCGAGACCGATCTGGGCCGCGACCATCATATAAACGAACGGCTGGAATGCGATGCCGACAAAAAGCGCGCCAACCATATATACGATGTGCGAATTCTGTAGCGCGGTAGCAAGCGGCGCGACCCACTCCTCACCTTCACGTTTGCGTTTACGGTAAAGCCTGCTGATAACTTCCATCCGCCAGATACCGCCAAAATGAATGAGCAGCCAAATGATAAGGCCAGGATATCCTTGTTCACCGAGCATTTCAAAATAGCTTGAATGATAGGCTCGTGATGCATCTATTACTATTTTTGGTTCATTCTCGACCGTGTCAGCAGATGCACTGTCTTTGGCTTCAATTTTATATTGGATTCGATTTTCGCGGTATGCTTCAAAACCACCGCCCATCGGATGTTTTTTGGCGTATTCCCATGTCCATTGCCATACGGCCAACCGGGTAGAAGCGGATTCATCGGCTTTATAATTGTTAATCGTTTCCGTGCGCTTTGCAAAACTGTCTGGCAGATTAGGGATCACGATAGCGGCCGCAAGTGCAGCGCCAGCCAGATAAAGCAAACGGTAGCGCGCATATCGCAGCTGCAACAGCCCAAGTACCGCGATGCAGATAACACCGGTCCGTGCCTGTGTGCCAATCGGAATAAGCATACAGGCAAAAATAAGCGCTATCGCATATAGTTTAACCCGCCAATCAGGTAAAAAAATTGTACCGTGTTTGGCGAGCCATAAAATCAGCGGAATGACAGTAATCGCAACGCAAGAAATGATGCTGCCTTCGAACAACCCGCTATTATCATCAATCAACAGAACCAGCATTCCATAGCCGCCGCCGCCGCCCATGGTTTTGATCCCGCCGGTAACAATAAGTGCTGATAAACAGAGCACCATCGTCAGGATCAAAGCTTCGATACGTAACCGCTTGTGTAGCGTGAGCGGCAAGAATGCAGCAAACACCAACGCCTTCCAAACCCAACCCCATTTTTCCAGCGCAAAGACCGGTTGAGCCGCCGTTACAGTGGTATAGCCGCAATAAAGGATAAGCAAGATCAGCAGAGCCCAGCGCGGTGATATGCGGACATCTTTTTTATCATCACTTACCAAAAACCCAAGTGTCGCCAAAGCAAAGACTATCAAGGATATCGGCACGGAATTGAGTAGAAAATAGCTTAACCTTTGCGGCGCACAGATATCGATATAGGCATAAACCAGAGTGAACATAAACGGTCGCTTGAACGCGAGCAGCATTATGAGGCCCAGATAGGCGACAAAGATCACATCGCGCATCAGGGATTATCCTGCCGAGCATTCGTGCGTTTGACTTGTCCGGGTTTGTGCCCCTTTTTGACAAAACCTTCAGGATCAGTATCCGGCGTCGGTGGTGCTTCTGCATCCAAATCGTCACGCAGCGTTAAATACCAAAATGCAATCAGCAACAGGGCATGGCTGAGCAAAATCGAAAAATTGTCGACCATGGCAGAAAGCTTACCCCGAAAACGAACGCACCATTGCGTACATTTAGGCTGTATAACGTTTGGGTTGACGGGCCGTTAATCCTTTTATGGCATAAATACAATCATGTCGCGTATTCTGCATGTTCTTGATCACAGCCTGCCGCTGCACAGCGGTTATACCTTTCGCACACGGGCCATCCTAACGGCTCAACAATCGGCTGGCTGGGATGTCGCCTCGATTACTGGCGTGCGTCAATATCAACACGGGCAAGTGCCCGGCGCTTTGGTCGAAGAGATCGAGGGTTTAACTTTTCACCGCACTTTGGGGGATGCCGATGGGCCATCACCACTGCGCGAATGGCGTGAGGTGGGTTTGTTATGCGATGCGATCCTGGCACTGCATAAAAAATGGCCATTTGATCTGCTTCATGCACATTCGCCTGCGCTCAACGGTTTGGCAGCAGCAAGAGCCGCGCAAAAACTGGGTATTCCCATGGTGTATGAAATCCGTGCTTTTTGGGAAGATGCAGCTGTCGGTAACGGCACGGGTAGCGAGGGATCGGCCAAATATAGGTTGACCCGCGCTCTCGAAAACCATGTTGTTGCAAAGGCCGATGCGGTTGCCGTGATCTGTGAAGGGCTGCGCGGGGATTTGATTGCGCGGGGTGTTGCCGCCGATAAGATTATGGTTTCGCCAAACGGCGTTGACATGGAAATGTTCGGCGATCCACCGCCGCGTGACGATGCGCTGGCGCAGCAACTGGGCCTGACAGGTAAGGATGTGATTGGCTATATCGGCAGCTTTTACGATTATGAAGGTCTTGATGACCTGATCGCCGCCATGGCCTTCTTAAAAGGTGCGGCAAGGGATGCGCATCTATTGCTGGTTGGTGGCGGTCCGGTTGAGGGTACCCTGCGCACGCAGGCGGCGGCTTCCCCTGTTGCTGACCGCATCCACTTTGTCGGTCGTGTTCCCCATGTTGAAGTGGAACGCTATTATAGCCTTGTCGATATTCTCGCTTATCCGCGCAAATCGATGCGGCTAACCGATCTTGTTACGCCGCTCAAACCGCTGGAAGCGATGGCACAAGGGCGGCTGGTTGCGGCGTCCGACGTTGGCGGGCATAAAGAGCTGATTAAAGACGGGGTGACTGGCGCTTTATTTCCCGCCGATGATCCAGCGGGCGCAGCAGCATCGCTCGATATGCTATTTTCAACGCAGGACAAATGGGGCGAACGCCGCATGAATGCGCGAAGTTTTGTCGAAAAAGAGCGTAACTGGCTGCATAATATTCATCGTTACGATCCTGTTTACCATTTGCTGCTAAACCATTCCAAAGTCGCAAAAGCTGCCTAAAACAGGCACTAAAGGACCGGAGTCAAGTGAATGATGGGGTTAAACCGTCTACAAAATGATCAAATAAAGTCCGTTGGCTTGGCCTTTGGCATAAGCGCTGTTGCTGCTATTTCGGCAATGTTTGTGCCAGTCGGTTTGATCGAAACAGTAACTGGTGCGACGGGTATTTCGGAAATGATCCCGGCAACCGCAGCGCCGCTTGGCGATACGGCGCGGGCGATAATCGCATTTTTGGCAGGTGCCTTTACCCTGATCGCTGCTTTGGCGATTATGTTACGTCAAAATAACGTGCCATCAACGAACAAAGTGCATTTCGATACGGACGTAAAAGTAGATGACTTTAAGGGCATAAAGGCACGTGTTTCGGCTATCCGTTTGCCCAAAATCACTCTTCCTAAAATCGGTCTGCCAAAAATGCCATGGACCAAAAATGAGGACGATATTCTGGACCTTGCCGATCTTCCCCGTCTGCGTAGTTTTGACGCACACCCCGATGCGCCAGCGCGTAAACCTTTATCGGCTAGCAGCGATTTGAGCAACTCTATGAACAAGCCAACACTTTCCAGTGCCGAGGCCAAATTCTGGGGCGATCCTGTTGAACCGTCTGCCGCACAAGCAGCCGCAGTTGAAACGATATTTGAACCCGCGATAGAGCCTAAACTTCAACACGAAACGGTCGTTGAAATAGAGCCGGAAGTTATTGTTGCTGTAGAAGCTAGCTATGAAGCGCCAACATCAGCATCAGTATCAGCATCAACCGATACCAGATCAGGTTCAGACGAACAAAGTCTTGCTGAAATGGTTGCTCAACTTGAAGCTGCTGTCATACAGCGTAAGGCCCAATTAGCCGAACTTGAAATTGTAGCAGCCGGGCTTATGGCTGGTAAAATGGAACCGGCTGCTGTCACTGAACCAATAGATATAGCGGAAAAGAGTGTGTCCGAAATCTTGCCACCCGAAATACCACGTCCGCCTTTGGAAGCTGTGCCTTCATCACCGCGCGTAAAAGCTGATGATGATATGGACGCAGCACTTCATGCAGCGCTTGAAACGCTCCACAAGATGAATGCGCAGGCCCGCTAAACCTTATTCATCAAGCAGCAGCGCTTCAACACGGAAAGTCACTCCGTCGCTATACCGGGTGATGGCCTTGACCAGAATGTCAGCGACCACATAGCGCCGCAGATCAAATTCATATTTAGGTAACATGGCTTGAAAATACTCAATCCGTTCTGCTGCATTTACGCCTGAAAGCGTGATCTCGAAATCAAAACATAGACCGGTGAATGTTGCGCTATGCCATTCGGTTTGTTTGCCGTTGACAATTTCTGATCCGGGAAGCAGCTTTAATAATGCTTCGGCAAGGGACGGTTTTTTGGGAAAAGCCATCAGGCCACCTGCTTCTGGTTTGCTGTTGTTCGGTAGCAATTCATAAATTCAATCACGCGCCCGGCAGTGGTATTGCGCATTTCTCGCCCCATTCGCATATCCAGTACGAACCGGGGATCGTGCATCGCAAGTCGCCCGAACAATGTTGGCGGCATATTGTACTCCCTTAAAAAACGTTCGATGCGACGATTAATGTGCATATTGCTTTCCTTGTTTTTTTGTTTGAAACGGGGTATCCGAATCAGTGGAACATAATATGAACATTAGTGATAGGATAAATCCTACAAGTCTAGGACGTTTCTTATTTTATTGGATCGAATATGGATGAAATTGAACCAAGGGCTGTTCTCGACCGGCTGATTGCCGATAATCGGGAAGATTACGCTAAATTATCAAAGCTGGTCGGACGCAATCCGGCTTATATCCAGCAGTTCATCAAACGCGGCAGTCCCAAGCGGCTGGGTGAGCAGGAGCGTGGCATATTAGCCCGCTATTTCGGCGTTGAGGAGGCACTGCTCGGTGCACCGCATTCTGTTACAAAGTCGCGCGGTGGGCTCAGGCTAGTGCCAAAACTTTCGGTTGGTGCATCGGCGGGCCCGGGTGCATTGACAGAGGTTGAGGCCCTCGCCGGGCAGATTGGCTTTGATGAGAAATGGCTTAAAAAACTGGGCTGTGATCCAGCGCAATTGTCGCTCATCCGGGTGGTCGGCGATAGTATGGCGCCGACGTTATTGGACGGGGATGATATCATGGTCGACAGGGGGGCAGCGACCCGGCCGCTGCGTGACGGTATCCATGTGATTCGTATGGATGATGTCTTGATGGTCAAGCGACTGTCACCGGGACATTCAGAACGGGTAGCGGTCTTGTCCGATAACCCGGCCTATCCAAACTGGCCCGATATGGAGGGAAGGGATCTTACTATTATTGGCCGTGTGGTCTGGACCGGGCGGCGACTTTGACCCCTTGCGATTTGCCAAGATTGACGCCACATAAGCTTTATGTCCAATGTCACAACTTCGCTAAGCACGCTACCTCCACTTAAGGCTGCGATCATTCCGGTCACGCCTTTGCAACAGAATTGCACGCTTTTCTGGTGTACGCAGACCAATAAGGCTGCGCTTGTTGATCCGGGTGGTGATCTTCACAAGCTAAAAGATGCCGTAGCGCAGACGGGTGTGGAGCTAGAGAAAATCCTGATTACCCATGGCCATATCGACCATTGCGGAGAGGCCGGGATATTGGCAAAGGAGCTTGGCCTGCCGATTGAAGGGCCGCACGCAGACGACATATTCTGGATATCGCAGCTTGCCGAGGATGGTCGCAAATACGGTGTCAATGGCCAAGTGTTTGAGCCCGATCGCTGGCTGGTGGACGGCGACAGCGTGACTGTAGGCAGTCTGACGTTAGACGTGATCCACTGTCCCGGGCATACACCTGGGCATGTAGTGTTCTATCACGAGCCATCAAAGCTTGCGATTGTTGGAGACGTTTTGTTTCAGGGTTCGATCGGCCGCACTGATTTTCCGCGCGGTAATCATCAGGACCTGATCGATGCGATCACACAGAAATTATGGCCTTTGGGTAATGACGTAACCTTCATTCCCGGCCACGGCCCGGCGAGCAAATTCGGCCACGAACGGCTGCATAATGCATTCGTGGCCGATGATGTTCTGGCGGCGCGGGCTTAGTTTGTTTAGTTTACCGTGATTTCTTAACCATCAGATGTTTCCATTTGATTGGAAATCGCTCTAACCGCCAAGTTTTGAATAGACCGAAATCAACGCCATCACGGCAAGACCAACCAAGGTCAGCATACTGATCAAAGTCCCGATCATTCGGCCTTTGCCAAATGTGCCGCCATCCATGCCAAGGCCGTGCGCAAGCCGGCCGAAAATATAAGCGATTCCGACATACCAGAGCCAGTTGGATGTACCGCCGGTAGCTTCTAATGCGCCAATCAACACGAGCACAATCGGTGCGCTTTCGATGAAGTTGGCATGCGCGCGCATACGGCGGATCAAGTGCTCATCGCCACCGTCGCCGACACTTACGCCGCCTTTGGTGCGCGCCTGACCACAGCGGATCATCAGCCAGATATTGACTAAGGCAGCACCTGCCGCAATGGTCAGGGTAATTGGTAGTGACATCATAAAAATTCCTCCCGTTAAGAAATCCCGCTTACAGTCTATGTCTAAGGTTGCAAAGCTTAGAAAAACCCGTATAGCGCGCCCCTCATCCGAACATATCGGGTCAATCGAATCGCATGGTGGCAACATTGCCATTTGCGGCTTTTTGGCTTAGACTGTTTGGCACATTATAGATTTGAAATGGATTAGGTGCCGAAATGGCTGTCCCCAAAAGAAAAACAACCCCTTCAAAGCGCGGCATGCGTCGTAGCCATGATTCGTTGACTGTTGCGGCATTTCAGGAATGCCCAAATTGCGGTGAACTGAAGCGTCCTCATCATATGTGTGATGCTTGTGGCCATTATAATGGTCGCGAAATTCTAGCTGCTGGTTAAGTCAGCATCGTCCCGCCCCTTAACTGTTTAAGGAATTCAGGGTGACCAAAACACCGCGTATCGCCATTGACGCGATGGGCGGTGACGAAGGCGTTCCCGTAATGGTTGCGGGAGCAGCCCTTGCTCGTCACCGGCATGATGCTTTCAAGTTTTTGCTCGTCGGCGATGAAGAGCAGATTAAAACTGCGCTGAACGATCATCCCAATTTGCGCTCTGCTTCTGAAATATTACATTCTAGCGATGTTGTGACCGGCGATGATAAAGTCAGTCAGGCGTTACGCAAGGCCAAGACCAGTTCAATGGGGCTTGCCATCAATGCCGTGAAAGAAGGCAATGCCAGTGCGGCGGTGAGTGCGGGGAACACCGGCGCGCTGATGGGCATGGCAAAGGTTGCCCTTAGGACGATGCCCGGAATTGACCGTCCGGCGCTAGCGGCCTTGTTGCCCACACTCAAAGACACCGACGTAGTAGTGCTCGATTTGGGCGCGAACACCGAATGCGATGCGCGCAACCTTGCGCAATTTGCAGTGATGGGTGCGGCGTATTCGCGAATCATCTTTGGCTTTGATAGGCCCAAGGTCCGCTTGCTCAATATCGGTACCGAGGAAATGAAGGGCACCGAAGAACTGCGTGAAGCTGCAGAATATTTGCGCGAGGCGAGCGGCCTGCATATGGATTTTCAAGGCTTTATCGAGGCTGATAAGATCAATCGCGGCGAATGTGATGTTGTGGTTTGCGATGGTTTCACCGGGAATATTGCGCTCAAAGCAATCGAAGGCTCCGCGCGTTTTGTGACTGATTTGCTCAAACGCGCCTTTACCAGCTCGCTCCGTTCTAAATTCGGATTTCTGGTATCACGCCCGGCAACCGAGTTGCTGCGCCATCATCTGGATCCCAACAATCATAACGGCGCTGTCTTCATGGGGCTAAATGGCGTAGTCGTCAAAAGTCACGGCAGCGCCAGTATAAAGGGCGTCGCAAATGCCGTTGAGGTTGCGGCGCGGCTGGTCGAAGAAGATATCACGGCACGTATTGCACAAGATTTGCAGCGGGTGAACATCGCGTGAGCGCGGCTATTCTGCGCGCGGTTATTAAAGGCACCGGATCGGCGCTCCCTGTAAATCGTGTTTCAAATGCAGAACTCGCACAGCGGGTTGATACATCGGATGAATGGATTGTCGAACGCACCGGCATAAAATTCCGGCATATCGCGGGCCCGGATGAAACCACCGCCTCGCTTGCCACCGATGCTGCGCGTAAAGCGCTGGATGCGGCCGGTATGGAGCCAGCCGATATTGACCTGATTATCGTCGCCACCGCGACTCCGGATCAGACATTTCCGGCAAGTGCTACCATTGTTCAGCACAAACTTGGCGCATATGGCGGCGTGGCGTTCGATGTGGCTGCCGTCTGTTCGGGTTTCCTATATGCTTTTTCGGTGGCTGAGAGTATGATCCGGGCAGGCTCAGCCACGAATGCGCTGGTCATCGGGGCAGAAACGTTCAGCCGTATTCTCGATTGGGAAGACCGCACGACCTGCGTTCTGTTTGGCGACGGTGCAGGCGCAGTTGTCTTGTCCGGTGAAGTGGGAGAACGCGGTGTTCTCGCCACCAAATTGCATGCGGATGGCCGCCATAACCAATTGCTCTATGTCGATGGCGGACCTTCGACCACGGGCACTGTGGGCAAACTGCGGATGCGGGGCCAAGAGGTTTTCCGCCATGCCGTTACCAATCTGGCAAGCGTCATGAACGAAACATTGGAAGCCGCGGGCATGCCCCCAAGTGCCGTTGACTGGGTGGTTCCCCATCAGGCCAATGCCCGAATTATAGATGCCACAGTCCGAAAACTTGGTCTTGACACTGACAAGGTAGTCCGCACGGTTGACTTGCACGCCAATACATCGGCGGCCTCTGTTCCGTTGGCGCTTGATGTGGCGGTACGTGACGGTCGGATAAAGCAGGGCGATATCGTTGTACTCGAAGCCATGGGCGGCGGCTTTACCTGGGGTGCTTCACTCGTTCGTATGTAGTTTCGTTTTGATGCACTGAAAAGCATTGCAGATTTTACAACGACATTTTTTCATGTATAATGTCTGAAAATAATGTGGTCGCGCTTTTTTGGAGAAGAATAATGGCAGATGCTGGAACATTGACGCGGGCTGATTTGGCCGAAATGCTGAACCGACAAGTGGGTCTGTCACGCTCGGATTCAGCCACCATGATCGAATCCATCCTGGATCATATGACCGACGCAATCATTAGCGGTGAAAATGTCAAAATTTCGGGCTTTGGTACGTTTGTATTGCGCGACAAAGCGCAACGGATTGGCCGCAATCCCAAGACCGGCGTTGAAGTTCCGATTACCCCGCGCCGCGTGCTGACGTTTCGCGCAAGCCAAGGCATGCGTCAAAAGGTTAAGTGATCCTAGCTTTCGGAGATGGGCATGGATAAATCGACAGAAGCTTTCCGTACCATCGGCGAAATGGCGGTTCAGCTTGGCGTAAAAACGCATATCCTGCGTTATTGGGAAGAGCAATTCCCGATGCTACAGCCGTTAAAGCGTGCTGGTGGGCGGCGGCATTACCGGCCTGATGATGTCGCGCTTTTGACAAAGATACATCACCTGTTGGGTCAAGAAGGCTATACGATCAAGGGCGCACGCAATTATCTGTTGGGTGGTAGTGCGATGTTTTCACCAGCTCCGCGGCCAGTGGCGTCAGCACCAGTTCTGGCTGCGGGAATATCGGTAGCAGCGCTTCGTGGAATCCGAGAACGTCTGGCGCAGGCATTGGAAGCAGCCTAAGTTGACAACCAAATAGGTTCTTAAACCAATTTTAAGGTACCGTACAGGCGTAAAATGAAGCGCTCGGTGACCTTATCCCCAAGTCATCGTCTTTGCGTCCTGAAGTGCCTTCAAGGAGCTCTATGAAGACAATGGCTGTTTTGCGTTATTGGCTCAATTAGCATTTAATGTGCATCATTCGTCATTCCCGCGAAGGTGGGAGTCAATTGCCTAACCAATAGATTTCATCGCAATCGTGTTAAATGCTTCACACGTAGGTGACGGATTCCCGCCTTCGCGGGTATGACTATGTGTGGAAATTTAGAGCTCCAGATTTAAATTTTGGCAGGCTATAGGGGGTTCTGCACCTTTTAAAGATTTTGCGCGATTGCGTGAAATAATCAAAGTTCAGCGAAGAAACCAAGGCATAGCTCACAAAGTATCACTCATCCTCTGGCCCCAATTCGGAATCCAGATCGCGTGGGCGGATATAGCGGGTTAGCTTGCCTTTGTTACGGTCAATATCGGCCCAATCATTGATATCAATTTCCATTTCTGCCAGCGCCGCAGTTGGATATTTTTCATAAACCAGATCGCGTAAGAGATCGCCCTTCACATCGGGCACAATGTCGAGGATCAAATCCTCCAGCCCCGGATTATGCCCGACCATAATGACGCTGTCATATTCGGTTCCAAGTTCGCGCAGCACGTCCATTAATGTGGCTGACGACGCGAGATAGACGCGCCGTTCCCATTTCGGCTCCCCCAATGGGCCAAAGCGCGCTACAACCTGATCCAGAGTATCGATCACCCGCACGGCCGGACTTGCGATGATATGATCGAAGCTAAGCCCTTCGCGTTTCATCCACGATCCGATTATTTTGGCCGCCCGTTCACCGCGTGCGTTTAACGGTCGGTCAAAATCACGCGCCACCGGATCGTCCCAACCCGATTTCGCATGGCGGAGAAGAGTGAGTTTCTTCATTAAAACGGAATATCCTCATCCAACATATCTTGAGGCAACGCTTGCACGATTTTTGGAGCCGGTGAAAGCCCGGATTTGATACTGGCCACAGCCTCGTCAAGGGGTACGCGGCGCACCTGGGTTCCCGGCGGGAAGGCTGTTAAAAACCGTGATGGCACAGCGGCGGAGAGCAAAACAAAATGCCCCTTGTCAACGTTGCTGCGGATCAAGCGGCCAAAGGCTTGCGCGAGCCGGGCACGGATGATCCGATCGTCAAATTCGGTCCCGCCACTCGCCAAGCGCCGTGCGCGGTGCAGGATATCAGGGCGCGGCCAAGGCACCTGTTCCATGATTACAAGTCTCAGCGAATGCCCCGGAACATCAACTCCGTCGCGCAGGGCATCGGTACCGAGCAGGCTTGAATGCGGATCATCGCGGAAAATGTCGACCAGCGTTCCGGTGTCGATCGGGTCAACATGCTGGGCGTATAAAGGCAGCCCATCGCGCGCCAACCGGTCGGCGATCCGGGCATGGGTGGAGCGCAAACGCCGGATGGCGGTAAACAACCCCAACGCCCCCCCGCCTGATGCGCTGATCAGTGCCGCATACGCTCCTGCTAGTGCGGCCATATCGCCGCGTTTGATGTCGGTGATGATAAGGACTTCGGCTTGTGCGGCATAATCAAACGGGCTAAGCGTGCTGAAATGTTCGGCCTTGTGATCGAGATGCGAAGCGCCGGTTCGGCTTTCTGCATTCGCCCAGTCGCCGCCGCTGCGCAGGGTGGCCGATGTGGCAAGAACGCCGTGGCTAGGTTTCAGCACGATTTCTGCGACCGGCTTCATCGGATCGAGCCAGCGCCGGTGCAGCCCAACATCAAATTCACGCCCGTCAAACCGGTCAAGCGCCAGCCAGTCGACAAAATCGGGATCAACCGGGCCACTGGCGCGTGCAAGCATCGATACCCAGCTGCGCACGGTATCAATCCGGTAACCAAGGCTAGCTATTGCACCATCGATCCGCGCCCGCGCCGCCCCGTCGAGCCAATCCGGCGGATCGGTAATGATCGCCTCCAGCCGCCCGCCTAGCACCGTCAAAGGGCGCGCTAAGGCTTCGAAAGCCGCCTGTGCCCCGGCAACCGCATCGACAAAAGCTGCATCGGGTTCTGCCATTTCGGTTTCAAGCCCGTAACCACCTTCGTTGCTGTCGCTTTCATCGCGGGCATAGACCATAGTCCGGACTGCGCAGAGCAAGCGTTCAATTGGGCCGGAGGGCATATTCTCCGATATCCGCGCCAGCCAGCCATCGCCGGGTAACGCTTCGGCAGCGATCCGTGCCATTTCAATCGCAACCCCGCCCTCGCTGTCATAGCTCGCCACATCGGCAAGTCGTGCCGCCAATCCCCGCCTGCGCCCCGATGCCTTGCCTTCTGGGCCGATGACCCAGCGACGCAGTTCGATGGTTTCCTGACCGGTAAGTGCTGCTGCAAACATCGAATCGGCGGCATCGAACAGGTGATGGCCTTCGTCGAAAATTATGCGTGTTGGCCGGTTTGCTCCATTATTTTCGGCATCCCGGCCACGTGCGGCATTGACCATCATTAGCGCATGGTTGGCGATCACGATATCGGCGGCGGCACTATTGCGGCTGGCGCGTTCGATGAAGCATTTTTTGTAATGCGGGCACCCGGCATAGATACATTCGCCCCGCCTATCGGTCAGTGCAGTTGATCCATTGCGGCGGAAAAGTGTCGGCAGCCATCCGGGCAGGTCGCCGCCGACCATATCGCCGTCGCTGCTATACGCGGCCCAGCGGGCCACCAGTTGCGCAAGGATCGCGGCGCGCCCGGCAAAACCGCCTTGGAGTGCATCCTCAAGGTTTAACAAGCACAGATAATTTTCGCGGCCCTTGCGCACCACGACCCTGCGGCGGAATTCGGCCTCGTCAGGATATATCCGCTTTGCCTCACGCACTAATTGCCGTTGCAGCGCTTTGGTGAAGGTTGAAATCCACACCGTCCCGTCGGCTTTGGTTGACCAGAGAGAGGCGGGGGCGAGATAGCCTAAGGTCTTGCCAATCCCTGTGCCCGCTTCGGCAAGCAGCATATTGGGCTCGCTTTTGCGAACGCGCGGTGCAAAGATTTGCGCAGCGGCTCTAGCAAAAGCGCGCTGGCCCTCTCGCACTTCGGCCCCCGCACCGACGAGCGAGGCGAGCTGCGCTTGAACGGCATCTGGATTGAGTGTGATCTGTCGCGGGGTAGGGCGCGGCGGCGCTTCTTCCCATTCGGGCAGTTTGGAGAACAGCCAGCGTTCGGCCTGTTCGGGTTTCTTTAGTACGTCCAGCACTGCATTCGCCCACGGCCAGCGCAGCCGCATCAGGTTTTGCGTGCTATCCCACGCACCCTCACGGCTTTGCCAATCGGGTTCAGTAAGGTTGGCAAGCAGGGTTTGCGTGGCGGTGAGGAGGAGGCGGGGAACCTCCTCATCAGTAAAAACAGGGTGACGGGGCGCAATATCAAGCGTCCCTGCCAACCCCTTGGGCGTCGGAACCATAAATTTTGCCGGGTGCACAAAGGCAAACAGCTCCAGCAAATCCAGCCCGGACAAATCCGCATAGCCCAAACGCTGCGCCACCAACGGCGCATTTAGCATCACCATCGGCGTTTCAGCAGCCCGCCCCACAGCCTCCCCCTTGCTAACACGGCGCACCTCACCATCTGGCGTTGCGATCCAGATACCGGCATGGCTTGCATGCAGCGCAGGAAAGTTTAGGGATTGCGTCATTGTAAACCGCAATAAGCGAAAATAGAACGAAATGGAAACAGGAATGAGTACCGCTTTGCAATCCGCAACCCTAACCAACAAGGCATGGCCTTTTGAAGAAGCGCGCCGGTTGCTCAAACGCTATCCCAGCGGCAAAGACGGCGCGCCGGTGTTGTTTGAAACAGGATATGGTCCGTCGGGATTGCCGCATATCGGTACGTTTAATGAAGTGCTGCGCACGACGATGGTGCGTCACGCTTATGAGGCAATGACAGGCGGAGCGGC
This sequence comes from Sphingomonadales bacterium, assembly GCA_043760355.1. Classification (GTDB taxonomy): domain Bacteria; phylum Pseudomonadota; class Alphaproteobacteria; order Sphingomonadales; family Sphingomonadaceae; genus Sphingorhabdus_B. The sequence continues at coordinate 22,633 of JAYUPC010000101.1, forward strand.
AACACGATTGGTGGCGTTTTCGGATGATATGGACGGCCTGCGTAAGGTGCCCGATAACATTCCGAACGGCGATATGCTAAAAGAGTATCTCGGCAAACCGCTTACCGATATTCCCGATCCCTTTGGCAAGTTCGACAGCTTTGCCGCGCACAACAATGCGATGCTGCGCGAATTTCTCGACCGGTTCGGATTTGACTATGAGTTCGTGTCCTCTACGCAGCGCTACAAGAGCGGCGCGTTTGATGACGCGCTGAAAAATGTGCTGCGCTGTAATCAGGCGATCCTAGATATCATGTTGCCAACTTTGCGCGCCGAACGCGCCGCGACCTATTCGCCGATCCTGCCCGTATCGCCCAAATCTGGTACCGTGCTTCAGGTGCCGGTGACCGTATTGGATGCGGAGGCCGGGTTGGTATCATTCGAAGATGAGGGCGAGGTGATTACCCATTCGATCCTGTCCGGCGGCGCAAAACTGCAATGGAAGGTCGATTGGGCGATGCGCTGGGTTGCTTTGGGTGTCGATTATGAAATGTACGGCAAGGATCTGACCGATAGCGGCGTACAATCCGGCAAAATCGCGCAGGCACTTGGCGGACGCAAGCCAGACGGCCTGATCTATGAAATGTTCCTCGACGAAAAGGGCGAGAAGATTTCGAAGTCAAAGGGCAATGGCTTGACGCTTGAGGAATGGTTGAAATATGGCAGTGAGGAAAGCCTTGCCTTCTACGCCTATCGCGAGCCAAAAGCCGCTAAGCAACTCCATATCGGTGTGATCCCGAGGGCGGTGGACGAATATCTACAAATGCGCGGCACCTATCCAGCACAAGAAATCGATAAAAAACTAGGCAATCCAGTGCATCATGTACACAGCAATGGCGTTGTTCCGGATATGGTTCTCCCTGTAACTTACGGCTTGTTGCTTAATTTGGTCGGCGTAATGGGGGCAGATGCCAATAAGGAACAGATTTGGGCATATTTAGGCAATTATGTTCAAGATGGTGACGCTGCAAAATATCCCGAACTTGACGGGCTGATCGACAACGCCATGGCGTATACCCGGGATTTTATTGCGCCGACGCTGCATCGCCGTAAACCTGTGGGGGCAGAAGTAACGGCATTGCAAATGTTGGATAACGAGCTTTCGAATTTAAGTGAAGATGCAAGTGCAGAGGATATCCAGAATATCGTATATGCCATTGCCAAGGATGAGGCGCTTGGGTTTGAAAACCTGCGCGACTGGTTCAAGGCGCTTTACGAGACGTTATTGGGCAGCTCGGCCGGGCCGCGCATGGGTAGCTTCATCGCATTATACGGCGTTGCCAATTCCCGTAAACTGATTGCGGAGGCACTTTCATGACCGGTTATCATCTCGCTCAGATTAACGTCGGCCGCTTCATCCATCTGCGCGATGATCCCGCCAATGCTGATTTCATGAATGCGCTCGACGCGGTGAATGCGGTTGCCGACGCGTCTCCCGGGTTTATCTGGCGGCTGGTGGGCGACGGCAATGACGCGACTGATATTGTGCCGGATGAGAGCGATCCGCAACTGCTGGTCAATATGTCGGTGTGGCGCGATGTCGAGGCGCTGGGCGCATTTGTATACAGGCAGAGCGATCACCTGATTTATATGCGCCGCCGCAAGGAATGGTTCGAGAAAATGGACGTGTTTATGGCGCTCTGGTGGGTTCCTGTTGGCCATATTCCGACAATAGCCGAAGGAATGGTCAAGGTCGCCTTGCTCGACGCGAACGGGCCGACAGCCAACGCCTTCACCTTCCGCAATCCCTATCCGGCACCTGACGGAATGCCTGCACATCCCGTGCTCGATGAATGCGCCTAGGGTCCAATGATCGATATCTTCACTACCGGTGGAACGATTGACAAGGTGTATTTCGATGCCCTGTCCGAATATCAAATCGGACCAACAGCGATCACCGATATGCTGCGCGAAAATAACGTCTTCGTCGGCCACCGTGTGACGCAGCTAATGCGCAAGGATAGCCTAGACATGGACGATGATGACCGCCTTGTCATCCACGCGGCAGTTGCCGCCAGCACAGCCACCCAGATACTCCTCACTCACGGCACGGATACTATGGTGCAAACCGGGCGGGCGCTATCCGATATAACTGGCAAAACCATCGTGCTAACCGGCGCGATGCAGCCTGCTTCGTTAAGACAGAGCGATGCCGCGTTTAATGTCGGCTTTGCGTTGGCCGCTGTACAAAGCTTGCCAGCGGGTGTTTATGTAGCGATAAATGGCCAGATTTTTGATCCGGTTTATACACAAAAAGACCGGGCTGCGGGCCGGTTTGTGACGCAATAATAAAGGGAGAGCATGATGGCAACCAACCGCACCGTCGATGATCTCTCGATGGAATTACTTGGCAAGACCAGCGATGCGCTTTCAACGGTAGAGCGACGGGTTTTGCTGCGTATCCATAAGCGTGAAACCACGGGCCTGAACGCCAATGTCGAACATGAGGCTGACGCAACTTATGGCGAACGCCTGTCCGATCATGTTGCCGCGGTCGGTGGTAGTTGGGCCTTCATCATCGGTTTTGGCGTTGTCCTGTTTGGTTGGATGATCCTCAATTCCGCAATTCTAGGTAAAATGGGCCTCGCCTTTGATCCCTATCCGTTTATTTTCCTCAACCTGATGCTCTCAACACTGGCGGCTATACAAGCGCCGATCATCATGATGAGCCAGAACCGGCAGGCAATTAAGGACCGTATTGCGGCCAGCCACGATTACGAAGTCAACCTGCGCGCCGAGCTGGAGATTATCCGCCTCCATGAAAAACTCAATCACCTGATCGACGAAATGGCAGGGTTGCGGTCAGGTAAAGGGGCAAAGAAAATATGACAGTCATCGCCGCAAAAGTGTACCGCGACGGACGCCTGCTGCACGAACTTGATCTGTCAAAAGACATTCCACATATTGAAAATCTAACCGACTTTGTCTGGATCGGCTTGCTCGAACCCGATGATGGAATGCTGCTTAAGATACAGGATCGGTTCGGGCTCCATCCCTTAGCAGTGGAAGATGCGCTTGACCCAAAGCATTTGCCAAAGATGGAAACATACGGCGACCATTTGTTTGTCGTTGCGCGCACTTTCCATTTGGAAGATGAACGGATCGCTTATGGCAACACCGCGTTTTTTGTCGGGCGTCAGTTTATCGTTACCGTCCGCCATGGTTCGATGCGTGCGCACAATAACATCCGCAGCCAGCTGGAAACAACACCGTGGCTGCTCAAACAAGGACCTGATTTTGTATTGCACGAGATTTTGGACTTCATCGTCGATGGCTATCTGGAGGTCATTGATTTAGTCGAGGAGAAGGTGCTGGCAATGGAGGATCATGCAATGGATGCCTTTCTCGATCGCGCCGAAACTGCCCGGCTATTTACCATGCGGCGCGACCTGTTCCGTTTGCGGCGGGTGTTGGGTCCGATGGAGGATCTGGCCAACAGGTTTGTAAATCTTGACCTACCGCAAATTGATGATGAGCTTGATCCCTATTTCCGTGATTTGGCCGACCATGTCCGCCGGGTGAATTACCGGGTGGACGGGTTGCGGGAGACGCTTACTTCGGTGATCGATACGAGCGGCCTGCTTGAACAGCAACGTCAGGGCGTGATTACGCGGCAGCTGGCCGCTTGGGCTGCTATCCTTGCTGTGCCAACTGCAATTGCCGGGATTTATGGGATGAACTTCAAATTCATGCCCGAACTTGAATGGAAATACGGCTATCTTATCATTGTCGGCGGAATGGCGTCGGTTTGTATCGGCCTTTATGTCCGGTTTAGGCGTGTTGGCTGGTTGTAACAACCTGCCGCAATAAAGCTGCATAGCCCGGCGCAATCGTCATTCGCTTATGATAGCCGCCTGTCCCTAATAACACATGCGCACGGGATAGATGATAGCAGGGCACACCCATGAACAGGTGATGCTCGCTGTGATAATTTACCCAGTAAGGCGCGACTGTAGCACGTTCGATCCAATTGGCGCGGGTCGTGCGGGCATGGCTGAACGGGTCTCCGCTGCCCGTGGTGGTGCAGGCATGTTCGGCGATATTGCGGATACGCAGAAACAGCTGGAAGGTAGTAGCAAGCGCCACGATCCAGAGCAGAAACGGCGTCCAGCCCCAGAGGATAAGAGAGGTTGCCAGCAGGATCGCTTGTACTGCCAAAAAGCGGCCCACCGTGCGCGCGGTGGTCTTGGCACCTTCGATATTGGCAACCGGCGCGTCAATACCGCTGCGGCTCGGCAGGTTGAGTGCACGACCGGCGCTGGTGTCACGCTTGTCCGCCGTCTCGCTGGCCTCACGCTGCAGAATTGCTTTTACTCCGCGCCAGGCGGCAGCGGTCTGATGGCTGCGCTGCTTGAAGAAAGTCTGCCCCGTCAAATCGCGCACCATCTTGCGCCACAGACTGGCGCGGCTGGTGGGGAAGGGCTTGGAAAGTGACAGGTCAGGGTCTTCGGGCTGCTGCGTGAATTTGTGGTGCGTCAGGTGATAGGCGCGGTAGGCATGCAGGTCGCTCCCCGTCGCCGCACCTGTCAGCCATTGCCCGATAAAGTTGTTGGTCTTGCGGACAGGATGAAGCAAGCCATGTGCACCGTCATGCATCAAGATCGCTAACCCCAATTGCCGCCCACCCAATATGGCAAGAACGGCAGGTGTTGCGACTAACCCGGCGGTCCAATGATAATCCCACGCCCATGCCCCGGTAAAAGCTGCGAACGCCACCACAAGCCAGCCATGGGCCACCAACCATATCCCACGTGCACCCGACACACGCGTGATTGCGGTCCAATCTTCGCTAGAAAATATCTCACGCGGATTGGCGGCTTTTACAGCAGGCATGATGGCAACATCATTTTCATACGAGAAGTTTATAGCAAAATTGCGCGTCCGACAAATCCGTTACGGAAGTCCTATCTAAGCACCGTCAGCTTAGCGTCTTTTTCACCGACCCACTCCACTTCAGGCAAATTGCGATCAACGGCATCGCCCAGTTCATATATATTCTTATAGCCATAGCCATAAAGGTTGATGAAGGTCTGGATATTCAGTGCCAGCATCATGCGCTTCGTCGGGATGGGCCAAAGGTTATTGGTGAAGTTGTTATTACAATAAATCAGGATTTCGCGTCCCTCATTCTTACCTATCAGCGATTTCAAACTGGCATCATTAAAATCAGGCAGCGGTAGGTTGACTGCACCCTTGATATGACCTGCGGCAAATGCCTCTGCAGAACGGGCATCGAGGATCAAGGTGTCGGGCTTCACGCCGCGCTTCTTGAAATCGGCGAGCCCGATCAGGCGTTGTTCACGGTACGGTTGAACTTCCGTCGTCAATTCGTTGAAACCGGCATAGTCAATCAACGGGCTGCCGGGGCTCTGAGCGGAGACGGGGAATGCGGCCATCATAGCCAAAGCAATTAGACTTACTAAACGCATTGATTGTTTCCATATACTTTGTTTACTTACGCAAAAATGCCTTTCAGCGTGTGAACCGGATATGAATTCTGGCCTAAATGAGGTTTTATTTACCTTTCACTGCGACAATCCAATCGTCGATTTTTTTCTCCAATATCGACAATGGCAAAGCGCCGGTGTTTAATATCTGGTCATGGAATTCGCGGACATCAAATTTTGGTCCGAGTTCCTTCTTCGCTTTGCCCTTCAAACGCAATATGGTGAGTGCACCGATTTTGTATGCAAGCGCTTGGCTTGGAATTGCGATGTAACGTTCGACCTCTGCTGTGGCGTCGGTTTTGCCCATGTCGCTGTTGGCGAGCATATATTCAATCGCCTTATCACGGCTCCAGCCTTTGCTGTGCAGGCCTGTATCAACCACCAGTCGCATGGCGCGGAGCATCTCATCCGATAATGTACCAAAACGCTGATAAGGGTCTTTGTACAAACCGAAATCATAGCCCAAAGTTTCCGAGTATAGCGCCCAGCCCTCAACATAGGCAGTGTTGCCACCAAAGCGCATAAAAGCAGGCAAGCTCTCATTTTCCTGTGCCAAGCTGATCTGGAAATGATGCCCCGGCGCGCCTTCGTGCAGGTAGAGCGTCGTCATGCCAGGGGTCGTGCGACTGGGAAGGTCGTAGGCGTTGAAATAGAATATTCCAGGGCGTGAGCCATCGGGTGTGCCACTCTGATAAGATCCACCTGCTTCGTATTTTTCCCGGAATTCTTCATAAGGACGGATTTCGAGCGGGGCTTTGGGTAGGACCTTAAACTGCGCCCCGACCTTGGCGTCCACAAGCTTTCCAATGGCATAATAACCGTCGGTCAGACCTTGGCGGCTGGCGGGTTTGAACTTAGCATCATTGCGCAAATATTCGAAGAATTCAGCCAGGCTACCCTTAAAGCCGACTTCTTTTTTAACATCTTCCATTCCGCCCTTGATCCGGGCAACTTCGGACAGACCAAGATTATGGATATCATCAGCTTTTAGTGGCAATGTTGTGGTTTGTTCAATCAGATATTGGTAGAGCTTGGCTCCGCCCTTCATTGATGACAGACCAACCTCTTCGCGTGCAACAGCCAAATACTCATCGCGCAAGTAATCCCGCATCCGGGTGTAGGACGGCATGATGCCTTTTTCGATGATATCCTTATATTCCTTCGTCAGCCGTGCCTTTTCAGCATCGGACATGTCTTTCGGGAATTTTGTGATCGGCGCGTAATAAGGCGACTCTTCGGTCTTTTGTGCCAACTGGGTATTCAGCTGATCGATTACATTGCGGATCGTCAATTTGGTTTCGACAACGCCCGATGCCTTGCCCTCGCGGAACCGGACGAGCATCGCGTCAAAATTGGTAATGAACTGCTTATGGCGTTTTATGTTATTGTCATAATCAGCGAGTGTCTTGAACGGCGCTGCCCCGTCACCGCTGGCAAAACTGGGGTAGAATGTGTGGATACCAAAGAAATGGTTGATCGGGCGGACTTTGGTTAGATCAAGATATTCGGGCGACAGGCCTTTGATCGTATCTTTTTGGTTCAGGGTGAAAATATCATAAGCGATTTTGTCGGTCGCATTTAGTTTTGCGCGGTTGAGCTTGGCAAGCTTGGCAAGATTATCGTTCGCGGCCGCACGTTCGTGGTCATAATATGCGTCGCTCACGAACTCACCCAATTGGTCGGCATAACGCATATCGCCGCGGAACAGGGCGCTGATCGGATTGCGTTTCAAATTGGCTTCATCATCAGCCGCAAACAACATTTTTAGCTTTTGCCCTTCATCGGTAACGGGCTTTTTTACTGCCTTATCAGTTTTTGCAACCTTAGCATAAACCGCCATAGGAACCATTGCCGGAACCAACAACGCCGCAGCACCAAGTATAAGGATTTTCGAGATTTTCATGAGATTTGCCTGTTCCGATAATTTTAATCTTTGCGGGAACAACTTTCGACTTGGCATTTCTCCGCGCAACATCGTTTCGACAGACAGCAATCTTTGATCGTCTAAGGTCAACGCCCGAACATCAAGGGGTCTGTGTATTAATCGCGAGCCAATTGTTCTGCCGGTACCATTTTGTGATAATATGTTTCTCGCCTTTGATTACCGGCGTACCTGTGTGCAATGATTTATAGTTTAAGCTCCCGTCAAGCCCGGTATTATTCCAAATCATCATCATACCGGTACGCGGACGTACACCCATCCCCAGATTGGGAAATTCGGTGGTACCTCCGTCTTCGGGTTCATTCAGGAATATCATCGCCGTCCAGCTGCGTTGTCCGCCATTTGGACCTTCCTGTTCCCAATAGCTTTGGCTTGGGTGAAAGAAATCGTGATGCGCCTTAAATTCCTGACCCACATGATATCGTTGCCCTTGCATCGTTTCGGCATAGTCGTTTTCGATACCCATAACATCGCTCATCCGCGTTTCGATTCGCATTATCTCTGGATCCCAGCGGTTCAGGTGACAACTCGAACTGGTGCGGAATCCGGGTTGTTCGGTGCCTTTATAAAGCGTCGATGGCACAGCCTCTGCATCAATCTTGCGTATCAACATGGCGCAGTCTTTGAGGCTCAAAAAACCTTGGTACAGATAGAGCTGAATACCCTCGGCCTCGACTTGCTGCACAAGAGGATTGGTGTTCAGGCGCTTGGTCACATGCGTGCCAATCCGCGCCAGTTTTGCCGGATCATTATTTGGGTCGAACTTGGAAGGTTTAGGGTCGGCTAACATAAGGTACATCCGAATCGGTAATCTTGTGAAAGGGATAACGCCAGTACCGCGCAAATGCAAAAAGCCCGGAACGGCGGACCGGTCCGGGCCTCTGGTTTTTCTCTGGGTTTTGCTTACCTGAAGAAATTGTTGATCATATCGACCACGTAACCGTTTCGGATATCGACGAGCAGAACATCGTCATAATAGCGTACCCAGCGGTAAGGGCCATAAGCCGCGGGTAGCCGGTAATGATCGGGATTGTTCACCCAATAGCGTGATCCATAATAAGGCGATCCAATGGTAACCCCGACACTGATCCGGCCGCGAGCATATCCATATTGTGGAGCAGCATAGCGTCCTTTGCGGTAATTGTTGCCATAACGGTCGCGGTTTGATCGCCAGTCATACCGGCGGTCACCCCGCCAGCCGGTGTTCCAGCGGTCATCGTGCCCGCGATCATTGCGGCTCCAATTGCTATCACGGTACCCATTCTGGTCGCGGTCATAACGTCGGCCTTCATGTTCGTCATCATTACGTTCATATCTGCTACCGATGCGCCCACTGCGATTGCGATCCCAGTTGCGATCCCGGTTGCTATCAGGGCGTTCGTCACGGTTCTGGTCCCAGCGGCGATTTTGGTCACTATCGCGGTTGCGGTCGTAAGTGCGGTAGTCGGGCTGTGTGGCAGGTACGTAGACATAGCTTCCTTGAGCCCCATTGCCATCACGACCGCTATCGCTGCTGCCTTCGCCTTCGCGGCGGTCACGGTCACCACGCCGATAATCGGGGCGGTCATTATCGCCGTATTCGCGCGAAGTCTGCTCGCGACCTAGCTCTAGATAGCCATCGGCTGCGCGTGAAACGGTTGGTATCAAGAAAGCTGTCGCGGCGAGTGTGGCCAGCAAGATGCTTTTCATGGGCTCTGGTCCTTAATTGCGGGCAGCGTGATGTCGCCCGGTAAAACTGCATTTGCACTAGCGAGTCTGACGCGGCGCTGAACCCCTTATTCACGTTCATGAAAGTATCGATATTTATGAACAAAAATGAGGCGTCTTAATTATGGGATGTTTAGAGCAGGATAACTTTACATTGAGTCATTTAAAGCCGTTCTCGTCGTCGCTCGACACGAACGGGGATGCATCAACCTAATGCCTTCGCGTTCCAATGCACATCTGAAAGGTTACACAAGGTTACGACGTTATTCGCTTTTTTGACAGGGAGCGGAGATAAAGCGACATAAGAGACCAACTATCGCACCAAAACTGTCTCCTTTGTCGCTTTATGACACGGGGTTACGAAATAAGAAAAACAGGGACCGATAACGATGCTCACGGCCAGAGCAGGATAACGATGTCAGTCAGCAAGCTGGCAGGGCAAATCCTACATTGCAAGCATTATCCTGCCCGACAGCTAAGGCGCAAAGAAAGGTAAATCAAATGCAGGATCATCTTAATCTGCCGCAGTGAATTAAGGGGTTATTTCGCCTGACACCTGAAGTCCGCATAATTCGCGTAGTTATAATGGTTTTGATATTTTTACGCGACAAAGTGAAACACATCGTTGAATGGGGGTCGGGGTAACGCATGTAATATAGCCTCGACTGCGGTGGGTTACATAAGTCATAATATTAGTGGTGATTGAGAAATAATATAGGGGTAGAGAAATGTTCAGGGCGAAGACAGTTCTTGTTATCGGCGCAGGTGCAAGTGTCGAAGTTGGTTTACCAGCGGGCCCTGACCTACTGAAACAAATAATTAAGTTAACCCATATTACATTTGAACACTATCGACAGATTGCTGGCGACGAAAGCATAGTGCAGGCGCTAAAGATACGCCTTAATGAGGGGGGTGAAGTTGCCAAACTGAATGAACATTTACATGCGGGCTGGCAGCTAAGTGAATCCGCGAAGCAAGCATTGTCGATTGACAACGTTATCGATGCTTTGGAAGATCCAAAGGTTGAGTTGGTAGGAAAGCTGGGAATCGTAAGGGCAATTCTCAAAGCGGAGGAGGCCAGCCCAGCATTCAAGCGCGTTCAAAATATGCCCGATACTCTTGATCTAACTAAATTTGGCGATACGTGGTTCAGTAGTCTGACCAAGCTCCTAACTGAAAATGTTCGTAAAAGCGAAGTTACAAGCATCTTTGAGAATCTCGAAATTATAAACTTCAATTATGATCGCTGTTTAGAGCATTATCTGCCGTTTTCTATGGCATCGTATTACGGTATGAAACCAGATGCCATTCGAGAAATAATGCAAAATTTGATGATTCACCGGCCATATGGCGTAGCTGGCAGGCTTCCTTGGCAAAGGGGGGAAACGCCTAGCGTAGACTTTGGCGGAGGCTCGCCCCAACAGCTTGCCGAAGTCGCACAACTAGTACGAACCTTCACTGAGCGCGTTGAGGAAGGCGATGAATTGGCAGCAATGCGTGCGACAATAGCCAGGGCGGACCGGCTGGTTTTCCTCGGCTTTGCGTTTCATCGCCAGAATGTCGAATTGCTCTCTCAACAGATGCAGGACCATGCGGAAATTGTCGCAACGGCGTATAAAATCTCACAAAGTGATAAATCGGTTATTGGTGGCGAGCTTAAAAAAGCATTCGGACAGGACACCCGTATCCAGCTTGCCGATATGACCTGCGACAAGTTCTTCAACGAATACTGGCGAACCTTAACGGCTAAGACGGAGTTACGGTGTTAGGTGGAATAACCACAAGAGTTATTGGGCGGCATCAATGTCCAAAGCGCAGCGCTTCCACCTCTGAAAGCATCCAATCACCCAGCCTTATATTTCCCGTGGCACGCCGCACAATTGCCGCGGACTTTGCCCCAGTTTTCGGTGAACTTTGCCTTATCTCCTGATTTTGCCGCCTCAACCAAGGCCGCAGTGTCAGTGGCATATTGGTCGGCGGCGGCTTTGAAACCGGCGGCATCGCTCCAGATTGTCGCCTTGGCCTCACCGCCTTCGCTGCCTTTTGGAAATTGGCCACCAGTCGCCTTGCCCCATGCGG
>JAYUPC010000102.1:0-11135 GCA_043760355.1 Sphingomonadales bacterium
GCAGCAGCCGTTTGTCGCAGGATAATACCCTGCGGCAATTGAGCGTTGCCGATCTGAAACCGCGCAAGGACCGCAAATGCAGCTATCGCCTTATCTATACCTATAACGGCGAATTCGGCAGCTATTTCACGCCACAGCAAATACCCGATTGTTCAGATTATATGGTGCCCTGATTGCGTTAGGTCTTGCCAAAATGGTCGGCGCGTGGCTTGTGTTTTCAACGCATTCACAAATTTTTTGGATTATCATGACTGACACTCCCGACGACGATAAATGGTCCACTGGCGCAAAAGTGGGCGCAGCGGTTGGCTCGGCGGCTTTGGTTGCTGCCTTGCTCTATGCCGGAAGGCGTAGCCTGACGCGGAAGAAAGGCAAGCTGGAGCCGATGTCCCCCGAACCCGAAATTGTACCAACGACGGAAATGCAACCCAAAGCCGATACGGATTAAATACGTGCAGCCGATCAGCAAAGTCGAAGGCCGCGCCTATCCATTGGGTCTGAAAAATATTGATACCGATATCATCATCCCGGCCGCGTGGTTGAAAACGATCAGCCGAACCGGCCTTGGTAAAGGGGCATTTGAAAGCTTGCGCGCCGTGTCCGGCAATGTGTTTGACAATCCCGAATATGCGAGCGCACCAATCCTGATTGCTGGTGACAATTTTGGTTGCGGGTCAAGTCGCGAACATGCGGCTTGGGCGATGGCCGACTTAGGTATCTCAGCCGTGATAGCACCATCCTATTCCGATATATTTTCAAGTAACGCGTTCAAGAACGGCTTGCTAGCTATCGTCCTGCCGCAAGCAGCGATTGACCGGTTGATGGAGGTAGCCAAAACAGATCCCATTCATATCGATCTTGAAACGCAAACTGTAACCACGTCGTTTCAGGACCGGTTTGAATTCGACATTGATCCGTTTCGCAAACACTGCCTGATGAACGGTGTGGATGAAATCGGGCTGACATTGCAAAGTGCGCCCGCGATTGCCGCGCATGAGGCGAAGCTTGCGGTAAGCCAACCCTGGTTGGTGCCAACAACATTATAGGAGAAAAAAATGCGCGCCCTACTTTCAACCCAAACCGGTGGCCCGGAAACGCTTGTCATGGGCGATCTGCCCGAACCCGCTGCTACCCCCGGCATTGTTGTCATTGCAGTTAAGGCTTGCTCGATCAACTATCCCGACACGTTGATGATTGTCGACCTGTATCAATTCAAACCGCAGCGCCCCTTTGCGCCGGGCGGTGAAATTGCCGGTATCGTCGATGCAGTGGGTGAAGGTGTCAGCGGCTTTGCTGTGGGCGACCGCGTAATCGGGCTGTGCGGCAATGGCGGCTTGACCGAGAAGGTTGCTGTACAGGCATTCAACTGCTTCAAAATGCCCGACGCCATGAGCTTTGAAGATGGTAGCGCGATGCTGATGACTTATGGCACTTCTGCGCATGCGCTTAGAGATCGCGGCCATATGAAAGCGGGCGACTCTGTTCTGGTTCTGGGCGGCGCAGGCGGCATCGGCATATCGGCGATCGAACTGGCCAAAGCATATGGCGGCCGCGTTGTTGCAGGCGTATCGAGCGAAGCCAAGGCTGATATTGCGCGCAAAGCAGGTGCCGACGATGTAATCGTCTACCCCTATCAGCCACTCGACAAAGATACATCAAAAGGTCTGGCCGATGCCTTCAAAAAGGCAGCTGGCGGGGACGGCTTCAATATAGTTTATGATACTGTCGGCGGCGATTACAGCGAACCGGCTGTCCGTGCGATTGCGTGGGAGGGTAAATTTCTGGTCGTCGGTTTCCCTGCCGGCATTGCTAAGCTGCCGCTTAATCTGACGCTTCTTAAGAGCTGCGACGTATGCGGGGTGTTCTGGGGGGCATTTGCCGCACGCGACCCCAAGCGCAATCATGCCAATATTGCCGAGTTGTTCGATCTCTATGCTGAGGGCAAGATCAAGCCGGTCATCTCCGAAGTCTTCCCGCTAGAACGCGCTGGCGAAGCGATCGCACGACTGGGTGATCGTAAGGCAGTCGGGAAGCTGGTCGTCACAATTTGATTAACTAGTTTAGCCGCAGAACCTAAACCATGGCTTGTTTTCACAAAAGCGCGTACCTAAATGCTTTTAGGAATTAAGAGGATTGATTATGACCACCTTCGATGATCGCGAAAGCGCATTTGAAAACAAGTTCGCCCATGATGAAGAACTGCAATTCAAAATCTCGGCGCGGCGTAACAAACTGTTCGGGCTTTGGGCCGCAGAAAAAATGGGACTAACAGCCGAAGAAGCTGATGCATATGGTAAATCTGTGGTGCAGGCTGATTTTGAGGAAGCTGGCGAAGAGGATATCATCCGAAAGGTTCTAGGCGATCTAACATCGGCTGGCGTTGAAACCGACGACCAAGAAGTACGCGCCGCTCTCGACACACAGATGATCGAAGCACGTCGCCAATATATCGAAGCGGCCTGATACTATGGCAATGGCAGCAGCCGAGATTGAAGGCATGATCCGTGCCGCTTTGCCAGATGCAACAATAGAGATCACCGATTTGGCAGGCGATGGCAACCACTATTCCGCGCGTGTAGTTAGCGAGAGCTTTCGGGGGCTGCCCCGCGTTAAACAACATAAGGCCGTCTATGACGCGCTGGGCGGAAGGATGGGCGGGGTGCTCCATGCACTGCAACTGACCACTGGCGTGCCGGAATATGCGGTCACACCCAAATAAGGAGTTAAGATTATGAGTGCACAAGAACGTATCGACACGCTGGTTAAATCAAACGACGTTGTCCTTTTTATGAAGGGTTCGCCCTTGTTCCCGCAATGCGGGTTTTCGAGCAAGGCGATTGCCATTCTTGACCATCTGGGCGTCACCTATGAAAGCGTTGATGTGCTACAAGATATGGAAATCCGCCAAGGCATTAAGGGATATTCCGACTGGCCAACCGTCCCCCAGCTTTATGTAAAGGGCGAATTTTTGGGCGGCAGCGACATCATGATGGAAATGTATGAAGCTGGCGAGTTGCAGGCTTTGGTTGCGCAGCACGGGCTGGCCAAGGCCGGTTAAAACCCGAACGGCTTTCATTACCAGTTACGCCAAAATCGATGCGGAGATTTCCTCATTACGGCGGATATCGGGCAGCAGCATTTGCAGCCAGCCAAGTGCCAGCAAATACGATACAGAGGCGAAGATAAACAAAGGCGTAAAGCCTAGCCCTGCCGCAAGCACGGCGCCGGTTACCAACTGGATCAACGCACCACCCATATTTCCCATGAAAGCGCCAAATGCGGTGACGCGCCCCACTTTTCCACGTGGCACAACATCGGTGATCGTCGAGAAAATTGACAGCGAAAAGCCCTGATGCCCCGCCATAACAACGCCCATCATGATCGCAACCGGCCAAAAGGAATTAAGGCTGAGCACTAATGGTAAGGGTAACACGATCAGGGCGGAAACCAGCATCACCGTCTTGCGCACCCGGTTTACGCCCCAACCGCTTTCGAGCAGCCGGGTTGAAATCCAGCCTGCGAGAAGTGCACCGCCACCGGACCCCAAAAAAGCAATTGCAAGCGGTACCGCCAGTTCCTCAGTCGTCAGGTTAAAAGTTTTACGATAAAAATCGGGCAGCCAGAACCCCATCAACCACCAGGTTGCATCGGAGAGTGCCTTGGCTACCACAATTGCCCAGGTACTGCGCTGGGTAAGTATGGGGCCATAGGGCGCTCCGTCATCTGAAATGTCGCGGGCTTTATCTCCCGCCCCGTCGTCAAAGCGGATGCCGCGTGCAAACCAGAGCCAAATCGCAAGCGTCACAAAGCCGGCAATCCCGCCAGACACCAGCGCACCGCGCCAGCCGATACTGGCAGCGAGCACGGGGATAAAGAAAGGCATTGCAATCGTGCCTGCACCTGCAATCGCAGTCCCTACGCCAAAGGCAAAGCTGCGCTTATCGGGCGGGAACAGCGTCGCGACAGTCTTGATCGTCAGCGGCGTCTGCACTGCCTCGGTCGCACCAAGGCCAATCCGCGCCGCAACGACATGCCAACCTGCGATTGCCCAGCCATGCGCCACGGCGGCCAAGCTCCAGGTCGATACACCTGCAATCATCGAGCGCCACACACCAAGCCGATCAACCAGCCAGCCGGTGAACAGAAAGGAAAGGGCTGCTGCTACCTGCGTGACGAAGGCAAGATTGGCGAAATCACTATCGCTCCAGCCCAGATCGGCCGACATGTCGGGCTTGAGAATCGCGATGATCGGCCGGTCCATGGCATTGAATATGCCGGCAACGCATAGCAGTCCAAATAGGGTCCAGCGCAGCGCGGGCGTGATCGGCTTCATAGAAAAACAGCCTTGCACATGATCATATTCCTCTCCTGCTTGGCCTCGCCGTCTTTATAGGCTGGAACCTTGTACAAGAAAGCCTATAGACGCAAATATGACACCGCAAGACATAAACACGAATTATGTTGCCGACCTATATGGCGAAGTATTGCTATCCGAACAGGAAGGCGCTGCTCCTCCGCATAAAACCGGACTGCGCGAATACATGCCTGGTTTGATTGTGATCGGCATTGGGGCGGCAGCGGCCACATGGTTTTCCGAACATTATGGCATGCCAGTGATCCTGGCCGGACTGTTGCTAGGCCTTGCCATGAATTTTGTCTCGGCCAATCCCAAAGTTTATGCTGGGCTCGATCTGGCTGCGACCTCTGGATTGCGATGGGGTATCATCCTGCTCGGCACACAGGTGACGGTAATGCAAATCGGTGCAGTCGGGCCATTGGCCTTTGCCGGATTGGTCGCGGTAATGTCGCTGACCATCGGTGCAGGACTGATTGGCGCGCGGATTGGTGGATTGGGGCGCTATGCCGGATGGCTAGGCGGCGGTGCTACGGCGATTTGCGGCGCGTCTGCCGCGCTCGCCATTTATGCGCTGATCGGCAAAAAGCGGCTGGATCATGAATATTTCACGCTGACCTTAGTTGGCGTTGCTTTGGCCAGCGCGATTGCGATGTCGACTTATCCACTAATCGCCGAAGCGCTCAACTTCACTGACCGGCAGGCGGGTTTTCTGATGGGAGCAGCGGTGCATGATGTCGCACAGGCGCTAGGCGGTGGCTATAGCTTTAGCCAAGAGGCTGGCGAAGTCGCGACCATTGTTAAACTATCTCGGGTGGCGTTGTTAGCGCCGGTTGTTGCGTTAATCGGATTAGCCATCGGCAGCGCTGACGGAAAACCGAAAAGCCTTGCGGCCAAGTTGAAACTACCTTGGTTTATCCTCGGCTTTTTTGCACTGGTTGCGGCCAACTCGCTGATCGCAATGCCAAGCGCTGTCCAACATTACGGCCTGATCGTGTCCAAAGCTTTGCTGCTATTTGCCGTCACCGCAACTGCGATGCGCAGCCGGTTGGAGGCATTGCTCGATCATGGCTGGCAGGCTATTCTACCGGTCATCCTCGCCACCCTCACCGCCTTTACTGGAGCAACTTTTGTAGCATGGGCATTTTTATGACCGACCAAGACACAATATATGATCTTGCCGTAATCGGCGGCGGTATAAACGGTTGCGGAATTGCGCGCGATGCAGCTGGGCGCGGCGCGAAAGTGATTTTGTTTGAACGCGGGGATCTAGCACGCGGAACATCCTCGGCCTCAACCAAGCTGATCCACGGTGGCCTGCGCTATCTTGAATATTATGAATTTGCTTTGGTGCGGGAATCACTGATCGAGCGCGAACGGCTATGGAAAATTGCTCCACATATTATCTGGCCGATGCGATTTGTTCTGCCCTATCAAAAAGGCCTGCGTCCCAGATGGATGCTGCGCGCCGGTCTGTTTCTGTATGACCATATTGGCGGGCGAAAGAAACTTCCTGCAACGCGCTCGCTCAATTTAACCAAAGAACCTGCTGGCGCCGCGCTCAATCCAGATTTTACCAGCGGCTTTGAATATTCGGATTGCTGGGTAGACGATGCGCGGATGGTTGTGCTGAACGCGCTGGATGCCGCCGAACACGGCGCGACAATAAAGCTACATAGCGAAGTTACCTTGCTTCGGCGCGAAAATGGTATGTGGCATATTGAAACACAAGGACAACAAACCGTCCGCGCCCGTTCCGTCGTAAACGCAGCTGGCCCCGCTGTACTAGACATGTTGAAACGCACGACAGGTCATCATGGAAACCCAAACGAGAAAATTCGTTTAGTCCGCGGTTCACATATCATTGTTCCAAAAATGTTCGACAGTCCGCAGGCGTATTTTTGCCAAAACCCCGATGGCCGGATTTTCTTTGCGATACCCTATGAGGATGATTTCACGCTGGTTGGAACAACTGATGCCGACCATCACGGATCACTTGATGATGTCCATGCAACAGCAGAAGAGATTGCCTATCTCTGCGCGTCGGCAGGCACCTATTTCCGCAAAGTCATAACCCCGGATGATGTCGTACACAGCTATGCCGGTGTTCGGCCATTGGTCGATGACGGGTCGGGAAAACCAGAATCTGCATCGCGTGGATACCGGTTTGATGTTGACGATGAAGCCGGGGATGCGCCAATATTGTCGGTATATGGCGGCAAGATCACGACCTATCGCCATTTAAGCGAGAGCGCCATCAAACGGCTCGCCCCCTATTTGCCAGTGCTTGAGGGGAAAGGCTGGACAGCGGGCAAGCCCCTCCCTGGCGGCGATTTTGCGATGGATGGTCAGGCAGATTTGGTCTCTGCCTATATGCGGGAATATCCGTTCCTCACCGAGATCACGGCCCGCCGTTATGTGCGGCATTATGGCACCAGAGCACGCAGTTTCCTTAAAAACGCGCAGTCACTCGCCGATCTGGGTCAGGATTTCGGATATGGTCTAAGCCAGGTTGAGGTCGACTATCTGGTCAGCACCGAATGGGCGCGAAGTGCGGATGACATATTGTGGCGGCGGAGCAAACTGGGGCTGCGGTTATCAGCGGCACAGGCAAACAAGTTGGATGAATATATCGCCACAAAAAACTGAATGCCAATGCCCGCAACTTTTACCTATTACGCTATGAACGAGCGCATTGCGTAAACTCCTAAAATCTTGTAAACTATAAAAAAGCGCGAGAAGTTAAGAGATACTGACCGCGATAATACAGGGACGCACCCCATGCCAGACAGGATTATGCCCGCTTTGGCGGATTCCAATGACGTTGCAGTTGCAACGTTCAACACGGCTGGTCCCGACAAACTATCCATTCGGCAATTTGTACCTCCCCCGGCACTCGCTCCGTTTGTTACACAGATCTATTTTTTCCAATGTGAAGAACACTTTATCCGCGATTTTCAGCCTGCAGCTTTAGGCCATTTGGTGTTCTTCTTGCGTGGTGGGGGCGAATTGCGTTTTAATGACGGTCATGTCGATCCTTTGCACGGCGTATCCCTGTTCGGGCCGTGTACGGCGGCGGCAGAATTCTCGCTTAATGGTCCGTTTCTTGTCTTTGGCCTTGCATTATCGCCGCTTGGTTTTGTGGCGCTGACCGGAAAAGCCGCCAGCTCTTATGCCGACAGATTGGTAAACGCTGCTGATATTTTCGGATCCGATATTACCGTTTTGGGCAAGAAACTCAGCGACGGTTTTGCTGATGGTTCAATGTCGCATGCAGACCTTGTGCATGAAATATCAGACTTTTTATTGCCATACGCACGCACTATTCCTGCCAGTCATATCGGCTTAATCCAGATTGTCGCTGCATGGATATCGAGCGAATTTGATCCCGATATTGACCTGCTCTATTCAAAGCTCACTATGTCACGCAGTACGGCAACGCGGTTAATCACCCGCTATTTCGGATCGCCACCAAAACCATTGATGCGCAAATACCGCGCACTAAGGGCTGCAAGCCATTTGTGCGATCCATCCTGCCCTGCTGAACTTAGAACCAAAATTGAAGCTCTATTTTATGACCAGCCGCATATGATCCGGGAAATCCGCCATTTTACGGGTCGCACCCCGGGTTCGCTGGACGGTGATGACAGCAAAATCTTGCGCATGTGGCTATCCAAAGATAATTATCGGGATCTGGAAGCTGATCCGGGTTGATTTTCAGAGCGAAAGTAACGATATGCACAATCAGAACGATTTGGTCTGATTAAGGATTCGCTGAAGTGCGATTGTCAAACATGGCAGATTACGGTGTAGTGGTAATGTCCGCGGCGGCGCGGCATTGCGGTTCTTTACGTGTTTCGGCGACAGATCTGGCTGGTGAGACGGGGCTGGCTTTGCCTACTGTGCAAAAACTGGTCAGCATGATGGCCAAGGCAGGATTGCTCCGTTCCGCGCGAGGTACAGGCGGTGGAATACAGCTAGCACGGCCTGCTGCGGCGATTTCGCTTGCTGATATTATTGAAGCGGTTGAGGGCCCGATTGCGATGACCTCTTGCGTAGATTCCGGCAGCCACACATGTGCTATGAAGGGCTTATGCCGTGTGCAGCCGCACTGGGCCGTGGTGAACAATGCAGTACGCGGGGCCTTGGCAGGGGTTAGTCTGACATCTTTCACGGGGGCCCGGATCTGATGGGCCTAGATATTTTGTTTATGCGGAGGCGCAGAGATCGCAGAGAAGTTCCCTTTGCGTCCTCCACTCCTTTGCGGGAAAATTTTCAAGTGGTGCAACTATGACCGACGACATCGATATCAAAGACAAGGCCGCATGGGATGCCGCCGCCAGTGTTGCGGATTATGAACATGGCTGGTCGTCGGACATCGAAACCGATTTCGCGCCCAAGGGGCTTACCGAGGATACCGTCCGCTTTATTTCAGGCAAGAAGAACGAGCCGGAATGGATGCTCGAATGGCGGTTGAAGGCGTTTGCGATGTGGAAGACGATGTCGCCACCCGATTGGGCAAAACTTAATGTGCCACCTATTGATTATCAGGACGCTTATTATTACGCTGCGCCTAAAGTAAAGCCAAAGCTTGGCAGCCTTGACGAGGTCGATCCCGAAATTCTGCGCATTTACGAGAAACTCGGCATTCCGATTGCCGAACAAAAGCTGCTCGCGGGCGTAGAGGGCGGCGAAGATGGAGGAATGCCAGGCCGACGGGTTGCGGTCGATGCAGTGTTTGACAGCGTATCCGTCGCTACCACCTTCCGTGCCGAACTCGAACGCGCTGGCGTAATCTTCCGCAGCATATCGGAAGCGATCAAGGAATATCCCGATCTTGTGCGCAAATGGCTCGGCAAAATTGTGCCGATGCACGACAATTATTTCGCGACGCTCAACTGCGCGGTGTTTTCGGACGGCACGTTCGTATACATCCCCGAAGGCGTGCGCTGCCCGATGGAGCTTTCCACCTATTTCCGCATCAACGCGGAGAATACTGGCCAGTTCGAACGCACTTTGATTATTGCTGACAAGGGCAGTTACGTATCCTACCTCGAAGGCTGCACTGCACCGATGCGTGACGAGAACCAACTCCATGCCGCCGTGGTCGAACTCGTTGCTTTGGACGATGCCGAGATCAAATACTCGACCGTGCAGAACTGGTATCCGGGCGACGCGGAAGGGAAAGGCGGCATCTATAATTTCGTCACCAAGCGCGCTTTGTGTCAGGGGCGGAACAGCAAGGTTTCGTGGACTCAAGTCGAAACCGGCAGCGCGGTGACGTGGAAATATCCCAGCTGCGTGCTGAACGGTGAAAACAGCGTGGGCGAATTTTACTCGGTTGCGGTCACCAACAATTACCAGCAGGCCGACACCGGCACCAAGATGATCCACAATGGCAAGGGCAGCCGATCGACCATCGTGTCGAAGGGCATCAGCGCCGGCCACAGCAACAACACCTATCGTGGGCTTGTGCGCGTCGCGCCGAATGCAGAAGGCGTGCGCAACTTCACCCAATGCGATTCGTTGCTGCTCGGCAGCCTGAGCGGCGCGCACACCGTCCCCTATATCGAAGTCCGCAACCCAAGCGCGCAGATTGAGCATGAGGCGACGACGAGCAAAATTTCCGACGACCAGATGTTCTACGCAATGCAGCGCGGCCTGAATGCCGAGGAAGCGGTGGCGCTAATCGTCAACGGATTTGCCAAGGAAGTGCTGCAGCAACTGCCGATGGAATTTGCGGTCGAGGCGCAGAAGCTGCTGGGGATTAGTTTAGAGGGGTCAGTTGGATGATCGACCTTAACGACAAGACTGACCTTACCCCCCTCCCTTTCAGGGGAGGGGTCGGGGGTGGGGCCTGTCAGCCTAGCGCCACGCTCGAAACAAAGAACAAACCTCACCGCCCCACCCCAACCTCTCCCCTAAAGGCGAGGGGCTTAACACCGAAGGACAACAATAAGCGGTTAGGCCAAACACCCACCCAAGGCCGCGGCAAAAACTGGAACATCCCCGCTGACTGCTTGACCGAACTCCACAAACGAGCAAAGGAAATGCGCCGCAACCCAACTGAGCCGGAAAAACGGCTATGGCGGTATCTTTCAAACAGTCAGCTAGAAGGCTTCAAGTTTCGCCGTCAAGATGTGATCTGGTATTACATCGCAGATTTCGCCTGCCCATCTGCAAAGCTGATCGTTGAGGTTGATGCCGACACGCATGATGAGGCTAAGGACCGTTTACGTGACGATAAGCTTGCCGAGTTTGGCTTTCGAGTTCTGCGAGTGACTAATACAGATGTCTTGCACAATATGGAAGGCGTGTTGGTGCATATCTCTCTGGCGTTGCGTGAGGCGGAGAGGCCCCACCCCAACCCCTCCCCTGAAGGGGAGGGGCTTATGAGTTCCTATCAACGCAGCTTGGTATTAGTCGAGCAGCGCCGCCGGCACTTTGCCGCCGTTGGCCGCGAGTGCCTTCATCACCGTCTTGTGCAGCGCGATATTGTCTTCGGCCGAGCCTTCATAGCTGGTGTTGCCGAGCTCTTCAGCGAGTGCCTTGCGGTTGGCATAGCTCGAATCGATGCCGAGCAGCTTCATCAGATCGACGATCGAGCTGCGCCAGTTGAGCCCGTCCGCCCCTGACATCGCCGAAAGGTTGGCTTCGATATCGACCTCGACCATCGGCTGCGGAGCGGGCTGTGCCGGCGCGCTATCCATTGGAATGGCTTGCGCGGCGGCCGGAGCGGCGGTTTCTTCCTTCTTGCCGAAAATGGCATTCTTGATCGAAC
>JAYUPC010000103.1:0-11130 GCA_043760355.1 Sphingomonadales bacterium
CGGCACGTGGAAGAAACAACCGACGGGGTGAGGGTTTGGGTTGGGTTGGGGTTTGTGAAATCCTCCCCGGAACGGGGAGGTGGCAGCGAAGCTGACGGAGGGGTCCCACCTCACGTCTATGCACTGTACTTGCGAAAACGTGGGACCCCTCCGCCCTCTCGAGAGGGCACCTCCCCGTTCCGGGGAGGATTTATACCAACGCACGCTCCCCACCCCAACAACAAACAGTTGAAATGTAGGATTTCATTTGCAACCACAGACATGGCTCTTTGAACTGTCTAAACTTACCGCACCGTTCCAAAAACGGGCGAAAATCCTGAGTTCCGAATGCCCGGAAATGTTGGATTTATATCCAACACAAAAACCCCGTTTTAACTGTGAACTTGGACAGATTCCTGCGGGTTTGAGATTAGTTTGAGAAAATAAAACGCGAGGATTTTTACTCGCATAAAAGAGCCATCAGACTAAGTCGGTGTATAATTGAGTGGCGGCTTTGTTGGGGGTAGCTGACAGTCCGCTATCTGGGCCGCAAAGCGCCGATACCGACTTTTATTCATTTCCTATTCGCGCGTTATTCCGGCCACTATCCGTCTTAGGCAATGGTCGATATAAAAGTTAAGCTGAAATTTGCGCGATGCAGTAATTTCCCTAGGAGAGAGAGTTTTGAACGATACTGAACGCGAGGCCATTATTCTCAACTGTGCATGGGAAATGATCGACGGCATGGTTAATTGGGCGATCTTCGAGAAAACCGAACACACCGTGCTCTCTAACCTCTGGTTCCCAACGAGCCAGCATCGCCAGTTGTTTCTGATTTTGTTGGCAGATTTCCTCTCCCAAGCTCGCGGATTTAGCGGAAGGCCGATACCGCTGGGCCTGCAAGAGCCGCCGACAAATACGACACCCGCAAACCTGACCTTCCTATTCCACTTGCGTCAGGTTTGCGTGTGCCCTTTGCTTGGAACTGATGCGTCGGGACTGAGCGCTGCGGTCGAGAAGTTTGCGGACTGGCTGGAACGCGAATTCGTTACCGAGGGAGTTAACCTTCCTACTATTGATACGGTCATCGATTTACGCGTATCACGTCTAAAATATATCCGGATCTGCGGCGACATCGCGAAGCACAACTTGGCGCGACTAGAGGGAAACGTGAAACGGTTGCGCGACCTTATGAATGTTAACGGAAAACCTATCACGGAGAACGAGGCATACCTTGCCATACCGTCCTTTAATGAGCGGTTTGCAGACGATATTTTTATTTATCACGCGAGCCACATCGCAGAGCATCTCAATAACATCCGTTGGGAAATATATGTATACCTTCAGCCCGAATTTCACCGTTCGTGGCATCGTAAGGAGGAATGGACGGAGTTGTTCCCCATGTATGGCTATCATGTGCCATGCGAGATCGTCGAGCCGATCGCACACGCAATGTACTGGGACGCAATGAACCGCTCAAGGTCAATCCCCTATGTGCAGCGGTTCATGATTCCGGAAGATATGAAATCGCAATATTGAAGAGCACTTCCAAGCCGCCAGTTCGCAATAGACCCTTATCTGCCATCGCCGCGAGATGAATGAACGGCAGCTTCTAATGTTCAAATTTGAAGCCAGCAATGACCGCAATCTTGTCGAAAGCAGCCATAGCTCTGTTACAGATATGCTAGTTGGTTATTGAAGCCAATATACCGACATTCAAAGCAAACACATTCTATATTCAAAATGAGAAGGAGCCTGTCCGGCTTTCTCAAATGAAATCCTACATCTCAAGTCCATCTATGCCCCTACATCACCCGCCCCTGTTCTTCCTCAATAGCTGCATCAATTGCTTCGGCCTGTTGGCACGCATCGCCGTCGCCTTTTTCGCATTTCTTCACCGCTTTGTCACGGTCGCGTGCCAGTTTGCCTAGACGCTCTTCTTTCTTGCGCATTTCCTTGCCGCGTTTCTCATCCGATTCCGACTGGCTGGTGGTCATCACATCGGCGGTTTTCGAAACGATCTTGATTGGCGCGGTCACCACATCCTTGACAATCGATGCGACACAGCCTTGCAGTAAAAACGGTGCGCCCAAGGCAATGATAATCCGCATAAAAACTCCCTAGACTCTGTGATCTAACGCATGATTTATAGCAGCAAAGATGAGCAAAGGGTGAATATTCGCGAAAGAAAAGTAGCTGACGGCAGCTTTGGCTGTCCTAAACCTTACTTCAGCAGTTCAATCGCAATTGCGCGGACTTCATCGGCCATATCGGCACGCTCCAATGCGACCGCCAGATTGGCCTCGATATACCCGACCTTTGAACCACAGTCATAGCGTTTGCCATTAAAGGTAACCGCGTGGAATGGCTGTTTGCCGATCATCTGAGCCATCGCGTCGGTCAACTGGATTTCATCGCCTGCTCCTTTGCCCTGGACTTTGAGAATACCCATCACTTCGGGTTGAAGGATATAACGGCCCGATACGATCAGGTTGGACGGCGCATCATCGATTCTGGGTTTTTCAACCAGGCCCAAAACTTCTGTAAGCGCGCCTTCTGTCTTACCGGGGGAGATCACGCCGTAGCTTGATACTTTGTCATGCGGGATTTCAAGCACGCTGATCACATTGCCGCCCACGCGGTTATAGGCATCAACCATCTGCGCCATACAGCCGGGCGATCCGTGCATGAATTCATCGGGCAGAAAGATCGCAAAGGGTTCATCCCCCACAATATCGCGCGCGCACCATATGGCATGGCCCAGCCCCATCGGTTCTTGTTGCCGGACATAAGCGCAATTGCCTGGGCCAAGCCGGGTGGGCTCCAACACTGACAAGTCCTTGCCGCGTTCAGACATGGTTTTTTCAAGTTCATAAGCGATATCGAAATGATCCTCGATCGCACTTTTGCCGCGTCCCGTGACGAAGATCATCTGCTCGATCCCCGCCTCACGCGCCTCGTTCACCGCATATTGGATCAGCGGACTATCAACGATGGGCAACATTTCCTTTGGGATCGCCTTGGTCGCAGGCAGAAACCGTGTGCCAAGGCCGGCCACTGGGAAAACGGCTTTGCGGATCGGTTTATGCGTCATGGCCGTTACCTCGTCGTTGATATTATGCGCGAATATAGCACACACGCGTTAATAACACGCTTATGCCCCAGCCAGCCGGTCGGCAAAACCCTTTTTCAATTTGGCAAGCTTGGGCGGAATGACAGCAAGGCAATAGGAATTGCGCTGCCCTTCGCCGTTCCAATATTCCTGATGATAGTCTTCGGCAGGATACCAAGTGCTCACTTCCTCAATTGTGGTGACAATCGGCGCAGGCCAGTCGGCCGCAGCACGTTCAAGCGCAGCCTTAGTCTCGTCGCGCTGTGCATCCTCGAGCGGGAATATAGCTGAACGATACTGCGTTCCGATGTCACCGCCCTGCCGGTTAAGCTGGGTCGGATCATGCGTCGCAAAGTGGATGTCAAGCAAGTCGCCATAGCTGATTTGATCCGCATCAAAGCCGATCTTGATTGCCTCGGCATGGCCGGTATTGCCGCTGCAAACTTGCTTATAGGTCGGGTTCGACACATGACCGCCGATATAGCCGCTTTCGACGCTGTTAACGCCCTTCAGCTGGGCAAACACCGCCTCGACGCACCAGAAACAGCCACCTGCAAAAATCGCTTCCTGAACATCCATGAATATTCCTTTCGACTATTTTAATGAGACACAGCTTAAATGGGAAGCGATCGAGCCAAATCAAGCAGGCAGAGCCTCAACCGGTTCTTGGCCGCCCTTATCGCCACCACGCACAACGAGCAGATACATCGCAGGTGTCACAATCCGCGATAGCAGCGTTGACGAGATCAGCCCGCCAATGAGTACAATAGCAAGCGGCCCATAAAGGCTGCCGCCAAACAGCGCGAGCGGCATGAGCCCGCCGATAGCCGTTACCGATGTCAGCAGCACGGGTAAAAACCTGACCTCCCCAGCACGTTCAATCGCAGCGCGCAATTCCATCCCGCCTTCGCGCAGCTGGCTGGTGAAATCAACAAGCAGGATCGAGTTTTTAATCTCGATACCGATGAGCGCAATAAAGCCGATAACCGCAAGAAACGAGAGATTATTGCCCGTCACATAGAGTGCGATAAAGCCACCAAAGGTACCAAGAGGAATAACGCCAGCAACCACAAGAGCTTCCCTGAACCTGCCGAATTCAGCGACAAGGATGGCAAATATGCTGAACAGGGCGACCATGATGATCGGGCCAAAACCGGAGAATGTATCATTCACCTTTTCTGCCTCCCCACCTATGTTAATGGAATAGCCCTGAGGCAGTTTGATCTTTTCAATCTCGCTGTCTGCGGCTGCGTTGACCTTTGACACAACAGCGCCTGGAACCAATTGTGCCGTCACACCGACATAGCGTTCCAGATTATAACGACGGATGGAAGACGGCGATGATACCAGCGTCGGATTGGTTATCTCTGACAATTGCACAGGGCGTCCCGCGCGGGTTGCGACGAATATCTTGTCGAGAGCCGAAACCGGTTGGGTATTATACAGCGGCTGGCGAACCACAACCGGGTAACTATCGCCTTCGCTATCCCGAAATGCGCCTGCTCGCTCCCCGCTTAATGCCAATCTTATGGCACGGCGCGGCGCGCCTGACGGGATATCCAGCAAGGCAGCTTTGGCTTCGTCAATCCGCACATCCAAATCGATGCGGTCAACAGATACCGGATTGTTGACATCGCGTGTCCCCGGGGTTTTACGCAACACGTCTTCAACTTTGGCAGACAAGCCTTTCAACACTTCTTGATCGGGGCCATTTACCCGAAATTCGATTGGCGCGTTAATCGGCGCACCGTTTTGGAACAAAGAGAGCTTAATCCGCGCACCGACAATTTTGTCAAGCTTAGCGCGGAGCCGGGTGACCATATCGATGCTTTTTGCCCCCTCCCAATCATCCATGATCGCGACTACTTCACCCTGGCTGCTATTTTCCCCGCGTTCGAATACATTGTAGAATACCGGGGGATTATGGCCGCCGACCACCTCGATACGGTTTTTGATCGCAGGTTCAGTTTTCAGGATTGCCGATACTTCGCGCACGATTTTGCCAGTTTGGTCGAGGCTTGATCCTTGTTCGGATTCAATATTTACGCGGAAATAAGATGTGTCTGCATTGGGAAACAGGCTGACCCCAAGGACGGGCACCAGCAAAAATGCCGAGCATGTAATGGCAAGTGCCCCCCAGACATAGACTTTGGGATTAGTCAGGCCGCTATGCAAGAGCGGTCTGTAAAACCGGTCAATATTCCGCATCAACCAGCGCAAAATGGCATTCCCCTCTTCATCGCCATCACGTTTCAATATCCGGCTGGCGAGAAAAGGGACGATGGTCAGCGAGACGATCATAGAAGCCGAAACAGTGTACAATATGCTGGCGATGAAGCTGCGGGTGAATTTTCCGGCGCCTTCTGGCAAGAATAGCAATGGCAGAAACGCGAACACCAAGACGCCGGTTGACCCCAGAACCGCCTTTGCAATTTCACGAGTGCCGTCAATGGCTGCTTGATCGCGTGATTTCCCCATGCGCAAATGGCGGGAGATATTTTCAATGACAACGATGCTGTCATCGACCAACAGCCCCAAAGATAGAATGAAACCGGCAACAACCAGCTGGCTTAGATTATACCCCGTTGCCGAAATCGCGAGTAGGCCGGATGCGATTGATAAAGGAATCGAGACCATGACAATCGAGGACGCCCGGAACCCCAAGGGCAGCAAAGTGAAGATTACAAGGAACAATGCTATCCCGAAATCGCGCGCCAGTTCTCTCAACCTTTTTGTAATATCCTTACTTTGATCAAACTGGACCACTGCCTGAATATCGGGAGGAAGCAGCGCCTTTTGCTTCTCCAGCTCTTTAACCAAAACATCGCGCAATTTGGTCGCATCGGTGCCTAGTTTTTGATTGGCGGTAATAAAAATAGCGCGCTTGCCATTATGTGTTGCGCGCACGCGCTGTTCAGCGGCTCCCCAGTTAACATCGGCAACATCGCCCACACGCAATATTGTGCCATCACCAGTGCGCAGCGGCAGGTTGCGGATTTTATCGAGATCGCGAAATGCACCGCCCGCTTCTACGCTAAAGCGCTTAGCTCCGCTAGTTACTGTACCGCTTGGCACATCTGCCCCTCCCAGCCGGATGGCATCAGCGACATTGCTGGCCGGCACGCGCAGCTCGGCCAATTTACCCGCATTGATCGATACGCTGATTTCAGGTTGGGGTAATCCGAATATTTCCGCTTGGCGCACTTCTTGGTAGCGGCCAAATCCCTCGCTTACATCGCGGGCATATTTTTCCATGCGGTACCAACTTGCATCATCGCTGAGCAGCGCAACCTGCAACACAGAAGTATTGGTGGTACGGATTTTTTCAAACGTGAGCGAAGCAAGATCTGCCGGTAAACGGCTGCGGATAGCAGACACTTCACGCACCGTGTTGTTGAAATATTCGTCCGGATCGCCCGACCAGTCAAATTCAACACGGATAACCGCGCTGCCATCGCTGCTGGTCGAGGCAACCTGCTTTGCATCTTCCAACCCTTGCAGCACATCCTCAATCGGTTTGGTAATGGTCTGTTCGATTTCGGCTGCATCGGAACCAGGCTGCAATGCAACCATTGTAACAACGGGCATCGAGAAATGCGGATCAACCGCACGCGGCACTTGCAGAAAAGCCGATATGCCAAGCGCACACAACAAAGCAAATAAGACCAGCGTTAGCTGCCACCGGCGAATGGCTAATTCAGCAATTCTCATTTGCTTGTCCGTGGTAAAATTTTTACGCTCATTGCGTTGCTGCAACCACCTTAACACGGGCGCCAGTGCGCAGTTTTTCTATGCCCGATACCACGATAACATCGCCTGCCGCCAAACCGCCCGATACGATGACGGAAGCATCCATAATCCGCTGAATCGTAACATTGCGCGTTTCAACCCGCTGTGTTGCCGCGTCGACCACATAAACCAGCCCCTCCCCCGTACGCACGCCAAACAAGGCGCTTGACGGAATTTGCAACGATCCATCCTCTGACGCAGGCATGGCGATACTGGCAGTCCCGATTTGTCCGGAGCGCAGTTTTGGCCGGTTTGCCAAGCGGAACTGGATGGTGAACGCGCCGGTTGCTTCATTGGCGCGGCCATCAATCTCGCTGATGGTTGCAGAAAGCGGTTCTGGCCCAAGCGCATCAATAACGATGCTCGCTGGCATCCCGACGCGCAATTTGGTAGCTTCTTTGTCGATCACGGGGACGCGGAAAATAAAGCCGTCATCTGCTTCACCCAATATCATCGCAGACGCACCAGCCGCCACAATCTGTCCAGGCTGTGCGCTCCGTACCAATACAACCCCATTCGATGGCGCATAAAGCCGCGCCGTACCAGTGGAAAAACCCGCTTGTGATACCCGGGCATTGGCGACTTTTACAGCAGCTTGCGCGGATTCATAGCGTGATTTGGTGATCCAGCCATCCTTGTAAAGTGATTCAAGCCTTGAAAATTCGGATTGCGCCCGGTCACGTTCAGCCTGCGCCACATTCAGATCGGCCCCAACCGAGGTTGTGTCGAGTGCCGCGAGCAAAGCGCCGCGTTTCACATAATCGCCTTCTTCAAAGCGTACTGAGGCTACCTTGCCTGACGTGGTAAAACCAAGCGGGGTTTCACGGCGGTAGCGCACTGTGCCGACCGAGCTGATCGTGCGGATCGCATTACCGGGCTGCACACTGACCACCTGCACCGAAATGCTATCTTCAGAAGCGATCTTGGGCGCCGGCTTATCCGCGTTGCATGCGCCGAGCAGTACATACCCACTAAGGGTCAATAATAGATGAAATGACTTGGGCACAGACCCGCTCCCTGCTTCCTGTTTTGCATCTGATAGGACAACAAACGCCGCGATGGAACAGGGATAAGGTGCCTAGCGCAGATTTATGTTATCTGTCCTGCAAAAGCGGCGGCATTACTGCTGTATCTATTGCCGACAGTTTAACCGGAGCTGCGCGGATTGCATCAATCTCTGCCTGGATAATATCGGCGCGCTTTTTCCATCCCAGATGTTTGCTATCGGTAAACAGTCCCAAACAGCTATCTTTGCGGCAACGCGCCGCAAAACGGGTGGCACCATTTGGATCATACCGCGCATTAGACATGAGCCAGACTGACAGCCTGTCTGCTTCCACTTCGGTTGCAAGCACGGCTTTGTTATTTTTGCGAGCTTTCGCTGTGTCAAGTTGCGCACGGTGGCCTAGAATATTATGCGCCATTTCATGTGCGACAATGAAGGCGAATTCATCCTCGTCCTCTGCATAGCGTGCAAGTCCGATGGACACACTGATCATATTCCCGTCAGCACCCGCATCCTTGCCGTTCACCGTATCGATCTGAAAATCAGATGCACAAACAGGCGGCGGGGATAGTGTCGTATTAAAGACAGCGCCCGATCTTGAAAACCGCATATCAAGGTCGGCTTTCTCTGGCATTTTCTCGCCCAATAACTGTTTGAAACTAAATATCCGTTCATCCCCTCTTTTCCCAAGCGGGAAAGCGGGCCAATATAAGCTAGCATCAGCCATACCGCTAAAACCGTCATTCGGCTTTATCCCCGCCTGATCCGCCGGACCGTTTTGTACCACCGCAGCAACCTCGATCGGCATTTCAAAACTAAAGGCAGCCTTGGCGATTTCTGCGTTTGGATATTGTGCAATATCATGGATCACCCAACCAGGATTGCGTACCTTACGTTTGCAAAAGGGTTCGTTTACCGCAGCCAATCGGTATCCAGTGGTCGCCAAACGAAGGTCCTGTTCGATCAAGGCGCGATAGGCTTCTATATCGGCTTGGGCTGGTGCCGCGATCGAGTTGTGCGCTATCATAAGTGCCGCGCAACCTGCGGTAGTAGCTATTATCCTTTTGGCAGAAACCATACGCATCAACGTGTCGCCGCGCGGTTTAACCGGTCATTAATGGCAGCACCAATGCCGTCGACCGGGATCGGAGCAATAGCTA
Organism: Sphingomonadales bacterium; assembly: GCA_043760355.1. GTDB lineage: Bacteria > Pseudomonadota > Alphaproteobacteria > Sphingomonadales > Sphingomonadaceae > Sphingorhabdus_B. The sequence continues at coordinate 9,047 of JAYUPC010000103.1, forward strand.
TGGCACTCGCGTTACTGGCGTCTGCACGGTGCAGGGCATCAAACAAATGCGCCGCTGCCTCGGCCAGATCGCCTGAAGGTGAGAGGTTATCGTCACCTTCCAGCTCGCCAAACCCGATCAGATATTCACCCGCATGCCGTATATCAGCGTTCAGACGCAACGGCTTGGAGGGCGCATAATGGCTGGCCAATTGCCCCGGCGCCTCAATTTTGTCGCCCGTTATGAACATAGGGTCGCAAGACAAAACTCTGGTCAGCGCATCCCGCGTCACCGGCCCTTCGCGCAATATTTGCCAGCCATCCGGGCGCAGGGCAACAATAGTGGATTCGAGACCCGCCGCACATGATCCGCCGTCGAGTATCAATGGCGCGGCATCATTCAGGCTGGCCACAACATGGGCGGCGCGTGTCGGGCTGATTCCGCCGCTTTTATTGGCTGATGGTGCGGCAAGGTAAAGGCCGCTTTCATGCAATAACGCCTGCATCGCGGGATGCGCCGGGCAACGTATGGCAATTGTCGATAGCCCTGCGGTAACTGCTGCCGTCACTTTTGCACCGGCCTTAAGCGGCAATACTAACGTCAGCGGCCCCGGCCAGAAAGCTTGGGCCAAACTGTCCGCGCGCGTGTCAAATTCCGCCAGCTGGCTTGCTCCTCTGCGGTCAGGGACATGGACGATCAATGGATTGAAATCAGGACGCCCTTTCGTGCGGTAAACCGTGGCAACGGCACTCGCGTTACTGGCATCGGCGGCCAGACCATAGACCGTTTCCGTCGGCACAGCGACAATTCCGCCTTCACGCAAGATATACGCTGCTTGCGCGATTCCGTCCGCGTCAGCATCGATAATACCGCCCGAAAGGTTAGGGTGCGCTAAGGGATTTGAGCCTGTCATCGGATGCGTCTATAGGTGATTGATTACCGTCATTACAGGATTTTATCTCACATGTCCTTCACCGCCCCCGTCCAGGAACAATTGTTCGTCCTAAAGCACATTACCGGCATCGATGAACTCGCAAGCTACCCGCGTTTTGAGGGTGCGACACCTGATATGGTGGAAGCCATTGTTGATGGCATCGGCACCTTTGCTGCCGGGGAATTTGCACCGCTCAACCGGATTGGCGACACTATAGGGGCGCGGCTGATTGACGGGCATGTGGTGATGCCAGCAGGCTATGTAGATGCCTATAAAGCCTATGTCGCGAACGGTTGGGGATCGATTAACGCACCAAGTGAATTTGGCGGACAAGGGTTGCCTTTCTCTCTTGCTACTGTTGCTCTCGATTCGTTGGGGGCTGCAAACATGGCATTTGCGCTTTGCCCGATCCTTTCGGTTGGCTCTATTGAGTCGATCTATCATCACGGTAGCGACTCGCAAAAGGCGATGTATTTGCCCAAACTGTCCACGGGTGAATGGTCAGGCACAATGAACCTGACCGAACCACAGGCCGGGTCCGATGTCGGCGCGCTGAAATCGGCCGCGACACCGCGCAGCGACGGCACGTACCAGATCAAGGGCCAAAAGATTTATATCAGCTTCGGCGATCATGACATGGCCGAAAATATCATCCATCTGGTGCTGGCCCGCACGCCAGATGCGCCTGAGGGAACTAAGGGTATATCCTTGTTTCTGATCCCGAAATATCAGGTCAATGCGGACGGCTCGTTGGGCGTACAAAATGATGTGAAGGTCGTTTCGATCGAACATAAAATGGGCATTAACGCTTCGCCTACCTGCGTTCTGCAATACGGCGAAGACGGCGACTGCATCGGGGAACTGATAGGTCCTGAATTTGGTGGCATGCGGGCGATGTTCACGATGATGAACAATGCGCGGCTGAATGTTGGGCTGCAGGGAGTTGGCATCGCCGAGCGCGCGACCCAGCGCGCGGTCGCGTTCGCGCTCGAGCGCAAGCAGGGCGTGCGCAACCGCTTGGCTGTCCCGATTGCCGACCACCCCGATGTGCGGCGGATGCTGATGCGGATGCGCGCGCTGACGACGGCATCTCGCGCCCTGATTTATTACGCGTTCGATCAATTGGGGCGCGGGCAGAGTGGCGATGGCCCCGCCGCGCTGCGCGCCGAAG
>JAYUPC010000104.1:0-33517 GCA_043760355.1 Sphingomonadales bacterium
TCGACCATATTGTCCTGCTTATCACCCCGAAGCCCGTGTTGAGGGCCAAACGCCGCTGTTACATTGATATCGCCGCACGCGATGAGAGCATCGAGCGAATGCTTCAAATCAGCAGTTACCGATGCAGGATGCGCAACCAAGGCAACACGCTTGCCTTTCAAGGCTCTACGTAATTCTGGTTCGGCGAGAAGTCGGTCTATTCCAAATTTCATGGTTGCTCCGCTGCCTCCAGATTTAGGGTAAAACAAGAGCGATCATGAAATTCGGGGTCAGTTTTTTGGTGATCCAAGGCCCAATAAGATATTATGCCGTCAGGTTCTTCCGCAACAACCGTTATACCGGCATCAAACGCTTTATGCTGCCATTCAGGGGGCAATTGTACCGTAGCTTCAAGGGCAAAATGGCTGTTGCTCATATCAAGATGAATTTCTGGTGTAGTTATTATCGGCAAGTCGGTGGAATTTTCCCGGTAATCCGAAAAATGATATGCCGCCCAACGCGAGGAAGGGCAAAAGTTAAATTCAATATATTCGCACTTACCTTTAGCTCCCAGAAATACCTCACAACAAGTTGTTTTCCATAGATTATCAGTACGAAAAGGTTCCTGTGTATCCGCTACTAATAACATAGGTTCGGGCACTTCGATATGATATCGCAACCACAGCTGACCTGTCGCCGTTAATTCGCAGCACACCTGTATTGTCTCGATATAACTGGCAGGCGACTTTGGATGGCAAGTTAGCGGTTGATATATCGGATGCAGCATATTGTCCAAAACAGCTTCCTTATGTAAGGCGGCAGGCAATGACACACTACCACTCAGATTTGCTTCGTTTACTAAACGAGCGCGGATATATCCACCAGATAACCGATGCAACCGCACTCGATGATCTGGCGACCAAACAGGTGATCCCGGCATATATCGGTTTTGATGCAACAGCGCCGTCTCTACATGTCGGTAATCTGGTATCTGTTATGATGCTGCGGCGTTTGCAACAGGCTGGGCATAAGCCGATCGTGATTATGGGAGGTGGCACGACCAAGGTGGGTGATCCTTCGGGTAAGGACGAAGTACGCAAGCTCCTTGATACCGATGGAATCAATGCCAATATTGCTTCCATTCGGCGAATATTTGAGCGTTTTTTGACCTTTGGCGACGGCCCGACCGATGCAATCATGGTCAACAACGCCGACTGGCTCGACAAGCTTGGCTATGTTGATTTGCTACGTGATGTCGGGCGGCACTTTACGATCAACCGGATGCTGACATTCGATTCTGTGCGTTTACGGCTTGACCGCGAACAGCCGCTAACTTTTCTTGAATTCAATTACATGATCCTCCAAGCTTATGATTTCCTTGAGCTGTCGAGACGCAATGCTTGCCGGTTGCAAATGGGAGGATCGGATCAATGGGGCAATATTGTAAACGGCATTGAACTAGGCCGCCGGATCGACAGTACCGAGTTGTATGGTGTGACGACACCGTTGATTACCAAGGCCGACGGGTCGAAAATGGGCAAATCGGTCAGTGGTGCGATCTGGCTGCATGAGGACCAGTTATCGCATTACGATTATTGGCAATTCTGGCGAAACAGTGACGACCGCGATGTTGGCAAGTTCCTTCGACTCTTTACCGACCTTCCAAATGATGAGATTGCCTCGCTGGAGAAGCTGGAAGGAAGCGCGATTAACGAAGCGAAAATTGCACTTGCCAACGCAGCCACTGTGCTTTGCCGTGGCCAGCAAGCCGCCGATGCCGCCGCCGAAACTGCGCGCAAAACCTTTGAAGAAGGTGCTGCTGGCGAGGATTTACCTAATGTCGATGTACCGACAGACAGAATATCTATCATCGACGCATTGATCGCCCTAAGTCTGGTAACATCAAAAGGCGAAGCAAAACGCCTTATTGCCGGGGGCGGCGCACGTGTTGATGGTGTATCCGTCACTGATGAGAATTTGATGCTAAGCCATTCAGAAAACGCGCTAAAAATTTCGGCGGGTAAAAAGAAGCACGGCCTGATTAGGTTTATAAGATAACGTTAACAAAACCATCCACTTTGCTTTACCCTTTCTTTGTAAATTTGTGCGATTTTAACTCTCCAATTAACTGAGGTCGCAAAAATGGCTCAATCAACACAAATCGACGATATGGATCTTCGTCGGGCGGCACGTCACCGCGCGGATTTTCAAGTCATTGTCGAAAGTAAACAACATGGCGATCTGAAAGTCCATATTAGCAATGTTTCGGCACATGGCTTTATGATTGACGATAATACCCTGTTTGAACGTGGCGATCGTGTCGAACTCCGGCTACCTGCCGTTGGGCGAATTGAGGCGCATCTGATTTGGTCAGTCGAAAAACGCGCTGGTTTCCAGTTTGAACGTGTTGTTCGCCTGCCCGACTTTATGGGTTTGCTTGAAAAGGTTAGTCCGCGTTTGCGTTAGGATTTAGCCACTACGTAGCGTCGCTATTCCCGCATCACGCTCAAACAGATATAATGCGATACGTGCAGCCTCTCCCCGCGACCCGGACAGGCCGCCATCGCGGTCCAGCAGCAAACGCGCATCATCTGATGCCACGCCGAGCAGTTCTTGCACCTGTTCGGGCGTAGCCACACGGAACGGGCTATCTCCTGATTGCCGCGTACCGAGTAGTTCCCCCACGCCGCGAAGTTTCATGTCTTGCTCGGCAATTTTGAAGCCGTCATTGGTTTCGCGCATCAGGCTCAATCTTGCTTTTGCAGTTTCGCCGATATGGGCACCGCGCACCAACAAACAGATCGATTTCTCCGCCCCGCGCCCAACACGCCCACGCAATTGGTGGAGCTGGGCAAGGCCAAAGCGGTCGGCGGCTTCGACAATCATCAGCGAAGCATTGGGAACATCGACACCAACTTCAATCACTGTCGTCGCCACAAGCAGTTTCGTTTTGCCCGTAATAAAGTCTTCCATCACGGCGTCTTTTTCTGGTCCCTTCATGCGGCCATGCACCACGGCAACCTGATCGCCAAAACGAAGCTTCAGTTGCTCTGCTCTCTGTTCTGCGGCGGCAAGATCACTAAACTCGCTCTCCTCAACCAAGGGACAGACCCAGAAAGCCTGTTTCCCAGCCGCCAAATGCCGGGCAACGCCGTCGACCAGTTCGCCCAAGCGTTCGCCCGACATTACCCGTGTTTCAACCGGTGTTCGCCCCGGTGGCAATTCGTCGAGCTGCGAGCTGTCCATTTCGCCGTAACACGCCAACGCCAATGTTCGCGGGATTGGGGTTGCTGTCATCACCAACAGATGCGGCACACCCTTTGCTTTGCGAGATAGCATCAAACGCTGGCTGACGCCAAAACGGTGCTGTTCATCAATCACCGCGACCGCGAGAGCCTTGTAGGTGACGGCTTCCTGAAAAATGGCATGTGTGCCAACAAGGATATGGATTGAACCATCCGCTAGCCCCATGAGGGTCGCTTCGCGGGCTTTACCCTTGTCACGTCCAGTTAGGATTGCGATGTTGACGGGAAGCCCCGCCAATAACCCGCGCAAATTGGCATAATGCTGCCGCGCCAGAATTTCGGTCGGGGCAAGGAATGCGCCCTGTGCCCCTGCCTCGACTGCACGAAGCAAGGTCATCAGCGCGACCATCGTTTTACCTGACCCGACATCGCCCTGCAGCAATCGCAACATCGGGCGGGATTGGACAAGATCGCCCTCAATCTCGCTGATCGTCCGTTTCTGAGCGCTGGTGAGTTCAAACGGTAGCTTCAGATTATTGACCAGATGCCCGTCGCCATTCACCGGATATGCCGTGCGCCTATCCAACGCCGCACGCACCAACCGCATCGCGAGCTGGTTTGAAAACAGCTCATCATAAGCAAGCCGATCTCGTGCTGTCTGTTCATCCTTGCGGTGCACGGTCGCCAGCGCAGATGCCCATGATGGCCAGTTACGGATCGCGAGCAAACTCGGCTCGATCCATTCAGGCAGAGGCGGTACGCGGGTCAGCGCGTCTTCAACCAGCTGCCCTAAACGCCGGTTGGCAAGCCCCTCTGAAAGCGGATATACGGGCTCAGCCAAGGGTGGCGGCGCTTTGCTACCTATGGCCTCAATGTGATCAGGATGTACCATTTGAAGCTCTTCGCCGTACCGTTCAAGTTTGCCCGATATGATTCGCGCTTCGCCAATCGGCAATTGCTTGCGAGCCCATCCGCCATTGCGGCCAAAGAAAGTCAACGTGATGAAATTGCCTTGCGCATCGGCTGCATAAATGCGCGTTGGCGCCCGCTGGCTGCCCCCACTTTTGTGGTCCATTATGGTGACATGCACGATAATGTTCGCACCAACATCGGCTATATCCAGTGTCGTTATGGCCTTTCGATAGGTCCAGCTAACCGGAAAATGATAGATTAAATCCTTGGCACGATCGAGCCGTAACCGTTCGAGCGGCTTGGCAAGACCCGGCCCGACACCTTTCATATCGCGCACATCGGCAAATAACGGATTGAGTATATCGGGTCGCATAGCTAACGCGCCTTATAACTCACAAATTTTATGATACCAGAAGGACATCAATCATGGATGCCGAGGCCTATGCACGCAAACTCCAATACCGCGCTTCACACCGTGGCACGCGGGAGGCCGACGCCATGGTAGGCGGGTTTTTCAAGGCTTACGGACATGAATGGGGTGCTGAGGAATATGCGTGGTTTGAACGGCTGATCGAGGAACAGGATGTCGATATCATGGCTTGGGCCTTTGGAACGCAGGAGCCACCCGAAGATTTCAAGGGACCAATGATGGATACGCTGTGCCGGCTTGATTTCATCGCATTGCCCGATGGTTTGGAAAAGCAAATATAAGCCCGAATATGCCTGATCTTCAGACCATCATCAAAGCCAAGCACGCGCTCACTCTGGCTTCAGTCCCGGCGGGTTTCATTCCGTTATTGCTCGCCGATCTAAGTCGCGCCGCAAATGGTCGGACATTATTCATTGCGCCCGATGACGGTGCGATGCGCAGCATATCCGATGCCGTTCCGTTTTTTGCGCCTGAGCTTGAAATCCTGCAATTTCCTGCATGGGATTGCCTGCCCTATGACCGTGCATCGCCTTCGCTGACCATTACCTCGCAGCGGATGGCAACATTACAGGCGCTGCAGCAGCCAGTGAAAGCCAAGCAGCTGATCCTGACCACCATCGGCGCAGTGATCCAGCGTTTGGTGACACCGTTCCGCATCCGCCAAACGGGGGAACGCCTGAAAACCGGCCATTCGATAAGCCGCGACCGGCTGGGCGAGCTGCTGATCGCCAATGGCTATTTTCGCGTCGATACCGTTGCTGAACCCGGCGAGTTTGCCATGCGCGGTAGCATCGTCGATCTGGTACCAGCAGGCAGCGAAGATGGCCTCCGGCTTGATTTCTTTGGTGACGAAATTGAAACGATGCGGCGCTTTGATCCGTCGAATCAGCTTACTATTGGTAAGGTCGATCATTTCGATATCTTACCCGCAGTTGAAGCAATGATGGACGACGATTCGATCCGGCGGTTTCGCGTTGCGTACCGTGAACGGTTTGGCGTCACGGCGACAGGCGATCCGCTATATCAGGCTGTCTCCGAAGGGCGCCGATTGTCGGGCATGGATCACTGGTTGCCGCTGTTTGAAGAGCGCATGGAAACTTTGTTCGATCATATCGGGGCAGATGCCCTTATCATTCGCGATGCAGCCACGTCGTCGGTATTACAATCCCGCCTTGATGCGATCAGCGATTATTACGACAACCGTATCCGTGCGCAATCAGGTGACGTTGGCAGCTACCGGCCATTACCACCAGAAATGCTGTATTTGAGTGCGGAGGAGCTTGAAACGCGCTTTGTCGCAGCCGCGGCGCATATGCTCACCCCGTTTCATCAGCCAGATTCGGCGCAGATCATCGATTTCGGTATCAACGCCAGCCGTGATTTTGCGCCGGAGCGTGCGCAGAAGGTCAATGTGTATGCTGCCGTAGCTACACACCTAAACAACCTGATTGCGAGCGGGAAAAAGGCAATTATCGCCAGCTATTCCGGTGGCTCACGGGATCGGTTAAAAGGGCTGCTTTCCGAACACGGCGCGCGTTCACTGCTGGAGGCAGGCGATTGGCAAAATGCGCAAGGCATAGCGGCCAAGGGTGTTGTGGCGATGGTTGTTCTACCGCTCGAACACGGTTTTGCCTCAAGCGACATAGCGGTCATCAGCGAACAGGACATGCTCGGCGACCGCCTTGTCCGCCGCCAGAAACGACGCAAAAGTGCCGATGCGTTCCTTGCCGAGCTGGCCGTGCTGACACCTGGCGACCTAGTTGTCCATATGGAACACGGCATTGGCCGCTATGAAGGGCTGGTCGCAATCACCGTTGGCAAAAGCCCGCATGACTGCGTTGCGCTGACATATTCTGGTGGTGACAAATTATTCGTTCCGGTCGAGAATATTGATGTACTGTCGCGTTATGGTTCGGATAGCGAAAATGTAACGCTCGACAAGCTGGGCGGCGAAGCATGGCAACGGCGCAAATCGCGCTTGAAAGAACGTATCCGCGAAATCGCACATGAACTGATACGCACTGCGGCGATCCGTGCGACCCGCGCCGGAGCTGTGGTGGAAGTCGATGACAGCTCTTATGCGAGCTTTGTAGACCGTTTCCCCTATGAAGAAACCGACGATCAGTTGCGGGTCATATCCGAAGTGCTTGATGATCTCGCGTCGGGTAATCCGATGGACCGGCTTGTCTGCGGCGATGTTGGCTTTGGCAAGACCGAGGTTGCGATGCGCGCTGCATTTGTTGCTGCAATGGATGGGCATCAGGTTGCGATCATCGCGCCAACGACATTGCTTGCCCGTCAGCATTTCAGCAACTTTGTCGAACGTTTCCATGACCTGCCGTTAAAGATCGGTCGCCTTTCGCGCCTTGTTCCTTCTGGGGAGGCCAGCACGACCCGGGACGGCATAGCCGACGGAACCCTAGATATCGTTATCGGTACCCATGCGGTGCTGGCCAAGTCGCTTAAATTCAAACGGCTTGGTCTGGTCGTGGTGGATGAAGAACAGCGCTTTGGCGTGACGCATAAGGAACAGTTAAAGGCGCTAAAAACCGACGTCCATATGCTGACCCTCACCGCCACACCTATTCCGCGGACATTACAGATGGCGATGTCGGGACTGCGCGAACTATCAGTGATCCAGACGCCACCGGTGGACCGCCTGGCTGTTCGCACCTATGTCATGCCGTGGGATCCGGTTGTCTTGCGTGAAGCGTTGCTGCGTGAACATTATCGCGGCGGGCAAAGTTTCTTTGTCGTTCCCCGCATTGCCGATCTGGGTGAGATAGAAGATTATTTGCGCGAAGTTGTACCCGAAGTAAAATTCGTGACGGCGCACGGTCAGATGTCGGCTGGACAGGTCGAGGAACGGATGAGTGCCTTTTATGAAAAGCGGTATGATGTCCTTCTGTCCACCACTATCGTTGAAAGCGGGCTTGATATCCCGAGCGCTAACACAATGATTATCCACCGCGCCGAACGCTTTGGTCTGGCGCAACTTTATCAGTTACGTGGGCGTGTGGGACGTTCAAAAACGCGGGCTTATGCGTATTTGACCACCCCGCCCAATCAGGCGCTGACCGAGACAGCAGAGAAACGTTTAAAGGTACTGGGCGATCTCGATACCCTTGGGGCCGGGTTCCAGCTTGCAAGCCATGATCTCGACATTCGCGGTGCAGGTAATCTGGTCGGGGATGAACAATCCGGGCATATCAAGGAAGTTGGCTTTGAGCTGTATCAAGCCATGCTGGAGGATGCGATTATCGCGGCAAAGGCCGATGCAGGCGGCCTTGCCAGACCGCGTGACAGTTTCAGCCCGCAAATCACCATTGATGCGCCGATCTCTATCCCTGAAGATTATGTACCCGACCTGTCCGTTCGCATGGCGCTGTATCGTCGCCTGAACGACCTAGATGAAGCGGCCGACATCGAGAGCTTTGCCGCCGAAATGACCGACAGGTTCGGCAGTATCCCGGCACCTACCAAAAACCTGCTACGCCTGATTGAGATCAAGCAAAACGCGCTTATCGCTGGCGTCGCAAAAATCGAAGTTGGCGCACGCGGAACTCTGGTCAGTTTCCAGAATGATACACCGCCCGATGTCGTAGGGCTGCTGCGCTATGTCGAAAAACTCGGCGAGGTTGCCAAATTGCGGCCTGACAGCAAACTCGTCATCAACCGCATCTGGCATGATCCTGACAGCCGCTTGAACGGATGTGTGCAGTTGTCCAAGGGGCTGGCGGGTATTGCACGGCGGGCAAGCTAGTTTCGTTTTGTGTGTTCCCTCTCCCGTTGGGAGAGGGTTGCGTATACTTAGGAGCGTAGCGAGTTAGCTGGAGCTGGGTGAGGGGTTCCGCCTTATCGACACGTCGCACCCCCTCACCCAGCTTCGACATAAGCAATAAATTGCCAAGTCTTCGCAACCCTCTCCCCATGAGAGAGAGACAATTTATACAATTGAAATGTAGGATTTGATTTGCGACACAAGGTTTCGCTCTTTGACACTTTTGTATATCATGACAATTGACTGTGAACTTGCAAGCTTTTCTGCGGGTGCCACTCCTTCAATTACTCCGCAGTGCAAACGCCACAAAGGCTTCTGGTGTCAAAGGTGGCGAGCGCAAATAGCCCTGAAAATAATCGCAATCCTCGGCCTGCAGCATTTCCAGTTCCGCGATATGCTCAACCCCCTCAGCGATGATTTGCAAACCAAGCGCCTTTCCCATTGCGATAATTGCGCGCAGGACAATGCGGTCTTTACCTGTCCCGCCAATATCAGGCGTCATTCCCTTATCGATCTTCAGATAATCGAGCGGTAAAGTCTTGAGATAGGCAAGGCTGGAATAGCCGGTGCCAAAATCATCAACAGCAATGCGAATATTTTGCGCGCGGAGCAACTCAAGTTGGGCTGCGGCTTGTTCCATATCGCGCACCAAACTCTCCTCCGTCAGCTCCAGGGTCAATCGTTCTGCCGCAAAACCGGTGCGACTTAGGATTTCGAGAATCCGCACCGAATATCCTTCACCTAGCTCCTCTGCACCCAGATTGACCGCAAGCCGCAAGCTATTAATCGCAATTGGCCAGTGTGCTGCTATCGCAATCGCCTCTTGCTGGATAAGATGCGACAATTCCTCGCGCAGGTCGCAACGATCAGCTGCTGCAAATAACTGTCCGGCACCGACTTCGCCAAATTCGGGATGTTGCCAGCGCGCCAATGCTTCTGCTCCGGTCAACCGGCCTGTTGCCACCTCAAATTGGGGTTGCAGCATGATCGCGATCTGCCGATTTTCAATTGCTTTTCGAAGGTCCGCATCAAGTGCCCCAGTTACAAATGATCCCGCACAAGGTAACGATGCTTCCGCAATAATAAGCCGCTTACCCTTACGACCATAGGCTTTTGAGAGGGCAAGGCCAGCGCGGTGTAGCAATTCGGTTCCATTCTCCCCTTCGACAGCCACCGCAATACCAATACGCGCGCTGATATGGACAGGTTCGTTTTCGGTTCCCAGGTCTGCGGACAATGTATCGAGGAGTTTTTTGGCAATGTTCTCCACCCATTTGGTCTCGTGAATACCACCAATTACCAACAAAAGCTCACGGCCAGGAAGGCGTGCAATCATTTCAACGTCGTCAAGATGCTCGCTGGCAAACTGCCCAATCCGGGCACCTGCTTTGCGGATCACTGCGTCGCCGCCTGTGCGCCCAAGCCTCTCATTTATCTGTTTCAAATCCTTGATACCAACCAACATCAAAACTAGCGATTTTTGCTCTGCGCCGGCATATTGTGACAACCATTCCCGCGCCGCACGGGCACGCAAAATACGCCCACTAAATTTGGTTTTATCATTGTTGATTGGCGTGTGTGACGACTGCATCAACAGGGCTTAGCGCAAAATCGTTTCGTAACCCTTGCACTTTTACGCATTTGTCCTTTGTCTCGTGCAATATTCCGCTTAAACAACTCTCATGATTGACGGCTTCGGACGAAAAATAGACTATCTGCGGATTTCCGTGACCGACCGGTGCAATTTCCGGTGCCATTATTGTATGCCTGAAAAGCAGTCATTCCTGCCCCATAACGATCTGCTTGATTACAGTGAAATCGCTTTACTGGCTGACCGGTTTATTGCGCACGGCATCCGTAAAATCCGACTAACAGGCGGTGAACCCCTGATAAGGCGCGATATTGCTGTCCTGATCGATGCTTTGGGACGGCATGTGCATTCCGGACGACTCGACGAATTGACACTGACATCCAACGGCAGCCGTCTTGCCGAGTTTGCTCCGAAACTGGCCGAGGCCGGGGTCAAGCGGATCAATGTGAGTCTGGATAGCCTGAACCCTGAAAAATTTGCGGCTATTACCCGTCGCGGCGATTTGGCACAGGTGATGGAGGGAATTGAGGCAGCAAAAGCTAACAATATCTCGATCCGAATCAACATGGTGGCGATCAAAGGCGAAAATGAAGATGATCTTTTGCCGATTGCCGAATATTGTTCCGCAAATGGCCATGATCTTGCGGTCATAGAGACGATGCCGCTTGGTGATGGCGTGACAGGACGCAAAAACGACTTCATCCCGCTCGACCAGTTCGTTTCACCACTTCGCCAACTTTATACCCTCGAAGCTTTGCCGCACCGTACCGCGGGACCAGCGCGCTATTGGCAGGTTGAACCACTAGGTCTACGACTTGGCTTGATTACCCCGCTCAGCGGCAATTTCTGCGATGACTGTAATCGCTTGCGGCTAACCACCGACGGCAAAATCTTCATGTGCCTTGGATCCAATATGAATGTCGATTTCAAAGCCGCGTTGCGCGAAGAAGGGCTTTCGGCAGTGGACCGGTTGTTGCAGAAAGCCCTGCGGCTTAAACCCGAACGCCATGATTTTGAAAGGCAGATGCTTGAACCGACCGAACGCCTTGGTCGCCATATGAATGCGACCGGCGGATGAGTAACTTTAACCGGTTGGCTGTAATTGCTTCGGCAACCCCGCAAGCCCGCGAATCCGAAGCATTGCTTCGCGAACAGCACGATTTTGTGCCTCTTGACCAGGCCGAAGCTGTGATTGTCCTTGGTGGTGACGGCCATATGCTCCACGTGCTGCACCAATTGCTGGAGGAACGCTGGGATATTCCAGCTTACGGCATGAACCGCGGGACCATAGGCTTTCTCATGAACGGTTGGCAGCCTACTGACCTATTGAAACGCCTTGAGCGCGCAAAGGCATTTTCCGTAAAACCTCTCTGCATGACCGTCGGCACAGTAAGCGGTCAGCAATTCACTCTGCCCGCGATTAACGAAGTGTCCCTGCTGCGTGAAACCCGGCAAGCGGCAAAGATTGAGGTAAAGGTCAACGGCCGTCCCGTAATCCCGGAATTAATTTGTGACGGCATATTGGTGGCAACACCAGCTGGATCGACAGCCTATAACCTCTCGGCAAATGGCCCGATCTTGCCGCTGGATTCGTCTTTGTTGGCGCTCACCCCGATCAGCCCGTTTCGGCCCCGCCGATGGAAAGGCGCTATCCTGCCCGACCGCTATGTTATCCGCCTCGATATTCTGGAATCCGGCAAACGTCCTGTAAGTGCCGTTGCCGACCAACGTGAAATCCGCGATGTAGCATGGGTCGAAGTCGCGTTAGACCGGAATAAAGCGCTTACATTGCTCTTCGATCCCGAACATGCGCTTGATGACCGGATTGCGATGGAACAATTTGTCACTTGAAAGCTTGCATTATTCTAAAAAGCGCTGCTATAGGCCCGCTTGTCCAATGAAAGTTGGGCTGTTCCCTGGTAGCTCAGTGGTAGAGCAGTTGACTGTTAATCAATTGGTCGGGGGTTCGAATCCCTCCCGGGGAGCCATTTTTAGAACGGCTCATAAAAGTTGCCATCCCTGGTACAAAACTCGGATTGCAACATAGCCCACCAGGACAGCTGTAACACTGCGTAAAATACGCGGTGAGAATAGTTTCAGGCCGATGTGGCTCCCAATCTGTCCACCTATGAACACGGCGATGATAAGCGACCAGTATTGCGTTAGCGGCCCTGCAAACACGACCGGACCGCCTTTTACAAGCTGACCCGCTACGCCAGCAATCGAATTGATCAGGATATAGATCGAAGCGAACGCCGCAATCCGCTTAACATCGGACCAGCGAACAAGGTGCAGTAACGGCGACATAAATATCCCCCCGCCAATCCCCGAAAGGCCCGCCAAAAGTCCAACAATGCCTGACAAAGCAAGCAAGGCAGGTTGTTGCAATTGGCGCGGCGTCATTTTATCTGCGGGAACCAGCAATGCAGCGCAGGAGAGCAACAAGCTGAAACCAAGAATGATATAAAAAGCAGACTGCTTGAGCGGCACCAGCCCCCCAATGTAAGCCAATGGCGCAGAAGCCAGAAGCAGCGGTAAAACCTGTCTCCAGTCATAAAGGCCGGCGCGCCTGAACCGGATCGTACCGCCCGTGACAACAACAATATTGCAAAGCAGGCTGATTAATGGAATCAGTGTATATTCAATACCAAATTGCGTAAGCAAAGCCGTATAGGTCGATCCGCCGCCAAAACCGACCGACGCATAGATTAGCGCCACAAACGCAAACAGCGGTGCCAGCCAGATCAGCATAAATATTCCGACCTAATCAATACGCCCCGTGGCAATGTTTGTATTTTTGCCCAGAGCCGCAAGGACACGGATCATTGCGCCGAATGTCAGGGTTACCGGCAAACGGATCGTCGCCCCGCGACATTGCCCGCTGGGTCGGGATGGTTGTCGTGATGAGGCCTAAATCGCCTGCGTCCTGATCGTAACTGTCATCTTCACCGGTAAACGGATCAATATGCGTTGTCAGAAAATCCGGAAGCTCGGGAAGTTCGGGCATATCAATCTGCTGGTCGGCACGGAACTCGTTGGTGGATATGGTCTTGGTCACATCCTCTCGGATCGCACCCAACATGCGTTCAAACAGACCGAATGACTCCTGCTTATATTCGTTAATCGGGTTCTTTTGTGCATAAGCGCGCAAATAGATCACCTGACGCAAAGCATCGAGCGTAGAAAGATGCTCTTTCCAATGGTGATCGAGCGTTTGCAGCAGGATGCTCTTTTCCACTTGCCGCCATACGCTTTCATCAAGATCGACGCTTTTCTGATTGAAATGCTCCTCGGAAAGCGCAGCTAAACGTTCTTCTATCTCGACAGGTTCAATCCCATCTTCGCGCAACCAGGCATCGTAATCGGGCGAGAGCCCTAATATTTTTGCGCTATTTTCTCTCAGTCCATCAATATTCCATTGCTCGGGATAGGTGCCGACCGGGCAATGTTCACTAACAATAGTATTCACGACGTCGTTGCGCATATCCTCGACCACATCGTCAACAGCATCGGCGTCCATAATGTCATCGCGCTGGGCATAGATTACCTTGCGCTGGTCATTCATCACATCATCATATTCGACCAGTTGCTTGCGGATATCATAGTTGCGCGCCTCTACCTTGCGCTGTGCAGTTTCAATGGCTTTGGACAACCATTTGCCGCCAATGGCTTCACCGTCTTCAAGGCTGGAATTCATCATACGTGAAAAGAGCGTTTCAGACCCAAAGATGCGCAGCAGGTCATCCTCAAGGCACAGATAGAAGCGCGACAAGCCTGGATCGCCCTGACGCCCCGAACGTCCGCGCAGCTGATTATCAATACGGCGGCTCTCATGTCGTTCGGTGGCGAGAACAAAAAGACCGCCAGCATGCAACACACGTCCTCTTTCTTCGTCAATCTCCGCTTTCAACTTGGCAATGGCGCCGTCACGCTCCGGACCTTCTTCCATTTCGGAAAGTTCGCCTTCCAACCGGAATTCAAAGTTCCCGCCCAGCTGGATATCGGTACCGCGTCCGGCCATATTGGTTGCAATCGTTACCGCGCCAAAGCGCCCGGCCTGCGCAACAATATGGGCTTCGCGTTCATGGAAGCGGGCATTCAGAACATTATGTTCAACACCTTCTTTTTCAAGGAATTCCGATAGTAATTCAGATTTCTCAATGGAAACAGTGCCGACAAGGACAGGTTGCCCGCGATCATTCGCTTCCTTGATAGTCTTCGCAATCGCACCGAATTTATCCTGAGTATTTTTATAAAACTGGTCATCTTCATCAATCCGCAGAACTGGTACGTTCGTTGGAATCTCGACAACATTCAGTTTGTAGATCTCGTGAAATTCCCCGGCTTCGGTGGCCGCAGTTCCGGTCATCCCTCCAATTTTGGGGTACATGCGGAAGTAATTCTGGAATGTGATCGTGGCCAGTGTCTGGTTCTCAGGTTCGATTTCAACGCCCTCTTTGGCCTCCACCGCCTGATGCAAGCCATCGGACCAGCGGCGTCCGTCCATCATACGCCCGGTGAACTCGTCGATGATAATAACCTTGCCGTCTTTGACTATGTAATCCGTATCGCGCTTGAACATCACTTGCGCTTTGAGCGCCTGGTTCAAGTGATGGACAACGAGTGTATTTTCATAATCATACAGGTTTGATCCCGACAGCAGCCCTGCATCTTCAAGCATGCGCTCTACTTTCTCGGTGCCGTCTTCAGTCAGTATGATGGTGCGGGCTTTTTCATCTTTCTCGTAATCAATTTCTTCCAGATTCAGGACAACTGCGTTCACCTGCATATATAGTTCGGATTTATCATCGGTTGGTCCCGAGATAATTAATGGCGTACGGGCTTCATCAACAAGAATGGAATCTACCTCGTCAACAATGGCAAAATGGGGCAGACGCTGAACCATTTGGCCACGATCATATTTCATATTGTCGCGCAGATAATCAAAACCAAGTTCGTTGTTGGTTGCGTAGGTAATATCGCACGCATAAGCTTCGCGGCGTTCATCCTCCTGTAAATTAGGAACAATAACGCCTGTGGTCAGGCCAAGATAGCCGTAAATCTTGCTCATCCAATCCGCATCGCGGCGGGCGAGATAATCGTTCACCGTGACAACATGCACGCCCTTACACTCGAGCGCGTTCAGATATACCGCAAGCGTCGCCACCAGTGTCTTACCCTCACCCGTGCGCATTTCGGCAATTTCACCGCGGTGGAGAACGATGCCGCCAACCATCTGCACATCAAAATGCCGCATTCCTGTGACGCGCCGTGATGCTTCGCGCACGGTTGCAAAGGCTTCGGGGAGCAGATCATCGAGTGCCTCACCACCGGCAAGTCGATCTTTGAACGTCTGGGTTTGTGCTTTCAGACTATCTTCAGACATCGCCGCAATCTGGCCTTCCAGCGCATTGATTTTGGTTACAACCTTAAAAATGCCTTTGACATAACGGTCATTCGACGATCCGAAAATCGATTTGGCAATGGTGCCGAGCATGGATATTTCCTTGAATTATATTTGTTTGAGTGGCGTCAAGCACAAGGGCTATAGACGCTAAGCTGGTATCATGAGGCAAAACAACGGGTACGTATGCACCCGGATACAGCGCTTTACTGGCGCGTGCGATCCCCGGGATATGTACGCGGGAATGGAACAGCTTCTATATACTGCGACAAAAATTCTGCTCTTGCTGAACCCGTGAATGAAACCGGCTCAATGAATAAGGGCCGCACAATATATACGGCGCATTCAAATGCTGCCGCAACTCTCACATCGGCAACAGGGAACGCCGCACTTGATCCGACAGCTGATTGTGCAGGGCGCGCGCCATCCGCAGCCTGAGCCGCAGCTACGCCGGATACCATTGCCAGCATGAAAAGGAAGAAACGTGTAATCATTATCCTGATGTTGCTATACATAGGGAACGCTTAACCATTCGTCTATCCTGAAAGATATTTTGGTTGAATGTATAGGTCCTATCCCTGTTTACTGGATTAGAATAAATATCTCATGTAATGCCACCACATTATGAATTGTTGAAAGATTTGTTGCATTGACCCTTTCTCCCCTAGCCCCTGCATCTTTTCCGAACCTTCCCGAAATCTCCGGTGTCACCCTTCGCGTGGCCCGTGCGCATTATAAGACATGGGATAGGTGCGACCTGACTTTTATTACCCTTGATAAAGGCACTACGGTTGCTGGCGTCACCACACGCAATATGTGTTGCTCAACCGAGGTGGAACTGTGCCGCGAAAACCTGAAAGGCGGGACAGCCCGTGCACTGATCGTCAATGCAGGTAACTCCAATGCTTTTACAGGTTATCGCGGTCGTGAAGCTGTGGAGGCAATTACGGCACAGGTTGCCGCGCATCTGGGCTGCCCGCAAAGCGAAGTATTTGTCTCCTCCACCGGCGTGATCGGAGTTCCGTTGCCAAAAGACAAAGCGAAAGCAGGGCTTATTGCGGCCTTTGACGCGGACCCGTGCAGCTGGAAGGATGCGGCAGGTACCATTGCCACCACCGACACCTTTGCCAAAGGTGCAACGGCAAGCGCGATTGTAGATGGCAAGACGGTTCACATTTCCGCCATTATCAAGGGATCGGGTATGATTATGCCCGATATGGCGACCATGCTTGGCTATATTTTTACCGACGCATCGGTTTCTGCCTGTTTCTTGCAAGAACTTCTGTCCGCCGCAAATGCGGGGTCATTTAGCTGCATCACCGTTGATAGTGACACATCGACCAGCGACACCGTGTTGGCCTTTGCCACGGGCCAGGCCGCCAATACGCAGCTCACATCTTTGGAGAGCGCCGGAGCGGATGCCTTTGCAGCAGCGCTAAACGATGTCTGCTTACAACTCGCCCATCTTGTGGTGCGTGACGGCGAAGGCGCGAGCAAATTTATCGAGATCGAAGTAACAGGCGCGGTGAGTGACGAAAGCGCGCGGCGGATTGGTCTTTCAATCGCTAATTCTCCGCTTGTAAAAACTGCAATTGCAGGGGAAGATGCCAATTGGGGCCGTGTGGTAATGGCGGTGGGTAAGGCAGGAGAACCGGCGGACCGTGATAAGCTATCCATTCGTTTTGGAGACAAATGGGTGGCGCGAGCGGGGCTGGCTGCGGACAGCTATGACGAAGCGCCAGTGACAGCGCACCTCAAAGGATCAGAGATCAGTATCGGCGTGGATATTGGCCTTGGGCAAGGCCGCGCAACCGTTTGGACGTGCGATCTGACCCACGGATATATTTCAATTAACGCCGATTACCGGAGTTGAGTAACTTCTTGTAATGTTGGATATTGCCTGCCATTTATTTTACCGCATTGATAACCACCCAGATAGCAGCAGGAGCATGATATTCAGCTTACTTAAAAAGCGGTATCGGGTGTGAACTTGCACGGTTTTCTGGGAGTTTTAGAGCGCTGCTTCCAACCAGCTTTTAAGTTGCGCCTTGGGTGCTGCACCAACCTTGGTATCGGCAACTACGCCGTCCTTGAACAGGATCATCGTTGGAATTCCGCGCACGCCGAATTTGGCAGGGGTATCGGGATGATCGTCAATGTTCAGTTTAACAATGGTGACTTGCTCACCCATTTCTTCACTGATTTCTTCAAGGCTGGGGCCGATCATCTTACACGGGCCGCACCATTCTGCCCAGAAATCAACAAGCACCGGTTTGCTGGATTTTAGAACTTGGGTTTCGAAATCGCTGTCGCTTACTGCTATAGTTGCCATGGGTAATCTCCTTTAATTGAACATAGATGTATGGCGGACCGGACGCGGTTGCAAGGCGATCGGGCAATAGATTTGCTATCGCCCTATAAAAACGGTCTGTGGGGTGCGAGAATATCGCCCGGCAACTCGATTAGTTTGGGCCCGAAGGTGAAAAGCAGGGATGCCTCGACTTTACTGCCAACAAAGATTGTTTCCAACGCCGCGACATAATGCGCCATTTGGCGGAGATACGCCCGCGGCACCGTGTTAAAGTCAGAAGGAACGCTGCGACCAGTCTTGAAATCGAGCACCCTGACTAAACCGGGCTCAATTACCAACCGGTCAACGCGGCCGGTTATGACGGTTTCACCAACGACCGCGGCAAGTGGAACTTCGGCGCGAGCTTGCAGGCCGAAGAATATCTGCCAGTCAGGATTTTCAACGACCTCCCGAATGCTGGCGATAATGTCATTATTCTTAATAAACGGATCACGGTTGTTTCGCGCAAGCCATTGCCCTGCCGACGCCATATTGGCCGCCATATCATCGCCCGTTAACCTCTCAAAAAGCGCGTGAATTAACCGCCCTTTTTCAGCCGCTGTTTGCATTGCGGCACTTGCCGGTGCATCGCCGTAATCATCATCATCCAATTGCGATGGCACCAAAGGACGCGGCGGGCGACCTTCTTCGGGAGCGTTGCGTAACAGCCATTCGGGGAGTGATTTTGGCCGGGGCGAATTTTCGATTTTTTCCTTCGCAGCCTTTATTGCGGTCGCAACATCTGCCCCGCGATAGCGCATCACCCTGCCCCATGGTTGCTCTTCTTCCCATGTGCAACCAAGCGCCGCCATCCCGCTTAACAAGGCAGGATACCAGCTATGCTCTTTCGTCTCACCTTTGGATTGTTTGCCAAGCGATCCCGCCATAACCAATCGCTCCTCGGCGCGGGTCATTGCAACGTATAGCAAGCGGAAATGCTCCGCTTTATCGCGCTCTTCTTGCAGCTCGGATACTTCGGCCAAGCGGCCCACTTTGTCGTCCGATTTAATCGTCAACAACGGTAATCGCGTGCCGTCATCCATAAGCAGTTCGGTCGAATTACCCGGCTTCTTCATCGGATCAGCGGTGACATCGACCAGTATGACAACAGGTGCCTGCAACCCCTTTGCACCGTGAACGGTCATGACGCGGACTTCGTCGCTCTCTATCACACCTTCTCGTTTGATCTCGCTATCACCGCTTTCAAACCAGTTCAGAAAAGCCTGTAATCCTCCGCCGTGCTTTTGTTCAAATTGCAAAGCGGCATTTAACAGTTCTTCAATGGGAACCAAAGTTTCGCTGCCCAACCGCGCCACCATTTTTTTGCGGCCACGGATTTCGCCGGAGAGGATTGTTTCCAGAAAATGATAAGGCGTAGTAAAGTCGGCAAGGCCAAGAATATCACGCAGTGGCTGGATTGCCTCGGTAAGGTCGCTTTGGTTTCGCAAATGCTGCCACAAACCAACTCCGTGTTTGCGGTATCCGCATTTAAGCAATTGCTCTTGCGACCAACCCATGAGCGGCGATACTAAAATGCACGCGAGGCTCAAATCATCGCGGGGCTGCAATACAAAACGCACACAAGAAAGCAGGTCTTGAACAGCAATGGGTTCCAATAATTTCAACCGGTCAATCCCCGCGACAGCTACATCAACGGCATGCAACCGGGCAACTAGCGATGAAGCAAGATCACTCCGGCTTCGCAACAGGATCATGATATCGCCCGCAACCAGAGGCTTGCCAGTGCTTGCCAACACCGGCGCTTCATCCACCAAGCGCCGCACATAAGCCGCGATCCGGTGCGCAAGTACGCGCTTCTCGGTGGTCAGCCAATTTTCTTCACTGTCGCTGTCTTCATCGCTCTCTTCTCGCGGAGTGACGGGAGCGAAGAGTTCGATCATGCCGGCCTTAGATTTTTTGCTGTAATGATCCTCAATCTCATCCAACAACCCAAAACGCTCCGGCCCGACGCCATCAATCACCGCGTTGACGAAATCGAGGACAGGCTTGGTTGACCGAAAACTTTGCGAGAGCGTGAGTTGCTCTAAAATCGCTCCGGTTTGTTCGATTTTATCGGAAAACTCTCTCCCTGCTTGTCTGTATTTGTCCGGGTCTGTTCCCTGAAATCCGTAAATTGCCTGCTTGAAATCTCCAACCGAGAATATCGTACGGACCCGGTCTTCTTTCGCGCCAATGCCGGAAAAAAAGTCTTCGCTTAGCGCCTTGATGATATCCCACTGCGCCAGATTTGTGTCCTGTGCTTCGTCAACCAAGATGTGATCAATCTGTTGGTCAAGTTTATACCGCACCCAATCGGCCATGCCTCCTGTCTTAAGGAGTGCTGCGGTCTTCCGGATCATATCATCAAAATCCACAAGCCCGCGTTGACGTTTGCTATCTGCATAATACGCGGAATAGGTTTTGCCGACGAGCAAGGCTTGCGCAAGACGGTCAGCATAATCGGCAAGCTTGATTTGATCTGTGAGCTTGGTACCCCATTGGAAGAGTTCCAGAGCAATATGGGGATAACTATCATCCTTGGGTACAACCTTGGCTTGCTCGCCCTTTTGCGTACTCCAGCTGCTGTGCAGAAGTGCAAAATTTTGTCCTCGATCATACGAAGTCATAGCGAGCCATTGTCGAACTTTAGACGCGCGCTCTAAACCAGTTTTTGTCTTCCAAACCTCGTTTAATATTGCAATGGTTTCAATCGAATGCACGTCAATCACACTATCAGAACACAGGTGCTCCAAAAGCGTATCGACTGGACCTTCAAAATGCAGACCGACTTTATCACGGGCATAGACGACCGCACCCTGATCGTCTGGAATAACCATCATCGCTTCGGGTTGCCCCGCACATCGCTTTAAGAAAGCCAATGCGCTTTCCTCGCCTTGTGACAGGCTCATCGCGCGCAGATACTGGAGTAGCCAATCATTGCCACTATTCTCTGAACTAACAATCATATCTGAAAATGCTTCGCGGTATAGCTCGTTTTGATCGCGGCCTTCAACGGGTTTGAATCCGGGAATCAGCCCTGCTTCTTCAGGAAAGCTGCCGAGCAAGGATTGGCACAGGCTGTGAATTGTCAATATCTGCAAACCGCCACCTGGAGCATCAAGCACCTTGGCAAACAGTTCACGCGCATGCTTTTGCGCGTCGATGCTTGATTTGGCACCAATTGCTTCCAGCTCATGAAACAGCTGGCTGCCTTCCATTTGAACCCAGGCCGAAAGCCGCTCGTTAATGCGCTGCGACATTTCTGCTGCACCGGCTTTGGTAAATGTAATACAGAGAATATTTTCAGGACGAACACCGGGTTCAAGTAGCAATCGGATAACCCGTGCGCTCAAGACCTGCGTTTTTCCTGTTCCAGCCGATGCGCTCAGCCATATATTGTCAGCAGGATACACCGCATTAAGCTGATCGGGGATCAACGGGTGGAGTATTTTGACAGAACCGCTCCCAAAATCACTCATTGCACTTTGATCTCATCAACCGGCTCTCGCCCATCCCATTCCTGTAATCGCATCAACTGGTCGTAATCTGCAAATGGCGCAAATTCAGGGTGAAGTTTTGCAGTAAAGGCTGCGTTACCCGTGATCCAGTTCTGGATCGCTTCCAGTGCCTTGGTTCTGGCAAAGGTTACAAAATCTCCGGCAGCAATCCTATCATCTTTTTCCTTGACTGCCGTTGCGCTTTTGATCTGGCCAAAACCAGCGTCCTTTGACCGCTTGGTCAGGCTCCAATATTCAAGCAAGCTCGCCGTGCCTGCTGCGCCCTTAATGTGCCCTTCCTGCGCCATCAGAGCGATTAGGCCGAGTTGCAACGCAAAGCCTGCTTTTACCGCTTTGTTACTCGGAGCTTGGCCGGTTTTATAATCAACTATCGCCAAACTGCCATCTACCAAACGGTCAATCCGGTCGGCGCGGCCTTTGATCTTGATGCCGTCAAGTTCAACGTAGCCTTCGGCCTCTGCTACGATCAATTTGCGCTGCTCATCAAGCATCTCATGCGTTTGTGATGCGACCCAGCGCAAGCTTTCTGCGATGCGTGGTTGCCATAATGCCCGCAGGGAAGGATGTATAACCGGGTTAGCGAGCAAAGCGGCTGCCCGAAGATCAAGCTTATCAGGATCGCATTTATCTTCTGTCGCCCAGAGGTGCAGAATATCATGAATGATCGTCCCGCGCCACGCATAGCCTGGCTCGGCATCAACGGCTTCCAAGGTTTTCAGTCGCAAAATTTTGCTGGCGTAAAAGGCATAGGGATCGGCCATTAACTTATCGAAGTCAGTAACCGACAAATCGACTTTCCGTTGTTCCGCGTTTGGAATTATTGCGGGTTTGTAGACTTTTTGAGGTTTCTCAAGTTTTTCCAGAAGTCGTGCAAATTCAATTGCATCACTTTCACTTGCCAAAGCGTCGCGCAGATATGCCTGTATCCGAAGTAAAAAACGGGATGCCACGGTTGGTCCGCCACGATCACGTTTGGCGCGCGATAGAATAACCTCCTGCGCTCCCAGCGCTGTGGCCAAATCATGTGCAGACAGACCGATGTTGCGCTCAGGTGCTGCCAAGCCCAGATTGCGACGAATGCGCGGCGCAAGCCATGGGTCGGGCTGCGGCAATTGCGGCCAACTGCCTTCGTTTAGTCCAGCACAAATAAGCAAATCAGTTTGCTGCAAACGTGCTTCGAGTAGCCCGTAAATCGCGACGCGGGGATGCCCACCATAAGGTGGGCGGACGACTTGTCCGCTGAGCAATTCAGTGAGGATAGCAGGTACAGCTGACCGCTCCGGCTTTCCAATAGCCGATGTATCACACGCGGCCAATTCCTCGAAAAAAGTCGCTAGCTGCCGGCCAGTAGTTCCCTTCCAAATGGCACTTTGTGTAAGTACAGTTGCCAGTTTTTGCAGAGCGTCAGCAATTTCGGCAAAGCTGCCTTTGCCAGTTGCATCAAACGCCTTTAGCGTCGCTGCATAACCCTGCCAAAATTCGGGCAATATAGATTTAACGTCGCTATCTGTATTACGATTGTCGGCAAGATAATCCGATATTCTGTTGGTGACTGCATCAAATCCAATACCGCTATTTGGTCCGCGTAACACCAAATCAAGCTGCCTAACCTGCTCCAGCCATTCAAGGCGTCCGTCGCCCTTATGCACCAGAGGATGCTTCGCAATCGCCAGTAGCGACACAGGCGAAAATTTGTCAGCAAGGCCATCCGCCAAGGCCATTATAAGCATGCCTTCTGGTGTCTGTAAAAGCGGCGTACCCGCGCTGTCATCAACGCTGATACCCCAACGTCGCAGCTGTGCCGCAACACGCACTGCAATTTCCCGGTCAGGGGTGACGAGTGCTGCACGCTGTTCGTTTTGTTCAAGCGAAGTCCGCAAAAGAACCGCAATTGCTCGCGCTTCTTCGGAGCTATCCTCGGCAAGCATCATACGGACTTGCGAAAGCTGTTTTCGCATATGAGGCAATTCGCGCCACTCTGCGGTGGTTGCTGGTAAGCAGAATATGTCGGCTATTGTTTGTGCAGAAGGACTTATCTTATTTCCCATCCTCTGCACTTCTTCGCGCCCGAAACCCATGCGGTTGAGCAATAGCTTCAGATGAAATTGCGGATGATTTTCATGGGCGGCGCGGGTTTGGAATTCACCCTCTCGTGCGTCATGCGGACCAAGTTCATCCCACTGCGCGTCTGACATTTCAAGGTCGATACTCGGCAGCACAACCATTGCATTAGGCAAAAGCGCAATACGCTTTAACAAGCGCGCTATTGCCGGTGCTGCAGTTGAAATGCCAGATGTAACTACCAAGCCTTTAGGTGGCGCATCTTTAAGCCGCCTTGACAATCGATCCAGCAGACAGTTGCGCCGCGCGGCGGGGCCAAGGCGCTTTAGCCCCTCCAGTTCGGCATGATATTCAGGCAGCATCGCTAATAATTGGCCGTAAGAACTTTGCCAATGCCCTGCCATATCCTCTTGTGGTTTAATCTCATCAAACCGGTCAAAGCGGATTTCTTCAATCTCAAGCTCGTCGATCACCTCGCCCAAATATCGGGCCAGACGCAATGCTTCATTGGGATTAACCGGATCACCAGATGCGGCACGGTGTTTAGTGACCAGTTTGGCAAGCAACATTAACCGCTGCATGGGTTCGATAACCGGATCTATGGTCTGTGCATTATCCAGAGGATCAAGCAGAGGACCGAGCGCCTCATCCAAAGCCAGGTCGCCAACCGCAACAAGCCTGGGCAGCAATAAACCGGGCTGCGCATGTCGCACAAATGCCTCGGCCATCGATTTTATCGCGCGGTTATTGGGTAACAGGATCAGCGTCTCGATCAACGCAAGTGGATCGTCCCCGACCCGATCAAAAATTGCATCTACTGTCGCGCCGCAAATATCTTGACCAAACGAAAGAGTGAAGAGTGATGGACGTATGACCTCAGCCATGTTCGAACAGCTTTGATTGCGTCATCTGAATTGCTTGCGGATAGCCGACATCAAACCAAAGCCCCTCATGCACCAATCCAAAACAGCGATGTTTAGCAATAGCGCGGTCCCAAAAGATATTAGTAGAAAAAACATCGGACGGCGGATCAATGATAAGCCGTTTGGACAGCATCTGAATGCCAGTCCAAACATAGGCACCTTGCTGCCCGGTTTTACGCCGCGACAGACGACCTTCACTGCAAAGATCAAAGTCACCCTCGCCTTGTGTGTTATTCGCTTGGGCAAAAGGAGTAACCAGCATGAGAACATCCATCGTCACATCATCCCATGCAGCGATTAAACGGTTGAAAGCATTCTCGCCTGAATCAGTCCACCAATTATCGGCGTTTACACACAGGAAAGGGTCACTTTGAATAAGCAGCAAAGCCTGAAACAATCCGCCGCCGGTATCACGCAACAATTCACGCTCATCAGAAATAGTAACGCACAAATCCGAAGCATGTTGTGCCATATGCTGCTCAATTTGTTCGGCACGGTAATGGGTGTTGATGACAATCTGCCCTATTCCGGCAGCTCTTAAATGCGATAAAACATGATCGAGAAGTGCTAAACCGCCCACTTCAACGAGAGGCTTTGGCCGATCAGCGGTTAGCGGCATCATCCGCGTTCCTTTGCCTGCCGCCATTATCATAGCAGTGATATCGCTCACACGTTCATCACTTCTAATGGCGACATTACGCGAAGAGAATGTGGAATATTCTCGTCAAACCACTGCTTCAAAACTGCAAGGCCAGGATGTTCGAGATCGCGTTCCAGCAACCTCCACATTCGCGGCAGAAAATCAAGATAACGGGTCTTGCCATCGCGTTTCCAAAGCCGGGTGAAGATACCAATAATCTTGGTATTTCGCTGCGCACCTAACAGCGCGTAATGTAGATCAAACGTTTCGCTAACGTCTACGGATTCGCGATAATAAGCCACCATTCTTGCTTCTAATTCAGGACTAACATCGCGTCGTGCATCTTGCAGTAATGATACAAGATCATAGGCCGGGTGACCAATCAGTGCGTCCTGAAAATCAATAATTCCTTGTTCTCCATCATTCAGTAACATTATGTTTTCTGAATGATAGTCACGCAACACGGTGACTGGTTTGTGGTACGCATTGGCAATGGGCGAAAGCAATCCAGCCCACATTAAATCATATGCGGCGGCATCAACGGATAATCCCAACGCAGGCATGTACCATTCACTCAGCAACCTCACTTCGCGCAAATATACGGCTTCATCATAAAGCGGCAAATCAGCAAGAGGCGTATCAGCAAGCCTGACCAGCGCATCAATCGCTTTTGCATATACCTTGTTCTCGTCACCTGAGTTATGATCGAGATATTCACGCATTTGAACATCGCCAAAATCTTCTAACAGCACCAGGCCCCGGCTCAAATCGCGCGCAAAGATTACCGGTGCGCGAAAGCCGTGACCGCAAAGATAATCGGCAATATCGATAAATGGTTTTGGGTCTTCATGCGGCGGCGGCGCATCCATCAGTATTGCTTTTCTGTGGCCGTTTAGTGCTCTGAAATACCTTCGGAATGAAGCATCGCCAGCAACTGGTTCTATACGCGAACCACCCCAGCCATTACGTTCAAGGAATTCCTCAACGCCTTGGGGAGGTCGCATATTACTCAATTCACTCATCACGCAATATCTTCATATCAATTGTTCTGCTGCCATCTTCATTGGGGCGGATGTTAATCAAATGTGTTGGATTGCCATAGCCTTCCCCTGCTAGACTAGCCCACTCGACCAGATGGATGCAATCGCTACCCGCTTCATACAGCCCCAATTCCTCTAATTCATCAATTGAATTAATCCGGTAAAGATCAACATGGGCAACCGCTATGCTGACCGCTGGCGGATCATAAGGATGTACGATGGCATAAGAAGGGCTGGCAACCTCGCCCACAAACCCAAGCCCGCGTAGTATGCCCTTACACAGAACAGTCTTTCCCGCACCCAGGGGGCCCTCAACTGAAAGCCAATCACCAACACGCAGTGTGTTTGCCAGTTGCTCACCAAACGCCAGCATAGCAGCTTCATTGGCAACTATCATCCGCGGGGTAGTTTCAATATAATTGTAGTGCCTTCACCGAGCTTGGATTCAAGCTTCAAAATGCCGCCATGCGATACGATCAATTGGCGGGCAAGGGGCAAACCAAGGCCCTGACCACCTGCACCACCCTTGTTTTCCTGTGAACGACCAAAGCTATCAAATATGGCCGTTTGATCTTTGCTGCTGATGCCAGGGCCATCATCCGATATGCCTATCTCAATATGCTTTTTTGCACCGTGCGTTGCGATCAAAACGCGACCGCCAGACTTGCCATAGCGAATGCTGTTATCAAGAATATGCCCGATAGCCTGAGCCAAGCGACCACGATCGCCGGAAATTGCACCCAAAGCATCATCCAGTTCGACTATCATCGTGATCGCATTGGACGTTGCCGTTTCTGAATGCGCGGCGATCACATCATTTATCAATGCGCTTACGTCAACCGGTTCCCTCGCAATTGGCAAAGCACCTGCTTCTCCTTGGCTGTAATCTAGTACCGTGTTAATCTGCTGCGATAAACGTTCTGCCGACACTGCTATCGCATCAACATATTCTTTGGCTTGATCGTTAAGCTCGCCAGCTATTCCAGCTTTCAGTAAATCTGCAAAACCACTAATCGAAGTGAGCGGTGTGCGGAATTCATAACTCATATTGGCAAGGAATTTACCCTTGATCGCATCAGCTTCTGACAAAGCAGAGTTGCGGTCTCGCAGCGCCTGTTCGATCTGCACACTGTCAGACATATCGAGCATCGCAAACAACGCATTACCGTCTGGCAAAGGGATGGTCGAAATCTGGAATATCCGGCCATCGGTAAAGGCTACCCGGCTGCGGCGCTGCTCGCGGTTGGCTGTGGTCATTCGCAGTAATTCACCAACAACCGATATCTGAGCCGGTTTTTTGAGAAGTTTGGCAAGGATCGGGAGCAGCTCGTCAAGGCGTGGATGTTTAACCAAAATATCTTCACCCAGCCCCCATGTCTCGGCAAATAAGCGGTTCCATATACTTAAACGCCCATCGGCCGCGAACACAGCAATCGCTTCGAATAGATTATCAAATGTAGCCGTCCGTACGCGCAGCAACGTGTCCCGTGCGCTTGCCAGCTGGGCTTGCTCGGTCCGGTCTTCAAATATCAGCAGCAACCCACCATCTGGCATAGGTTGCGCCAGCACCCTTAAGTGTGTTCCATCGGGCAGCAGCCAATTTTCTTCGTTTGGACTAGCAGAACGGAACCAGTTTTCACGTTCGCTTCGCCATAACGGGAAATCACGGACTTCTGGCAACTTCCCATTCTCACGCATCCGGTCTAGCACACGAACAAATTCGGGACGATCAGCGAGCCATTGATCCCGAAAAGAGAATAATCGCTGAAAAGGCAAATTGGCAAAAGCCAATCCTTGATCGGCATCAAATTGCGCAACACCTGCTGACATCATGTTCAGCAAATCACGCTGCGCATCAAACAGGCGCTTAAATTCTGCGCGTGCATCTACCAATTCTTGAATGTCTATGGCGACACCAGCAACACCCGCATCCCCCAGCGGGATATCGAAGACACGAATTTGCCGCCGGTCACCTTGCATAGTGGAAGAAACTTCACGCTCGATCGGTTCGCCTTGTGTTTGCGCTTTGGCCGCAAACGACATGGCGGTTGCGCCCTTAACCGTCTCGATCAGTTCAATTCCCTGCTCAACTGCTTGTGCGCCATCAATTGCGCCAACAGCCTTTGCATAAGCGCGATTCACAAAGTTTAGCCGCAAATCCGGGCCACGGTGCCACATCGGCAGGGGCGTTTCTTCGATTAAACCGGCAAGTGCGGAGAATGCGGCACGGGCTTCATCCGCCTCAACACGCATTTTTTCCCATTCCTGCAAGTTATTGGTCAAATCAAAAAACCACAGCAATGCGGCGCCATTGGGATAGATGACGGCATCGGCAATATTACCGACCACCAATAAACGACGATCTGAACTACTTAGCGCCACCTGTAGCGTGAAATCTTTGCCGGTACGCTGTGTTTCCCGAACATGAGTATCCAGCGCTTGCAGATCTGTTGCAATCAGTCCCACACCATCTGGACCCTGCATATCGGCAAGCGTTTCTGCTAAGGATGTGAGCCCCAAAAGGCGTGAAAAACGATCCGAAGCTTCGATCCTGCCATCGCCGCGCACGACAACTGGTATTGCAGGTGCTGTTTCTAAAAGCCGGGTTAAACGCGATGTCTGACGCAGAGACTTTAGCGATTGACGTCGTAGCGAAAGTCCTTGCCAAATCGCCACTGTGGCACCGACCAGCCACAGTGCAATCAATATGCCGATGACACCCATGGAGAGGCTGCTACCCGTCATGATTACAGCAGGATTATCTTTAACAATTGCATGTTTTTCCGCTGCCCTGAAAGCCGCCAAGACGCAATGAAAAAAGCCCGCCTGTTAAGAGTGGGCTATCTTCTTTCAGGTTTTGTGGTCGATCAGTAACGGTAATGATCGGGTTTGAATGGGCCTGTTGTTGGGACACCAATATAACCCGCTTGCTTGTCGGTAAGCTTGCTGAGTTTCACACCAAGCTTTTCGAGATGCAGCGTTGCCACTTTCTCATCAAGATGTTTTGGCAAAACATACACTTCGTTTTTATAATCTTCACCCTTTGTATACAGCTCGATTTGGGCAAGCACTTGATTAGTGAAGCTGGCCGACATCACGAACGAAGGATGCCCAGTTGCACAACCAAGGTTAACCAGACGGCCCTTGGCAAGAATGATAATCTGCTTTCCATCAGGGAATTCGACAATATCTGTACCCGGCTTGATTTCATCCCATTTGTAATTTGAAAGCGCAGCAATCTGAATTTCGCTGTCAAAATGGCCGATGTTGCAGACGATGCTCATCGGCTTCATTGCCTCCATATGCTCGGCAGTAATCACGTCGGCATTACCGGTAGCGGTGCAGAAAATGTCGGCGCGAGTAACCGCTTCTTCCATAGTTACAACTTCAAAACCTTCCATCGCGGCTTGAAGTGCGCAAATAGGATCGACTTCAGTTACCATAACACGCGCACCGCCATTGCGCAGTGACTGTGCCGATCCCTTACCAACATCGCCAAATCCGGCAACGCAAGCAACTTTACCGGCAAGCATTACGTCCGTTGCACGACGGATGGCGTCAACGAGCGATTCTTTACAGCCATAAAGATTGTCGAACTTCGATTTCGTAACCGAGTCATTGACGTTGATCGCGGGAAAAGGCAGCTCACCTTTTTTAGCGATTTCATAAAGACGGTGAACGCCGGTGGTGGTTTCCTCCGATACACCTTTCAGGTTCTTTACGGTCTGCGTAAGATAACCGGGTTTCGCCGCAACAAAAGCCTTCAATGCACGCTGAAATTCGACTTCTTCTTCGTTTTCAGGCTCGCCCATAATTTCACCGCGCTCAAGTTTGGCACCCCAAAGTGCAAACATTGTTGCGTCACCGCCATCGTCTAGGATGATGTTGGAAGTTATGTCGTCACCCCAGTCAAATATCCGACCTACATAGTCCCAGTAATCAGCAAGGCTTTCACCCTTGATTGCAAACACAGGGATATCACGCGCAGCAATTGCAGCAGCGGCATGATCTTGTGTTGAGAAAATGTTGCACGTTGCCCATCGGACATCAGCACCAAGATCAACCAAAGTCTCGATCAAAACCGCTGTCTGAATGGTCATATGCAATGATCCGACGATACGCGCACCTTTCAACGGCTTGGATGTGCCGAACTCGTCACGCAAAGCCATAAGGCCAGGCATTTCGGTTTCTGCAATGTTAATTTCTTTACGGCCAAAATCGGCCTCGCTGATATTGGCGATGACATAATCGTTGAAAGCCACGGGCTTATTCTCCGGCAGGTTAAATGATGCTTTTGCCTTTACCTATGGCCTTCAACGAAAGCAAATATAAAGGTTGCTTTATATCATTTTCTGGAAGCAATGCTTGTACCACACCTTCCACCAGGCAACGTCGAATTTCCAATCGCGTGATCAGCAATAGCGCTCAGCGATGCTACTCCCTGCTTTTCATCCGCGACACATGTTGCCAGCTCCTTTAGCTCCTTACATCCCATAGTCGGATGACCGGCTCCATAACTATTAGCATAGCCAGTTGCCAATTTATCGAGTGCAGACTCGGCTCCCTTTGCGCCGATGGTTCTAACAAATTGGGCGCGGATTAAGCTGTTTTGTGATCCTAAAAGTGCGTTGTTCGCCCTTACAAACTTGTTATACTGAACCAGAAAATTATCCTGCCCGTTGCGACAGCGCAGCGCTGTTACCATCAGCATCATATTTAAATTACTGATCTTTGCTGCATCCTGCGCCGTATCATCCCAGCATGATTGTACAGGTTGTATCGCAAACGCCGTGATCGATACAGCCAAAGCCGATTTTTTAATGAACCCACCCATGTCACCATCCCCTGTTACTTGTTTACCAGTTAGAAGATGCACGATGCGGTTTACTCAATATTAAACAGCCAAGGTAAAGAGATATTCAGGATATTTACGCGTATTTTGTTCACCATATTTGCGCAGTCATAGCCGCTTCACACTTGACACTTATCACCTGCTGCAAGATGACAGCTTCAACCTCCCCCACTTTGAAAAGGATAATGTAATGACGATTTCTGTTGGTGATAAAATTCCAGATATAAAGCTTGTTAAGGCAACACCGGAAGGCCCCCAAGCCATTCAGTCCGCCGATTATTTCGCTGGTCGCCGGGTAGCTCTGGCCTCTGTTCCTGGCGCATTTACGCCCACTTGCTCGGCAAAACATTTGCCCGGCTTTGTCGAAAAAGCAGGCGAACTGGCCAGCAAAGGCATTGACGAAATTGCCTTTACCGCTGTTAATGACGCATTCGTTCTTGGTGCCTGGAACAAGGCCGGCGGATCCGATGCGATCACGATGCTTGCCGATGGCAATGCCGATTTTGTCGAAGCATTGGGCCTCACTATGGATGGTTCGGGTTTCGGCATGGGTAAGCGCGGACAGCGTTTTTCGATGGTCGTAAATGACGGTGTCGTTGAACAGCTGAACGTCGAAGCTCCGGGTGATTTCAAGGTTAGCTCGGCCGAATATATGCTGGGGCAACTCTAAGCCTTCTACTTTTAATATTGCTGGAATAATAAAAGGGCGGGATCAAACCCCGCCTTTTTCTATTGCGCGCTCACCAAATTTCGGGGATATACCGTCATGACCTCAAAACAATCGTTGGATCTCGTTTCCGAAATCACTGCGCAGTATAATGCCTCAGTAGACCGCCTCCGCACTGCTTTATCCCGCTATCTTAAGGACCGCATCCGGCCAGAACCGGCTTCGCGGACAAATGGTGAATTCACCTATCCCGAATTGGTTATTCATTACGGGGGAAGCGAGCGGGAGAATGTAACCAACCTCGCTTATGGTCGGCTGGAAAAATCGGGAACCTATCGCACGACGATTACCAAGCCAGAACTATTTGCTGATTATCTCGGCGGACAACTCGATTTGTTGATCGAACAATATGATGTCGAGATCGAGATTCGCCGAAGTACGCAGGAAATCCCGTTTCCCTATGTGCTCGATGGCCGCAGTGATTTGGAACTCGGCGATGTCAGCCCGATGGAATTGGCGCGCTTTTTCCCGACGACCGAACTTGCCGATATTGGGGACGAGATTGCGGATGGTATGTTTGACGCATCGAGTAGCACGGGCTCACCACTTGCCCTGTTTGATGCGCTGCGCACCGACTTCTCGCTTGCCCGCCTCAAACATTACACAGGTACCCCGCCCGAGCATTGTCAGCGCTTCATCTTGTTCACCAATTATCACCGCTATGTTGACGAATTTGTTAGCTGGGCTTGTACCCAGGTCGGCAACGGACGCTACACTGCATTATCGGGTGCTGGTGGACTGTATGTTGACAAACCTACCAGTAATGCTGCGCAATTGGTTGCCGACAGCACATGGCGCAAACACCAAATGCCGGCCTATCACCTGATTGCCGAGGATGGCAGCGGCATTACGCTCGTCAATATCGGCGTCGGGCCGTCGAACGCAAAAACGATCTGTGACCATTTGGCGGTGCTACGGCCAGAAGCATGGCTGATGATCGGGCATTGCGGCGGTCTGCGCGAAACACAGCGGATCGGTGATTATGTGCTTGCCCATGCTTATTTGCGCGATGACAATATCCTCGATATTGTACTGCCACCCGAAATCCCGATTCCACCTATTGCCGAAGTGCAGCAGGCAATCGCCGCCGCAGCCGAGCAGGTTTCGGGCACCAGCGGCGCCGACCTGAAACGCCGGATGCGCACGGGGACGGTGGTAACGACCGATGATCGCAACTGGGAATTACGCTATTCCGCATCCGTGCTGCGTTTCTCGCAAAGCCGGGCGATTGGTATCGACATGGAATCCGCCACAATCGCCGCGCAAGGATACCGGTTCCGCGTGCCTTACGGTACGTTGCTGTGTGTGTCGGACAAGCCAATTCACGGTGAAATCAAACTGCCGGGGCAAGCCAACCGGTTTTACGAAGAAGCCATCGCCGCACATTTGCAGATCGGGATCAAAACCTGCGAACTGCTACGTGAAGCTGGAAACAGCCTGCATAGCCGCAAGCTAAGGGCGTTCAACGAGCCGCCTTTCCGGTAAAAATCTCCAACAAGAGATTAGCCTGAAACCCGCAGAATTACGTGCAAGTTCACAGGTGATTCACGGTTTTTATTCCCAACATTTTGGGGTGATAGTTGAGAACTCATTCCCTCCGTCATTGCGAGCGAAGCGCGGCAATCCAGAGTCAAGCCTCTCTACCCTAGATTGCCGCGCTACGCTCGCAATGACGATACTGTGCAAAACAGAAAATACATTAAGGGCTGATAACAACGCCGACAGCCACGGCGAATTAACGATGTACAATAAGAGGATGGCAGAGGATTTCCTACATTTCAAGTCGACGTTTCGATGATGTATAAATGAAATGGCCTATCACCGACATTTTCTATCCAACCTCGAATGCTTTCACAAATGACCGGATCACATATTGGGCTACTCTGTGCGCCTCGTAGACATCTCTTAAAGTTGCAGATGTGCTCCGCTCGTGCGCGTAAGCATGCCTCCAAGTGAATAAATTTTTATAGCTAGGCTCAGGACTCATTGATTGATCCAGAAGATTATGGTTGCAGCGATGCAGATGGCGGACATGAAGGTGTGTGCGCATCGGTCATAGCGGGT
>JAYUPC010000105.1:0-3795 GCA_043760355.1 Sphingomonadales bacterium
TCAAATCACTCATGGCAATGCCTCCTTCGCATCACCATTGAATCAACCTCGAACGAACTATGCAAGCACTTTAATAGGTCCTGAGCCTAGCTTCGTCGCGTCCGAAGAAAGAGATTCTGATGGCATCACTATCCGCATAGGTTTTCAAAAGGATGCATCAATCAACAATGTTTCCGACTGGCGAGAAGCTGGCAAAGACTGGTATGAAATCATTCGTGGCATTGCTCTCGCAGCTAACGAGGAACCAGAAAATACAAAGATAACAAGAGCTTCTACAGGATCTATAATTATGATCTTGGTGGGCACGGCAACTGTAACTAAGCTTCTGGCAATGATTTCCAAGAATGTCGCATCCGTTGCGAAAGATGTAATAGATATCGGCAATCAAATTGAAGAACTTCGTAGCAAAAAGCTGCTTAATAATGTCATCGAAAACGAACTACGAGAAACGGAACAAAAGAAAAAAGAATTAGCTCATGCTGAAATATTGAAGGAAATTAAATCTGATTTGCCGAATCTTGATGGTGAGCAAACGACAGCACTTGAAATTTCGATCAAAAAACTTCTCACCTTCAATGAGAAGGGTGGAAATGTTGATTTTGTCGCTCCCGAAACCGATGATGAAGATAGCGAAGATGAAGGAGACGAAGCGAGTGGTCAAAAAGCAGCTTTAGCCCAAGCTCGATCTGCCATTCATCAATACCAACAAGTCAGAGAACAAATTAAACTTCTAGAAAACAAATCTTAATAGTAAAATATCAAATATTTATCAAATTTGGATAGTAATATATAATCTAAAATGACCAGAAATTATTAATGAACAAAGTTTGAAATTGAAATGAATTGGTGAGCTAGGCTAGTTTTCCAAC
Source organism: Sphingomonadales bacterium (assembly GCA_043760355.1). Classification (GTDB taxonomy): domain Bacteria; phylum Pseudomonadota; class Alphaproteobacteria; order Sphingomonadales; family Sphingomonadaceae; genus Sphingorhabdus_B. The sequence goes on from JAYUPC010000105.1 coordinate 870, forward strand.
TTTGTTTGGATCCGAAATTACACTTAGCTATTGCATAGTATTTTGACCGCATTGTGCATAATTTGTGAGCGCTCCCCCCAATCACCCAAACTCCACCCAAACCCGTAATCCCCCCTCTGCCCTGTTTTCCAACCTTACATCGCCGCTGTGACTGCGCAGTATGGCGCGAGCGATAGTCAGGCCCAGTCCCGATCCCCCCGTTTCGCGGTTGCGGGAACCTTCTGCGCGGGCAAAGGCTTCGAACATCTGTTCGATCTTGTCAGGCGGGATGCCCGGGCCGTTATCATCGACGATAATCGCCACCTTGTCGCCTTCTTGCTGCACCGTAATCTTGGCGCTGTCTCCGTATTCGATTCCATTGCCGATCACATTGCGCAGGGCGCGGCGGATCAGGACCGGGCGGATGTCCGCAATCACGCGCTGTTCGGGCGGGGTGAATGCAACCCTGCCACCTGCTTGCGCAAACTCCTCGATAACCGTTTCCACCAGCGCGCCGATATCGGTCCGCTGGCTGGCCTCCCCCGATTTGCCGAGCCGTGCGAGCATCAGGATATCGTCCAGGATCGTCGCCATCTCGTCTATGGTCGCCGCCATTTTATCGCGCTCAACATCGTCCGCAACCGATTCCACCCGCACCCTGAGCGACGCAAGCGGGGTTTTCAGATCATGGCCAATCGCGCCCAGCATCACATCTTTTTCGCCCAGCAAAGATGCCACCCGCGATTGCATTGCGTTGAAGCTATCGATTAAATTACGAATATCGGCAGGTCCCTCACTTTCAAGTGGCACTGCATCATCGTTCGTCCCGACCCGTGCTGCGCGTTCCGTCAGGCGTTCGAGTGGCCTCACAATCCGGCGCGCTACAAGCGCCAATGGCACCATAACAGCGACAAAAATTGCAAGCGTTGTCAGTAACAATCTTAAAGCCACAAATTTGTTCATCGGTCGAACAAAGCTGGCAGAGCTTATCCAGCGGCCGTCAGGTGTCTGTGCAGTAAGCAGGATTGCTTTGGCGGGATCACCTGCGCCTTGATTGCGCAGACGGCGGACGAAGCGGCTTTGCATTGGTGGATCAGAAAGCTGTTTAGGCAGCGCACCAACAGGTCCGGTTGATACGGCGATATTTTCCAAACCCTTCCCTGCGGTTTGCAACAATTGCCGCGCTGCCTGTGTCAGTTCTTCGTCTAGGGTATAGTCCGGCAACACCATTGCACGCGGCGTTATCATGAACACAATCTGTGCGTTGCCGCGTTTGCGTGTCCGTTGCAAAGCCGCATCCCATCCTTGGCCACGCTCCTCCAATTTTTCCGCCATATTGGCGGTACGCTCGCGCAGTACAAACGCCGCCTGTGATACAGCCACCTTGCTCTGTGCATAATATCCGCCAGTTGCCGAAATACCCTGAATAAATAGCAACCCGAGAGCCACTGCCCCGATCAGTTGCCAATACAAGCTGTGTGGCAATAGGTTACGCCCCCATCTGGCCATCACACCCGCCTCACCTCGACTGAGAATCGGTATCCGCCGCCCCAGATGGTCTTGATGATCTGCGGGTCTTTGGCGTCTTGCTCTATTTTGCGGCGCAGGCGGCTGATCTGGTTGTCAATGGCGCGGTCAAATGGCCCAGCTTCGCGGCCTTTGGTCAGGTCTAGTAGTTGATCGCGGTTGAGCACTTGGCCTGCGCGTTCGACCAAAGCCTCCAGCATACGGTATTCGCCCGAAGACAATGTTACGAGCACGCCGCCTGCATCATACAAAGCCTGTTCACTGGTTTTGAGCGTCCATCCGGCAAAGGCAAAACTGTCGCCCTCACTTCGCATATTACGCACACCAGCTTCAACCCGCCTCAGTATAACCTTTATACGCGCCACCAATTCACGCGGAGAGAATGGCTTGACGACATAATCATCCGCACCAATTTCAAGGCCAACGATACGGTCGGTTTCTTCCGATTTGGCAGTGAGCAAAATCACTGGAGGGCCGCCACTTGCGGCAATATGGCGGCATAGGCTAAGGCCATCTTCACCCGGAATCATGATATCAAGGCAAACCAGATCGATGTCATACGCAATCAGCGCAGAACGCCCCGCCGCCGCATCATCAGCCTCGGTAACGCGAAAACCCTGTCGTTCGAGATATTTGCCCAAAGGATCACGGATCGATGCTTCATCATCAACAATCAAAAGATGGGGTCGAGTTTTGGTCATATATTTCAGCTTAACCGAAATTTGCCCGAGGCTCCATTTGATTAGAGATATAGAACACTCCAGCCAGTAGCATCGCAGGATTAAGGGGGTACCTGCGTTGATTCGGGATAGGGCTTATACTTCGGGACCAGAACCGCCGCGACGTTCACTGCGCATCATCTTGCGCATCGCCTTGCGTTCCTCGGTAGAGATTGTTCCGTCGTTATTGCTGTCGGCCTTGGCGAAGTTGGCGGCGTAAGCAGCGCGAAATTCGTCTTTACCAACGGCCTGGTCATTATTGGTGTCTGCAAGGCCAAGCATTTTCATGCCACCACCCTGTCTGCCACGACGACTATATTCACCGCGCCCACTTTTGCCGCGCTCGCCGTCGCGGTTCGCATCGAAACCCTTTGCCATACCACCGCGTTCTTTGCGTGTATGCCCCGCTACAAATTCAGCTTCGTTAATCGCGCCATTTTTGTCGCCATCCATCTCGGCAAAACGCCGTTTTAGCTTGGCTTCGCGGTCAATAGCATTAATTTGGCCGTCGCCGTTCGCGTCCATCTTTGCAAAGCGCATGTCGGCTGCGGTCATGGCTTCGGTCTTACTGACCAAGCCATTGCCGTCAGTGTCGGTCTTTGTAATACGATCCCCGGGTGCTGCATATACTGCCACCGCCAACAATAACACAGACGAAGCAGCAATTATTGGGAGTTTCTTCATGGTCATTCCTTTTAGAT
>JAYUPC010000106.1:0-10975 GCA_043760355.1 Sphingomonadales bacterium
GTTCCGGCAACGAAGCACCAATCACCTTGCACAACGGCGCGGCTATAACCGACAGTTTTTTCAAAGGGTGAGCCAGAAGAAATCAGTGTGCGGGTCATGCAAAAGCCTTTTCATAGATATCGGGTTTGAAACCCACCAAAACACCGTCAGGATATTCAACTACTGGCCGCTTTATCATCGAAGGCTGCGCAAGCATCAACGCAATCGCCTTGGCCTGTGTCATATCCGCTTTTTCCGTATCGAGCAGTTTTTTGAACGTCGTACCAGCACGGTTGAGGATCGTTTCCCATCCAGCTGCCTCACACCAAGCCGACAGTTTCGCAGCATCAGCCCCAGCTTTTTTGTAATCGTGAAAGGTATAGGCAATCCCGCGTCCGTCAAGCCATACCCGCGCCTTTTTTACCGTGTCACAATTGGGGATTCCGTAAAGCGTGATACTCATTCACTACCGCCTTCTGCCAATGTTCCGGCGAGGACAAAACTCATTTTATTGCCGTCTGGATCGCAAGCGTAGCCGCCATAGAATTTGGGACCATAAAGCGGCCTTGGACCAGGATCGCCCTCATTGGTTCCACCTTTAGCAAGGGCCGCGGCGTGGGCGGCATCCACAGCTTCGGTGGACGCACAGCCAAAGCCTGGCATCGAGCCATTGGCAGGAACCACCGCATTTTTATCATAAGGCCGTGCAATCCAAACGGTCGTCCCGCCGCCAATGTCATAGCCAAAGGTCATACCTTCATAATCATGCGCAATCTTACCGCCCAGATGAGGCATCACCGCGTCGTAAAAAACACGTGACCGTGCAAGATCATTTGATCCAATCATAATGTAATCGATGGACATAAGGGGTACTCCTTTTTTGGCAGAAAACCATACAAGTTCACAGTAGAATCGGGGTTTGAAGAACAGCTACAGCTATGCCCGAAAACCCTGTCAGAACGAAAGATAAAATACATAATTGTCATTGGAACAAAATAGAAACATAATGCTAAAATGTCAAGCTTTCTGTCTCAGCAACGCCCTTCCCGCCAAAGCCATAAAGCCTGCCGGCAACCACACCCAAAGCGCCTCTGAAAATAGGACTGCCACACCCCGACTGCTAAAAAATCCCATACCAATAGGCGATACACGAATCGGCGTAACCGGCGCAAAAATGCGCGCATCGTCGATCGGCCAGAGCAATGCAGGCCCAAGCCCACCATTCGTAAAAGCATCAAGCAAGCCGTGCGACGCCATGCTGAGGAACAGGAAAAGGAAGATCAGCTTCCAGTTTTCTGGCCGGAATAAAGCCGTCAATAACTCGGCCACCCCCGCCGCGACAAGCAGCGCATGGCTTGCACCACGGTGACCGAATTGGTCGGCATAGGCGATGCCAAATTTGAAGCTGACCACATCAGCATCGGGCAACATGGCAAGGACGATACCTGCAATAAGGATAGGTTTTGCTATCCGTGATGGTCCAAGAACGAGGCCAGCGGCAAGGGGGATGACGGCGTGGGTGAGGATGGTTGGCATTACGAGAAAACTTCCATGTCGACTAACCTAGTTTGAGTTAAAACTGCCCTCATTCCCACTCAATCGTCCCCGGTGGTTTGCTGGTATAGTCATAAACCACCCGATTGATGCCCTTCACTTCATTAATGATCCGTGTCGACACCCGGCTCAGGAATGCGCTTTCGAAGGGGTAGATGTCGGCGGTCATCCCGTCGGTGCTGGTTACTGCTCTTAGCGCACAGACATTGTCGTAGGTGCGATGGTCGCCCATTACGCCGACGGTGCGGACCGGCAATAACACGGCGAACGCTTGCCAGATTTCGTCGTACAAACCGGCGCTCCGGATTTCTTCCAAGTACACCGCGTCGGCCTTGCGCAATATGTCGCAGCGTTCCTTGGTCACTTCGCCGGGTATGCGGATGGCGAGGCCGGGGCCGGGGAACGGGTGGCGGCCAACGAAGATATCGGGCAGGCCAAGTTCGCGGCCGAGCACGCGTACTTCGTCTTTGAACAGTTCGCGCAAAGGCTCGACCAGCTGCATGTTCATGCGTTCGGGAAGGCCGCCGACATTATGGTGGCTCTTGATCGTCACCGAAGGCCCACCGGTGAACGATACGCTTTCAATCACATCGGGATAGAGCGTGCCTTGGGCCAAGAAGTCCGCACCGCCGATTTTCTTGGCTTGCGCTTCGAAAACATCGATAAAGGTTTTGCCGATGAATTTGCGTTTGGCTTCGGGATCGGTCAGTCCAGCGAGACCACCCATAAACTGTTCCTCGGCATCCACCACAACCAGCTTGATGTGATAATGTTCGCGGAACAATTCCTCAACCTGCTGGCGTTCGTTCTGGCGCAATATGCCGCCGTCGACAAACACACAGGTCAGCTGGTCGCCGATTGCTTCGTGGATCAGGACCGCGGCAACCGCGCTATCGACACCGCCAGACAGGCCGCAAATTACGCGGCCCTCACCCACCTGTTCGCGTATCTCTGCAATCTTGACCCCGCGAAATTCGGCCATTGTCCAATCACCAGTCAAACCGCAGATCTTATGGACAAAGTTTGACAGCAGTTTTGCGCCATCGGGCGTATGCACAACCTCTGGATGGAACATTGTTGTGTAATAACGCCGGGCCTCGTTCACACAAATGGCAAAGGGCGCGTTGGGCGATGTGCCGATGACTTCAAAGCCGTCTGGCGCAACGGTCACCCGGTCGCCGTGGCTCATCCATACGGGGTATTTGTTGCCGGTTTCCCAGAAGCCATCGAACAGCGGGCTGGACTTCAGGATTTCAACGTCAGCACGACCAAATTCCGCCGCATGACCGCCCTCTACTGTACCACCAAGCTGCGTACAGAGCGTCTGCTGGCCGTAGCAGATGGCGAGGATCGGCAGACCGCTATCGATTACGCATTGCGGCGCACGGGGGGAGTCTGCTTCGGTTACAGAGGCCGGTCCGCCCGACAGGATAATCCCTTTGGGCTGCATCCGGTGGAATGCTTCCTCGGCCGAATTGAACGGCGCGATCTCGCTATACACCCCTGCTTCGCGCACACGACGCGCGATAAGCTGGGTTACCTGGCTGCCGAAATCGACGATGAGGATGGAATCTTGGGGAGCTATGGTCATGCCATGGGCCGATAAAGCGCCAGCCCGCCGATGTCCAGTTGGTATGGGCTAAGAAACCCTAAGCCGCCGCACTTGGCCTTGCCGACACCCGCCCGTGCCAATCGAGCAGAGCCGAAGCATCATCAGGCACCGGCACGCCAATAAAGGCGGCAAAATCGATTGTCGTCAGCAGCGCGATGTCGGCGACCGAATAGGTCTCACCCGCCAAATAGCCGCCACCCGCCAGCGCCTTGTCAAACACCTTCATCGCGGCGATCGCCTTGGGCCGGTTGCTTTCACCGTATTCGGTATATTGCGGCACCACGACCTTTGCGGTGAACGGATGGGTATGTGCCCACACCGCACCGACAGGGTTCATCAGGATAAATTCCACTCGCCTGATCCACATATCGACTATAGCAGCCTCCAGCGCGCCGGACCCGAACATCGGCGGTTCGGGATGCAGCCCTTCAAAATACCTGCAGATTGAAATACTCTCACCAATCATCGTCCCGTCATCAAGTTCAAGAACAGGGACTTGACCGGGCGCATATTTGGCGGTGAAATCGGATGCTTTGTGATCGCGGGCGACTATAGAGAGTTCCTTCATGGGAACTGTGATACCCTTTTCCGCCAAGTAGATACGCACACGTCGGGGATTTGGGGCGGGGTTCGGGGCATTGTATAACAGGATCATAATGATCAGATGCGGTGTTTGGCTAGATTGGTCAAGTTATGTCCTTACCCCATAACATGTCCATGTTATAGAGCCGCCACGCCGTGAGGGTGCGTTGGCTTTGCTGACCGTCCGACAACTTCGGCAAATTTGGTATGATAATCCGGATGCTCGGTCCCCATCATCTTGTCCCACCAGGTGAAGTAAAGGCCGTAATTATGGTTGAAGCTGCCCGCATGATGCAAGTCATGATGTGTGGTCGTGTTGATCCAGTTGGTAATGAGCGTTGATAGCCACCAGCGCGGCATCAGTTCAAAACCAGCATGGCCCATGGCATTGCGGGTGATCTGGAATAACAGGAACGATAGCAAAACAAGCCCGGGAGTGGGAATGAAAAACTGCCAGATGATCACGAACAGCGCCATGATTGATGCCTCCCCCACCGAAAAGCTATAGGCTGCAAACGGCGTAGGTGTGATCGATTTATGGTGCGCAAGGTGAAAACGTTTGAACAGCAGCGGGTGGTGCATCGTCCGGTGTGCCCAATAGAAATAGGCATCATGGGCAACCACCATAGCGCCCCACAAGGCGATGTCATTCCATAGGCCAAAGCTTGGCCCGACCTTCTGTAATATGCCCATATTAATGCACCAGACGAGGAATACTGTCACCCCGACATACACAACGCAAGACCGAACCGATTGCAGGAATTCAAGGGTGATGTCTTTTGCCGTGGCAGTGCGCTTTTGGATTTTGCGGGTTTTAAGCGTAGTGCGCATCGCCAGCCATACGAACAACGCAACAGCACTGGCGGTGACGATGTAACGGATAAAATCTACCATGAATGCGTTAAAGCCCATTTCCAGAAAGATAGTGAAAGGATTGGTTGAATGCGACATAGAACCTCCAGTTAGAATATGGTGCTTTTTTAGCCACCTACCAAAATATGCGCTCCGCAATTTCCAAATTCGGCTAGCCGGTTTCGAAATCAATCAGCCTATGTGGTTCCGGTACTCGCTTGGCGTCATTCCCTCGGCCTCCTTAAATGCCCGGTTAAAGGGGCCGAGCGACCCAAAACCAGCGTCGAGTGCGATGGTGATGATCGGCACTTCTTTTTGGCTGAGGTCGGCCAAGGCTTGCCTGACCTCAGCCAGACGATAGCTATTCAAAAAGGAAGCAAAATTGCGATATCCCATCGCGCCGTTGATAGTGCGGCGCAGGCGATATTCCTGCTCACCAAGCGAGGTTGCAAGTTTGGAAATCGACAGGCCTTCGTCACGCCACGCCAATTCGTTTTGCATAAAAGCGGTCAGCTTGTCAGACAGCGACGCATATATCTCGTTGTACTGCACCCTATCTGGCGTTTGCTCTGCAATTTTAATATTAGCTCCTGCAAACAGCTCATCGTCGCGAATGGCAAACATCGTATGGCAAAAGGCAAAACTCAAAAGCAATATACCAGCCTCGATTAAGTAGCGCGACTGATTGGGAATGACATCGTTCATCGCCAGAACTTCAACTGCATTAGTAAGGATAACAAAAGCACCAACGGTCCAGATCATCACTTTCCGAAAGCGCCTGCGGCTCTCCACCAGATCGCCCTCACGGCCTTTCCACGCAACCCAAAGACCCGCGATTCCGAAGCTAAACATCATTATCCGCATGAAGGTAACGGAAATGAAGAACGGGGCCTGTCTTGCGGGATAGGTGTGGATTATGATCAAAACATTCAACGCAGCAATCGCAAGTAAAGCCCAGCTTCGCCAACCGATCCGCGTTTCATCATTGAACCATATCCGAGCAAACAACCAGAAAAAGCCCGGAACCAAACCAGCTCCAATTTCGAAAACCACATCAAACGTGCCGTGTCCGATTGATCCAGGAATACTCGCGACGATATGGCACGCAATGGTAATGTTCATACATATGGCAATCCGCGCCGCAAGCGCCTGTCGATGATCGCGCAATAACAGCGAGCTCCAGAGTAACAACAGCGACAGCGAACCTCCCCGGGCAAGCAAATCCAGCGTGAGCAGTAACGTCATTCATCTTGGCTGCCAGAGGATGTCCGCCGCAGCAAGCGGTTTTGAATCCGCCACCTTATCGATTTCGAAATCGGCTAACTGATTTTCAAAGCAAATACGAATTTAGCGCCGCTTTGTAATGTTCAATCCAGAAAACTGGGTAATTCGGCAAAGCCGTTTTTCAGAGCCTTGCCCCAGCTTTGCGAAATCGCGCCAAAACGGGGATCATCATTTTCGATACGGCGGTGCGTGGAGAAGCCCAAAACATCCTTCGGGATCACCGCCAGATCGAGCGGCATCCCGACCGACAGATTGGACCGAAGCGTTGAATCCATCGATACGCATACGGCCTTTAATGCGTCATCAATTGTACTTTCTGGCGTAATCATCCGGTCAAGGATCGGCTTGCCATATTTATGTTCGCCAATCTGGAAAAACGGCGTGTCGCGGGTTGCCTCGATAAAATTACCGGCTGAGTAAATCAGGAACAGGCGGTGTTTACCGCCCTTGCGCTGGCCGGCGAGCAGGATCGATGCGTCCGCAGGAGTGCCCTGCGCCATGATGGATTCGCGGTACTGCCCTTGCATCTTCTGCATCTCGCCACCAACGATTTGCGCAACGCGGAACATTGTTTGCGCGTTCAGGATGGTTTCTTCGTTCGATCCTTCTGCTTCAGCTTGGCTTATCGCACGGCGCAGTGTGCTCATCACGCCTTGGGTGATCGACAGATTACCTGACGTCATCATTGTAATGATCCGCTCGCCGGGATTTTCGAAGGTAAACATCTTGGTAAAGCGCGAGACATTGTCCATCCCCGCATTGGTGCGCGTATCGGATAGGAGGACCAGACCAGCGGCAACCCGCACCCCCACACAATATGTCATCCTAACTGCCCACCTTCATTTACTGCTGTTGCTGCATTTGTTGTTCAAGCTCGCCATTTGCTTCGCTGATCACAACATCGGCGTCAATCCCGATTTGCTTCGCGCCGAAAATAGATCCTTTGATCGGGGCCGCTTCGCGGGCATCAAGGCCGCAGCATAAACGCACATAATAAGGAGTCGTGCACACGCCATTTGTTGCGTCAAAACCGACCCAGCCAAGACCCTCGACATAAGCCTCGGCCCAACCATGCGTTTCATGCAGCGCGTCCTGATCATCGCTCGCCAATAAATAGCCGACGACATAGCGCGCCGGTATGCCAAGTGTACGCGCCGCGCTGGCAAAGATATGCGCATGATCCTGACACACGCCCTGCCCCATAGCGAGCGCCTCCGCCGCGGTTGAGCGCGATGTGGTAATGCCGCTCCGGTAGCTGACGGTACCCCGAACCACCGCAGACAGGCTGTGCAGCCGGGCAAGAGAGGTGTCCCCACTTGCCGCTTGCCCAAGCGCGTGTATTGCTTCGTTAGGCTTGGTTAGCGGCGTCTGACGCAGGAATATCGCAGGCGGCACATCGCGTTTCAGGCCGCCCACAACACCCGCGCGGTCGCTGGTTTCAACCATACCCGATGCAACAATGGTGACCTCGCTTGCGGGATCGGTATGCTGGAAAATTGCCTCATGATCGCCCCATGCGTTGATCGAAAACCGTTCAACCGCTGCGCCGTTTACGCTGACGCCCCAGCTAATCACTTGCTGCCCGACGCAGTCAGCAGGGCGCAAACGAAGCATCAATGCGATCCGGCTGGCACTGCTGGCATATCGGTAAATTGTTTGATGGCGGACAACGAGCTTCATTTATTCAGCCCTAAAAATGATAAGCGAGCGCGATTTCGCGCGCAAGCCGGTTGATAAGCGACAGGCTATGCTGCACCGATTCATGCAGTCCTTTTTTGAAAATACTGCCCCCTGCATTTTTATCGAGATATTCGGCAAGTTCATCGACGGTATCATGCGCCGCCGTCCTGCTGCCGTGCGATTTTTCCAACCAGTCTAGATGGTCACGCATCTGGTGCACGCAAAAGGCCACCGAACGGGGAAAGGCGCTGTTGACCATAAGGAAATCGGTGATTTGCCAAGGCGAATAAGTGCCGTGATAGACATGATGATAGGCGCGGTCGCCCGATAAAGCATGCAGCACAGATGTCCATTGATAATGATCACGACCGCCGCCTACAACCTCGGTTTCGGGCAGAAGAACGTAATATTTCACATCGAGCAGCCGTAAAGTCATCAACGCCCGTTCCAGCGCACCTCCGATGCGCAGAAAATCATGGCCCGCATTGCGGAGCAAACCTGTTTCCGCAGCACCCCTGAATACTGATGCGCGGTGCTTCACCCAATCGATAATGGCTGGCAATTCACGCCGTGCGTCGCTCACATCATAGCTGTCGAGCTTGCGCCAACCTTCGTTCATCGCTTCCCACATTTCCTGCGTCAGCGCGGTACGCACCGATTTGGCGTTCTGCCTCGCAAGCGCAATGCACGACCGGATCGAAGAAGGATTATCCGGGTCAAGCACCAATAGCTTGACAATGTCGGCTTCGGTAATTGCGGCCTTACCAGCAATCAGGTTTTCGCAGCCTGTTACCCGCAACACCGATCGCCATTCATCGCGGTACACCGACCCCGGCAACACGGCCATCCGCTGACCCATGGTGAGAAGCCTCGCGGTGCTTTCTGCGCGCTCAAGATAGCGCGACATCCAGAACAGATTTTCGGCGGCCCGGCTTAGCATCGCATCAGTCTTTCAAAACCCAGGTGTCTTTGACACCGCCGCCCTGACTTGAATTGACGACAAGCGAACCTTCCTTAAGCGCCACACGTGTCAGGCCGCCGGGCACCAGTCGCATTGATTTCCCGACCAAACAGTAAGGCCGGAAATCAACATGGCGCCGCACGATTCCTGTCTCCCCCAGCGTCGGCACAGTGGACAGATCAAGCGTAGGCTGTGCAATAAAGCCCGCCGGATCGGCACGCATCCGCTGTGCATAGGCTTCGATCTCTTGGGGACTGGCCTGTGGCCCGATCAGCATCCCGTAGCCACCCGAGCCATGGACTTCTTTGGCCACCAATTGCCCCAAATTATCCAGCACATGCGCGAGTTCATCGGGTCTGCCGCATTGATAGGTCGGGATGTTTGCAAGGATTGGTTCCTGCCCCAGATAGAACCGGATCATTTCGGGCACATAAACATAGATCGCTTTATCGTCCGCAATTCCGGCACCTGGCGCTGAACAGATTGTGACGCCTCCGTTCAAATAAGTATGGAACAGCCCAGGGACGCCCAGCAACGAGTCTGGCCGAAACGCGAGCGGATCAAGATAGTCATCGTCAATGCGGCGGTAAATAACATCGACTGCTTTGGGGCCGCTTGTGGTTTTCATCCAAACCCGGCCCCCGTCGACAAACAAATCGGCAGGCTCGACCAGTTCAATCCCCATCAGGTCAGCGAGGAAACTATGTTCGTAATACGCCGAATTGAGTGAGCCGGGGGTAAGGAGCGCAACAACCGGATCTCCTTTGCACGCAGGCGGCGCTACTTCTTTCAGGCTTTGCAGCAAAAGCGCCGGATAATTATCAACTGGTGTCACGCCGCCACGCGCGAAAAGTTCGGGGAACATCCGCGTCATAATCTCCCGGTTTTCGAGCATATAAGACACGCCCGAAGGGGTGCGGCAATTATCCTCCAGCACCTCAAACGTATCGCGCCCGGTGCGGACGATGTCGATGCCGACAATATGGCTGTAGACCCGTCCTGGTGGATCAAAGCCAATCATTTCGGGACAGAAGGCAGCATTCTGATATACCAAATCAGGGGCGATAATACCGGCACGCAGGATCTCGCCGCGGTGGTATACATCGAACAGAAACGCATTGAGCGCCTGTGCGCGTTGTTTGATCCCCTGTTCCAACCGCGCCCATTCCGCACGGCTGAATATACGGGGCAGCAAGTCAAAAGGGATCAGGCGCTCGGGATCGCCGCCCTCGCCATATACTGCAAATGTGATCCCGATCCGCCGGAATATCGCCTCGGCCTCATTCATCCGGAGATTGAGCCCGGCTATTCCGGTTTGCTCGATCCAACGCCCTACCTCAGCATAGCAATCGCGGATGTTTCCGGTGTCATCGTGCATTTCAAAAAACGGCATCGCACTCCTTTAATCTGGATGCATATTGTGCAGCGCACTAGGAAAGCGCAAGCGGAAAATGGGGCATATAATTTTTGCCAAAGACTCAGCAAATCTGTGCTGCTATCGGTTGCCCATGACCGACCAAAAGCATCTCTATCTAATCGACGGATCCGCCTTTATCTTCCGTGCTTATCACCGCCTTCCGCCGCTAACCAATATACACGGTGAACCAGTGGGTGCTGTTTACGGTTATACGACGATGTTGTGGAAGCTGGCGGACGATCTGCACGCGGCAGATGGCCCGACCCATATGGCCGTAGTGCTCGACAAAGCAGGCACCAGTTTCCGCAATGATATTTACGACCAGTATAAGGCCAATCGTCCACCAGCGCCCGAAGACCTGCGCCCGCAATTTCCGATGATCCGCGATGCGACGCTGGCGTTCTCATTACCGATGATCGAAGAGGAAAATGTCGAGGCTGATGACATGATCGCCAGCTATACCAAGGCAGCAGTTGCGCAAGGGTGGAAAGTGACGATTGTGTCCTCTGATAAGGACCTGATGCAGTTAATCGAGGAACCTTCTGCCGCCAACGGCAAGGGGGGGGTAGATATGCTCGATACGATGAAAAATGCGCGGATTGAGCGCGCCGGGGTTGAGGAAAAATTCGGGGTTGGTCCCGAACTGGTTGGCGATGTATTATCCTTAATGGGCGATAGCAGCGACAACATCCCCGGCATCCCGGGCATTGGCCCCAAAACAGCAACCAAATTGATCCAGGAATTCGGTACACTAGACGGCGTGCTGGCAGCCGCGCTGGACATGAAGCCTTCCAAAATGCGCGACAATCTGATCGAACATGAAGATAAAGCACGACTTTCACGTGTGCTGGTTACGCTCAAGGAAGATTGTCCTTTACCCATAAAGCTTGAGGATATGGAGCTATCCGCCATTCCCGAAGCGCCGCTAGCCGCATTTTTGCAGCATCACGGGTTTAATTCGCTGCTCAAACGGATCGGGCAAGTGAGCAATACGGCGACGGCGAACAAGGTGCTCGCAGGTGCGCCGCAGCGCCATGATACCAAAAGCGGTGGC
>JAYUPC010000107.1:0-32865 GCA_043760355.1 Sphingomonadales bacterium
GGATATTGCAGGCGCAGAGGGGCGCTATTTCGGGTTTGAGACTTTGACCTTCGCACCGATTGATAAGGCTTTGGTGGATACGGACTTGCTGACGCGGGATGAATTACGCTGGTGGGATGATTATCATGCGCGAGTGCTGGAAATTGTTGGTCCGCAGTTGGAGGGTGAGGCGCTGGACTGGTTGAGGGAGGCGTGTGCGGGGTTGGAGCGGGGGTGAAACCGCCAACTTGGCGAAGTTGGTGCATTGCTGGATTTAGGGGGATTTTTGGTTGTTACCTGCTTTTGTTAGCCACATAGGGCTAAATTATGATCTGCAACATTTGAGACAGCAGTTCTTTGCATTCTCATGGATAGCTTCCGACGGTTCAAATTTGTTGTTCAGTGTTCGCGTTCGCTATTCCGATCATTGCATTTCAGAAATAGTGAGCTCGTCAATCCAACCGAATTGCTGTGTTTTTGGCATTGCACCGAACTTGAGGGTCTTCGACGCTGATCGCTATAAATGGTCACTGGAATTGCCAGCTATTATTGACGCCTTGTTTGTTAAGCCAACCACTCCAATTCAGATGACGCCAGAACATAATGGTTACGTTTTCCGGCTGCGAATGAACTATCAGCTACCCACTGGCGAAAAATATTACTGCTTTATCCGATTAAAGCGTTCACATATTTTTTTGCTTGGCGAACACCCTGCCAAGTTAGACTTGTTCATTGAGAGTGCTTATGCTCAGCAAACGGAGCCGATCAGGAGCAACGAGCGAATAATGTTTGGTCGTTTGGCTGAAAGGCTTATAGTCTGAAAAAAAGGGCGGCAAAGGCCGCCCTTAAAATTCCTCGACAAACCAAACTCGAAAGTTCACAACCATAAGCAAGTGCGTAAGTTACCCTACGGGATCAGCGCTTTCGGGTATAACCCCTTAGTCGATCTATCACTGATAATATGCAAATACCCTGAGAAAGTTAAAATGTCAATAAAAATGCAAATAGGCTAATTCGATTCGAATTGGCACCATTCAATGAGAATAATCTCACAAATTCAGAGGACACTTTACCAAGTAACCAGCGCAGCCTCTCAATGCCACTTGACAATTGTAGTATGTTCTACTAATGTTCTCACTTGTTTTGGAGGAGATGATTCGATGATTGGCTATGTGACCTTGGGTACCAATGACCTTGCCCGTGCAGCGAAATTTTATGATGTGATCGCGGCTGAGATGGGCACCGGGCGGATGATGGAGTCTGAAACTTTTATCGCTTGGGGGAAGCACGGCGGAGCAGCTGGTGTCGGGCTTATAAAGCCGCATGATGGCAACGCCGCCAGTATAGGCAACGGTGTCATGGTGGCGTTGGAGGCGAAGGACAAGGATCAGGTGCACCGCCTTTACGACATCGCACTGGCGAGTGGCGGCACTTGTGAGGGCCCTCCCGGACCGCGCGGCGACACATTTTACGCAAGCTATTTCCGCGACCCCGATGGCAACAAGCTTAACGCCTTTGTCATGGGGTAGGTGAGGCTTTAGTGTGACTTTCCGCAAATTTGGGACTCGCCATGACAATAATAGCGTCATGCTTTTAATTTGCATCATTCGTCATTGCGAGGAGCAAAGCGACGAAGCAATCCAGAGTTGTGCAGGATAACTCTGGATTACTTCGCTACGCTCGTGGGGGACGAATATTGTAGATTAAATGCACACTTCTCTAAACCGTAACCGTCGTATCGATCAAACTATCCGACGCGCCGCCCGTGTAAACAGTGTATTCCCCGTACTCCAATCGCCATTTATGCGTTGCCGGATCACGCCATTTCAGGGTTTCCAGCGGCACATTGATCTGCACAGTTTTGGTCGCGCCGGGTTCGATGCTGATCCGTTTGAACCCTTTGAGCAGCTTGTGCTGACGTTCCGCATCCTTGCCCGGTGGGCCGATATAGACCTGCAATACTTCATCAGCTGCGAAATCGCCTTGATTGGTGACCGATACCTGAACCTGGATATGGTCCCCCGAAACGCGGGCTTTGAGTGCACGGTATCCAAATGACGTGTAACTTAGGCCGTGGCCAAAGGCATAGCGAACAGGTGCGCCGCTGCGGTCGAACATCGAATATCCGTGCCACAAATCATAATCAATCGCGTCGGCATCCTTGTCGAAAAACGGATAATCGGACCCCGACCTTGCCACGGTGAAGGGCAATTTGCCCGATGGTACGACATCACCCAGCAGCAATTTGGCAAGCGCGGTTCCGCCCTCCATACCTGAATAAAACGTCTGTAATATCGCCGAGACCTTGTCATGCCAGCTTTCAACCATAATGGCCGAGCCTGATATAATGACGACAACAACAGGCTTTCCGCTTTCAACAGCGGCATCGATCAAGGCCAGTTGATCGGCGCGCAGGCCCAGATTATCACGGTCCCCGCCAATAGCAACGGCACGGGCTTGGGCGCGCAGTTCCTCGGGAACATCGGCACCAAGGGCTATATCACCTGGGATATATTCGCCTTCATCCTCGCGGGTATTGCCGACAACTACCACAACTGCGTCAGAAGCAGCCGCAGCAGCCTTGGCAGCAGGCAGGTCGTCTTCATCACCGGTTGCAATCCTGTTGGCACCCATTGCGGCGGTCAGGCCAGCCAGTGCCGTAATGATATAAGGCGGTCGGACATTGCTTGAACCGGCGTCACCGGTATTTTCAAGTGCTGCCAATTTACCCAGCACGGCAATGCTGGACGCTTTGCCCAGCGGCAACACGCCGTCATTCTTAAGCAGCACCGCAGATTTTTCCGCAGCTTCCAAGGCAAGTGCAATGTGCGCGGGTGAGGCAACTAGGTCCATGGTGTATTCAGGTAACGGATCCTGCGCACATGCGAAGCGATATGTCATCGTCAGAATACGGCGACAGGCGCGGTCGATCGCCTCGGGCTCAACCGAACCGCTACGCACCGCCTCAACCAGTTTCTCGCCAAACACGCGGGGTTCGGGGTTTTCGATATCCAGACCAGCCGATGCTCCATAGGGCTGATAGACACCCATCACCCAGTCGCTATGCACAAAGCCGTCAAAGCACCATTCGCCGCGCAATATATCGGTCAGGAGTTCACGGTGCTGGCCGCAATATTCGCCGTTCATTTTGTTATACGCGCTCATCACACTGGCACAGCCCGCATCAATGGCGCGTTTGAAATGGGGCAGATACACTTCGTGTAACGCACGTTCGCCGATCCGCACATCAACTTTGAACCGGGCGTTTTCCATCGAATTGAGTGCGAAATGCTTAACGGTCGCGATGACATTATGGGTCTGTATCCCGGTCGCCAAAGCCGCGCCCATTTCGCCCAGATGATAGCTGTCCTCTCCGTAGGTTTCCTGCGCGCGACCCCATGCCGGATGGCGGAGCAGGTTGAAGCAGACCGCGCCAGACAGCGTACATCCCTGTGCCCGTGCCTCAATCCCGATCACCTCGCCGATACGCTGTTCAAGGTTAGGATCAAAGCTTGCCCCGCGTGCCATGGAACAGGGAAAACAGGTCGAATTGCCCCGCGCCACACCGCGCGGCCCGTCGGTAAAATACAGCGGTGCAATGCCCAACCGGTCAACCCCGCCACCGGCACGATATGGCCGCGAGCCCCACAGCCGGTTATCCTCCATATAGGCCGCAAAGAAACCCTTGCCCGACATCATGGCGACCTTTTCTTCGAGAGTAACCTCGGCAAGAACGGCAGTGATCGTATCTTGTATCTCTGCCTCGGTCATGCCTTTGCGCGGTGTATAATCGGTCATTGCTCTCTCCGTTATTCCTCAAAAATCAGAACTTCATCATTCTTTCCTTATAGTCGACCGCTTCACTTTGCCAGCTTGCCGACACGCACCAAAAAGCTTAAAGGCCAGCCCATATTTGCGGTTGCTATCATGCGGCGCACATGTAGGAGTTTTTGCACATGGCCGAAATGGCACGTTTTGATTGGTCTGATCCGTTTAACATTGACGACCAGCTGACCGAAGAAGAGCGCATGGTGAAGGACGCCGCGCACGGTTTTGCACAGGGTGAGCTGCAACCGCGTGTGATCGATGCTTACCGCGAAGAAATTGATGCACCGGAACTTTTCCCTTTGATGGGACAGGCTGGCTTGCTCGGCGCGACTATTCCGGAAACTTACGGCGGGGCGGGGGCCAGCTATGTCGCTTACGGCCTGATCGCACGGGAAATAGAACGCGTTGATTCGGGTTACCGGTCAATGGCATCGGTGCAAAGCTCGCTCGTTATGTATCCCATCTATGCTTATGGCAGCGAGGAACAGCGCCGCAAGTTCCTGCCCGGATTGTCGGCGGGCACACTAATTGGCTGCTTTGGCCTGACCGAGCCGGATGCAGGGTCTGACCCGGCCGGGATGCGCACCACAGCTAAGAAAGTGGACGGTGGTTACGTCATTAACGGTGCGAAGACCTGGATATCGAACGCGCCGTTCGCCGATGTTTTTGTCGTCTGGGCAAAGAGCGAAGAACATGGCGGCGGCATTCGGGGCTTCATCCTTGAAAAGGGCATGAAGGGGCTTTCCGCGCCCAAGATCAAGGGCAAGCTCTCCTTGCGCGCATCGACCACCGGCATGATCGTGATGGAAGATGTCGAGGTTGGCGAAGACGCATTGCTTCCCGATGTACAAGGTTTGAAAGGCCCGTTCGGTTGCCTTAATCGTGCACGCTATGGGATAAGCTGGGGTGCGCTGGGTGCGGCTGAATTCTGCATGCACGCGGCGCGGCAATACGGGCTTGACCGGCATCAGTTCGGACGGCCTTTGGCGGCTAACCAGCTGTACCAGAAAAAGCTCGCCGATATGCAAACAGATATCGCGCTTGGTTTACAAGCGTCTTTGCGCGTTGGCCGGTTGATGGACGAAGGCAAATTCGCGCCCGAAATGATATCGATCGTTAAACGTAACAATGTCGGCAAATCACTCGACATAGCCCGCGCCGCCCGCGACATGCACGGCGGCAACGGGATTAGTGAAGAATATCATGTTATGCGGCATATGGTGAACCTAGAAACGGTCAACACTTATGAAGGTGCGCACGATGTTCATGCGCTGATACTGGGTCGTGCGATCACCGGGATTGCGGCGTTTTAGAGTTAGGCAATCTCGTGGTTACACTGTGACAATATTATAACAGAGTGTAATTATAGCATCATTGTGCTCTAATCCCTTTGCCAAACGTATGTTTGTTTGCAAAGCTATCAATTCGTAGATTGCACAATGTTCAACAAAGCAACGCGACACATAAAATGGGGGGCAACTACAATGCCTGATACCGTCAAAAACGGTGTCAGGTAACTATTGGGAGCCTATCGTGAAAAAGACCAATAACCACATACTCAAATACGGCGTTGCTCCGTTGGCGCTCGTTATAATGTTGTGCAGTAGTTCTGTTTGGGCACTAACCGAACAAGTCGAAGCGCCGGCTTCGGCGGATGAAGATACTCCATCAGAAGATGCTATCGTTGTCACCGGATCGCGTATTAAACGACTGTCCAACGAAGATGCGCCAATCCCCGTTACAAGTGTTTCTGCCGAACAATTAACACGTGGAAGCGGCGTTACTCTGGGTGACGCGCTGAATAATCTTCCGGCATTGCGGTCCACTTTTTCATTAGGCAATTCGTCTCGTTTTATCGGCACCGCTGGTGTTAATTTTCTCGATCTGCGTGGTCTTGGAACTCAGCGGACTTTGGTTTTAATAAATGGGCGGCGTCAAGTTGGAAGCTCGCAGGGTTCGAGCGAAGTTGACGTCAATACTATTTCATCTGCACTGCTGGAGCGTGTCGATGTAATTACTGGGGGCGCGTCCGCTGTTTACGGTTCGGATGCAATTGCTGGAGTCGTCAATTTTATTACAAAAAAAGATTTCGAAGGACTGGCCCTTGATGCTTATGGCGGAATGTCTTCGAAAAGTAACGCAAATCAAGCAGGTGGATCATTTGCACTCGGAACGAATTTTGCCAATGGCAAGGGTAATATCGCCGTTTCACTAGAATATGACTATCGTCAGAGCCTTGGTGTGTCAGAACGAAGCTTTTCCAGAAACTTTGATCAATTTGTTACAAATCCTGCTAATATTCTGACTGAAAATGACGCTATCCCAGATACGATTTTTGTTCGAAATACTCGTTCTGTATCATTTTCAGATGGCGGTACAATTTGCCAGTCATCAAATTGCCGCACACTCGGTGTCTATCGTTTCCAGCCCGGTGGTACGTTGGCATTAGCAAATCTCGGGACGAGAGATTTCAGGGTGCGTGCCAATGGCGCAGCAACAGGTTCGCGCTTCACCGAGGGCGGCGATGGCAGTAATTTTAATAGAAATGAACAGCTTATACCTGAGCAACGCCGATATGCTGCTAATATATTGTTTAACTATGAGTTTAGCCCAGCCATAAAATTCTCTGCCGAAGGCAAGTTTGCGCGGAGCAATACATTGGCCTTTTCCGGTGGCCCGGCATTTAATGGTACAGGCAATCCGATTGAGGTTGCGCTCGATAATCCTTATCTGTCCGCACAGGCACTCTCGGTAATTTCTGCAAATAGCCTCGCGCCAGATGGCACATTTCTTATGCAGCGGAATAACATCGATTTCGGTACGCGCGGTGAACGAAATACTCGCGATTTATACCGTTTTTCCGGCGCATTTTCTGGCGAACTCAGTAGCCATCTGAATTACGAATTGGCCTACACTTATGGCGAATCCCGCATCAAATCCAACGCATTGAATAATCGGGTTGAACAGCGGTTTGTAAATTCGGTTGATGCTGTGCGTGATGTGGCGGGTGTGCTAGGAACGCGTAATGCCATAGTCTGCCGTTCAACACTGGCTGCTGGCAATCGTAATACAGGTAATTTCGATATCGATAAATGTGTACCGGTCAATGTGTTTGGCGATGGTTCTGCAAGTCCAGAGGCTACAAACTTCATTAACACAACCAGTGCGACCAGAACCAAACTTCGGCAGCATGTTGTAACCGGTTATCTTAGTGCGGATTCGGGCGGTTTCTTTGAATTACCAGGTGGTCCTATCGGAGTTGTTGTCGGTTTCGAATATCGTCGCGACAGCAGCAATTTTACTGTCCCCAATAGTCTTAATGGTGTTCTGGGTGATACAACGGGTATCAATTTGCTAAAGGACGGGCTGACATTCTTGAATGCCCTTCAAGATGAGAGTGGTTCGATTAACGTGAAAGAAGGGTTTGCCGAAATAAATATTCCTGTTTTGCGTAATGTTCCATTTGCTGAGGAACTCTCGTTTGACGGTGCATTTCGATATGCCAAATATAGCACCAAGCAAGTCGGTGGTGTGTATACATATAAATTAGGTGCACAATATGCGCCTGTAAAAGACATCCGCTTCCGGGTTAACTATTCAAGGGCTGTTAGAGCGCCGAATGTAACCGAACTATTTGGCCCAGCCGTTCAAAACTTTTTTGGTGTTTCCGACCCATGTGATGTCGATAACATCGGTTCTGGTTCGTCAACGCGAGCGGCAAATTGCGCAGCACTTGGAATCCCGGTAGGTTTCGTTTCTGATCTCTCTGCAACACCCGAGGGAACGTCGGGAGGAAATCCCAATTTGACCGAAGAAACGGCAAAATCATTAACGGCTGGAGTGATTATACAGCCAAGATTTATTCCGAATTTTTCATTCTCGGTTGATTATTATCGTATCAAAATCAAAGATGCGATTTCTTCAGTGGCTGCCCAAGACATCATTGATCAATGCGTTGATGGCGCGACAATCAGCAATGAATTTTGCGCATTGGTAGATCGCGCACGAGCTGAAAACCCTTCAATACCGGTTAATAACATAGCCTTTATCCGGCAACGGTCGTTGAATTTTTCCGGTCTTGAAGCGGAGGGTTTGGACTTTGAAGCCAATTACCGGATTAATTTTGGCAGCGACAATTCTCTTTCACTAAGGAACCTTGCTACGTACGTACTTAAGCGGAATGATTTTCCCTTTATATCTGATCCTACACGACCAGACCAGAGTTTGAAGGAATTGGGTGATCCGCAATTTTTATCAAATTTCAATGCAACGCTCAAATTAGGTAAGCTAAGCTTTGATTATGGGCTGCGTTATATCGGCAGCCAATTCCTCGTATCTGCAGAATCTTTGCTTACTGTAGGCGGGCGTCCTCCCGAGGATCCCGATGCGCAGGATATTCTCCGGACTGGAGATGCGTTTTATCACGACGTACGTGTTAGTTATGAACTGGCGCCGAAAACCGATGTTTATTTGTCCGTAGATAACCTCTTTAACAAACGGCCTCCCTTTGGTCTCACCGGTACTGGGGGTGGATCATCCATTTACGATAATATCGGCCGTTACTTTACTGTTGGCTTGTCGGGTAAATTTTAAGATTTGTGATTGAGTTGAAACGGGATCGGAAGGGAAACTTTTCGGTCCTTTTTTTTCGGCTTTAAGGGCCTTAAGCCCAGACAAAACTGCATAACGTGTTTGGAACACAAGAACCTTGCTGCTCAGAAATAAAGGCGTGCCCTTGACTCTATCCCCCGCCCTGCTATTGCACTTTCGTTTGGTGGAGCGACGGTTCCACTGAACAACCGTCCGAGACAGTTGGTGAGCGGAATTTGCCGTTCTTAATGTCCAGCCTAGACGGGGTAGAGATTTCAGGTGCCGGATTTGCTCCACACCTTCGCCAAACGCTCCGGTCACTTTGTGGTCACATAGCATCAGGCATGAAACTTCCCCACGGACTTTTAACCGCAGATGGTCTGAAAAGGCTTATCTGTATCGTCGTGTTGGGCGTGTCCGTTTTGTACGGGGGCGTTCAAATAAGGAGTAATGCATGAACCGTTCTGAAAAGACTGATGCGGTTGCAGCGTTGAATGCAACTTTTAGCGAAGCGGCCGTTGTCGTTGTCACCCGCAATCTCGGGCTGACAGTGGCGCAATCGACCGATCTTCGCAACAAGATGCGTGATGCGGGTGCAAGCTATAAAGTCGCCAAGAACAGCCTTGCCAAAATCGCCCTTAAGGACACGCAATATGTGAGCGTTAGCGATCTGCTGACCGGACCTGTTGCGCTTGCCACTTCCACTGATCCAGTGGCTGCGGCAAAGATCGCCGTCGAATTCGCCAAGACCAACGACAAGTTGGAAATTGTTGGCGGCGCGATGGGGGATACTGTCCTTGATGTTGATGGCGTTAAGGCGCTGGCTTCACTGCCGTCGCTCGACGAACTGCGTGCGAAACTTATTGGTCTGGTCCAAGCACCAGCCACGAAGATCGCCCAGATTGTTGTTGCACCAGCAGGCAAGCTGGCCCGTGTTTTTGGGGCTTATGCCACGAAAGAAGCTGCATAATTTTATCGTTTAACCGGCGGCGCTTTCCAGCATTAGAAACTGGCGAAGCGGGCCCTAAAATACAGAAGAAATCGGAGTGTTATTAATATGGCTGATATTGCAAAATTGGTTGAAGACCTTTCCAAGCTGACCGTTCTCGAAGCGGCTGATCTTGCCAAGGCATTGGAAGAAGCATGGGGCGTTTCGGCGGCCGCTGCTGTTGCTGTAGCTGGTCCTGCTGCTGCTGTAGCTGCTGTAGAAGAACAGACTGAATTTGACGTGATCCTGACGGGTGACGGCGGCAACAAAATTGCGGTCATCAAGGAAGTTCGTGCGATCACACAGCTTGGTCTGACTGAAGCCAAGACCCTCGTTGAATCCGCTCCAAAGGCGATCAAAGAAGGCGTAAACAAGGCTGAAGCTGAAGATATCAAGGCGAAGATCCTTGCTGCTGGTGGAACCGTCGAACTGAAGTAATTTGGCTCGCAATTCAGAAAATCGTTTCCTTAGTTTAGGATAACAAAGGGCGGCCTTGCAAAAGGCCGCCCTTTTTCTTTTGGGTTTTGCGACCCAGTGTTTTAGGAACCTGATATGTTAATAGAAGCCAGCGATGCGCATTTTCAAGATTTACTAGACGGTATTGCGCCTTCCGGGCTGCATATCGCGGTTGGCGGAATTGAAAGTGATGTTGTCCTTAGTATGCTTCGCGATCTTGCCCGTAGCGTGCGTGCGATTTTCGCTCCGGCTGCGTGGCTGGTTGTCGAGAAAGATGTTGTGGTCGGACTATGCTCGCTTCTTTTGGCCCCTAATAATAAGCATGCAGTGGCAATTGGTTACGGGATAGCAGAGTCGCAGAGGGGGCGTGGTCATTGCACCGCTGCCGTAAGGGACATTGTGCTGTGGGCGCGGCACCATCCGGCTGTGATGTACGTTACCGCAGAAACGGGAATAGATAACCTGGCGTCGCAATATGTTCTGATCAACAACGGATTTAAGAATACAGGTAATCGCGTCGATCCCGAGGATGGTGATTTACTGACTTGGCAGATTTGGGTTGCGGATGGTGCGAAAGGTGAAACAGGTGACTGATAACGCCGATCTCGCCGCGCTTATCCGCAATATCCCGGATTACCCAAAGCCCGGCATATTGTTCCGCGATGTTTCAACTCTGTTGCTCGACGGGCCGGGTTTCAGGGCAACTATCGACAGGCTGGCGGCGATGGTTGCGCCTGACACGACGCTGATTGCCGGGATTGAGGCACGGGGGTTTGTTGTCGCGGCGGGGCTGTCTTATGCTTTGGGCCTTGGCAAATTGATGTTGCGCAAACCCGGAAAACTCCCCGGCGAAAAAATCGGCACTGACTACGCGTTAGAATACGGCACCGACCGGATCGAGATGCACGTCGGCCATGTGAAAGCCGGACAAAAAGTCGTGCTGGTCGACGACCTGATCGCCACCGGCGGCACCGCAATGGCAGGGGTCGACCTGATCCGGCGCGGTGGCGGGATTGTTGACCAAGCGCTTTTCATCGTCGACTTGCCCGAATTGGGTGGTGCGGCAAAACTGCGGACGGCGGGGGTTGAACCATTTAGTCTGATTGCGTTTGATGGGGAATAAGCTCGCTATTTCGCACTGCATTAGGAGGATTTACTTGACCTATACCCCGCGACATTGTTGCTTTATAATAAGAAAGTAAAAAGAGGACGAGAATCATAATGGATAGCGAAAACGGCATTTTCATCGGGCAAGCGGGCGGCGTGCCGCAATATCTCAACCTAAAGCGTTCTAACCGCCACGGCCTTATCGCAGGCGCAACAGGGACCGGGAAAACGGTGACCCTGCAAGGAATAATCGAAGGGTTTTCAGCTGCGGGGGTTCCAAGTTTTGTCGCTGATGTAAAGGGTGACCTGTCCGGTATGGCGATGAGCGGTTCTGCGCAAACCAAAACGCATGAAATTTTTGCCGCTCGCGCTGCTGAAATTGGTCAAAGCGACTGGGTTTATAAGGATAATCCCACACAATTCTGGGATCTGTTCGGGGAACAGGGCCATCCGATCCGCACTACCGTATCGGAAATGGGGCCTTTGTTGATCGCCCGGTTGATGGATTTGAACGAAGTGCAGGAAGGTGTGCTAGCCATTGCATTTCACGTTGCGGATAAAGAGGGTCTGCTCATGCTTGACCTGGATGATTTGCAGGCGATGCTGGTCAGCTGCGGTGAACGGGCAGACGAGTTGACGTTGGAATATGGCAATATCTCAAAGCAATCGGTCGGCACGATCCAGCGATCCCTGTTGCAATTGCGCACCCAAGGCGGTGAACACTTCTTTGGCGAACCAGCGCTTGAGCTCGCTGATTTTATCCAGTGCGATGATAGCGGGCGTGGGATCATAAATATCCTTTCAGCCGATAACCTGATGAACAGCCCGAAACTGTATTCAACGTTCCTGTTGTGGATGCTATCCGAGTTATTCGAAACGCTGCCCGAAGTGGGCGATCCGGATAAGCCCAAGATGGTATTCTTCTTTGATGAAGCCCATTTGCTGTTCAATGATGCGCCCAAAGCGTTGCTCGAAAAAATCGAGCAAGTCGTCCGCCTGATCCGTTCGAAAGGTGTGGGCGTGTATTTCATTACACAAAACCCGATCGATATTCCCGATACCGTTGCAGCACAGCTTAACAACCGCATTCAACATAAGCTCAATGCCTTTACCCCGCGGGACCAGCAAGCGGTAAAGGCGGCGGCGGAAACCTTCCGGCAAAATCCCGACATAAATGTCGCCACTGCAATCACCGAGCTTAAAATCGGTGAAGCTCTCGTGTCGCTGTTGCAAGCCGATGGCTCGCCTTCGATTGTGCAGCGGACGTTGATAAAGGCACCGGCTAGCCGCGTGGGGCCACTTACTCCGCAAGAGCGCGGGGTGATGATAACGACCGATGCGATTGGTGATAAATATGACACGTTGATCGACCGCGAGTCTGCCGAAGAAATCCTGGCTGCCAAATCGCTACAGTCCAGTGCTGCGGCACAAGAAGCACAGGCGCAAAGCGAAGAGGATAAACAGTCTGCTGCGGCAGCAAAAGTGCAAGCAAAGGCCGATGCCGTTGCCGCCAAAGAAGCCGCACGCCAGCAAGTCGTCGCCGCACGTGAGGCTGCAAAGCCGGGCATGGCAGAAAAAATGGTGCAATCAGCAGCACGATCTGCGGCTACATCAGTGGGGCGTCAATTGGCCGGTTCACTCGGCAAATCGCTGATCCGGGGGATATTGGGCGGGTTGTTCAAATAATCAGGCGGGTATTCAGGCCGGGGAAATCATCCCCGCCCGCGATAACCCGCGACGCCTTGATCGGGCAGCCACAGCCCCGCTGGCGGCTGCCCTGATTGCCAAAAAACGTCAATCGGGATGCCGCCACGGGGATACCAATAGCCGCCAATACGTAGCCAATGCGGCTTCATTTCGCTGAATATGCGTTGGCCGATACCAACGGTGCAATCTTCATGAAATGCGGCATGATTGCGGAACGAACCCAAGAATAGCTTTAACGATTTCGATTCGACAATTGTCGCAGCAGGCGCATAATCAATAACGAGATGGGCAAAATCAGGTTGACCCGTCACAGGACAAAGCGAGGTGAATTCAGGTGCGGCAAAGCGGGTCAAATACAACGTATCTGCTCGCGGATTGGGCACATAGTCTAATTGCGCCTCTTCCGGGGTTGCGGGTAGTGCGCTCAGCTGGCCAAGGAAACGGGTGTCTGGTTGATCGGTCATGTGGCCTATCTAGCGCGGCGAACGGCCCGTGTCATTCCCCGATGACATTCATCCCATATTCAGCGTCCACACCATTCAAAGTGCAGATGAATGTAACAGGGAAGGATGGGTTGGTTTCAATGCTGCGCGTGTTAATGCTCGCGCTATTTATACTGTGCGCGCCAGGTGCATCTGCGCAAGATGCTATGCCGCAAACTCCGCCGGAACTTAAAGATTTCCGTCTTGATCCGCAAAATGCCGAACCTGCCGAGCCGCCGCAAACAAAAACGCCGGTTATTGAACTGCCGGATGTGAGTGTAGCTGAACCCACGCCAACGCCAAGCACTTCAAAAGCACGCCCCCCTTTTAAGCCCAAACCAGCGGCACCCACTGCAAATCCGCAGTCTAACCAAAGCGCACCTTTGCCCGCAGCAGCAACAGATGTTCCGCAAGTGGCGCCAACTGTTCCCGAAAATGAAATCCAGCCAGCACCTAGCTCCCAAGTGGCGACACCAACAGAAGATGGCGGATTTGATCCGGCAAAGCTCAATTGGTGGCTGATCGCAACTGGCCTAGGCCTGGCGGCGGTTGCGTTGCTTGGTCTTGGCGCTTGGACACGGCGGCGTAAGCATCAAGTGGCCGTTTTTGACAAAGAAGATGCACCAGTATTTGTGTCGGAAGTTTTGGCAGATACGCGCATAGAAGACGCGCATGTGATTGTGCAGGAACCCCAGGACGCGCCGCCGCCTATGCCTCTCCCGGTATCCGCTGCCGTGCCCGCTATTGCGCCAGAAATCGCACAGCTCATCGCCAAGCCCGCCCCTGCAAACGCAAAGCGACCGGAACTCGACATCAGTTTTGTTCCCAAAAAGGCCGTGGTCAGCATGGCCAATCTTACAATAAGTGGTGAAATCAGGATCATCAACCAGGGCAAAGCAGCAGCAAAATCAATGCGGCTGCGATCAATCATTATTTCCGCGAGTGAAATGCAGGAAGATGTGATCGCAGCGTTTCATACTGACAAAGTACCGCTTTTTTCAGAGGAACTGGGTGAGGCGGGTGCTGGCGAACGGATCGGAATGGAGGTTGAGCTTTCGATCCCGCTGAGCGAATTGCGCAGTTATCCGCTTGGTGACCGAAGACTTTTTGTGCCGATTGTTCTTGCCAATCTTGATTATGACTGGGGCAAAAGCGGGCATGATGTAGCAAAGCTTGCCGCCTTGATCGGGCGTGAGGCCACGCCCCCGACGCCCAAAATGGGGCCGCTACGGCTCGATCTTGGTCCGCGCAGCTTCACCCCGCTTGGGCAAAGACCGGTTTTTGGGTGACGAGACCCTAAAAGCCTTCTATTTCTGAATGTAAGAATCATAAGTGTATAAAGGACGATCACATGGATGTACTGGTAACTACCGACTGGCTGGCCAAGGAAATGGGCGCGTCGGACCTGCGGATCGTTGATGCGACATGGTTCATGCCTGATGCCGGCCGCAGTGCTTCTGCGGAATATGAAGGCGGGCATATCCCAAGCGCTGTATTCATGGATTTGGAGGAGCTAGCCGATGGCAATAGCACCCTTCCCAACACACTACCGCCTGCTGAAAAATTCGCGAGCCGGATGCAATCTTTGGGGCTTGGCGATGGCAGCCGGATCGTAGTTTATGATGACAGTCCGTTCAAAAGCGCAACACGGGCTTGGTGGATGCTGACATTGTTCGGGGCACATGATGTTGCGATTCTTGACGGCGGTATTGCCAAATGGAAGGCAGAGGGCAGGGCGCTCGAAACTGGTAAGCCCGCACTACGCCACCGGCATTTCACCGTATGGAAAGATGACAAAGGCGTGAAGGCAAAAGCCGATATGCTCGCCAACCTGCATAGTAAAGAAGCCCAAGTTGTCGATGCACGTGGAGCAGGGCGTTTTACGGGTGAAGACCCCGAACCGCGCGCCGATATGGCTTCGGGGCATATTCCGGGCAGCGCGAACTTGCCTTATGGCAATCTCTATAATGCTGACGGCACATGGAAGCAGGGCGATGCCTTGCTCGCGGCATTTGCGGGTGCCGACGTTGATATGACGCAACCTATGATTACCACCTGTGGATCGGGTATGACCGCAGCTGTTGTCCTGTTTGGGGCGCGCTTGGCCGGTAAGAAGGACGTAGCGCTGTATGATGGCAGCTGGTCTGAATGGGGTTTGGACCGCGACACGCCAAAGTCCACGGGGCCCGCTTGAGCAAAGGGGCCAGCTTGGGCAACGGAGCAGGTAAAGACCGGCGGCCAGCCACCAGCCCGGCGACAAGGATCATCACCGGCGGGCGTTCTCCTGAACTCACCGGGCCAGTGGTCAATGCACCGGTATGGCGTGCCAGCACGCATCTGTATGACGATGTTGCGGCCCTGGAGGCTGGCAAGAAAACCAACGAAGATGGCCGTTTCTTTTATGGCAGGCGTGGTTCGCCAACGCAGTGGTCGCTTGCGCAGGCGTTGACCGAATTGGAACCCGGCGCGCATGGCACGATGCTCTATCCGTCCGGCGTAGCGGCGGTTTCCTGCGCTTTGCTCTCTGTTTTGCGTCCCGGCGATGTGCTGTTGATGACCGACAGTGCCTATGATCCCAGCCGCAGTTTTGCCGAAGGGTTCCTTAAAAATTTCGGCGTTGAAACACGCTATTTTGATCCGCTGATAGGTAGCGCAATATCAGGGCATTTCTGTGATCGGACACGGGCCGTTTTACTCGAAAGCCCCGGTAGCCTGACGTTCGAGACGCAGGATGTACCCGCGATTTGCGCAGCGGCAAAGGCCCATACCGGTGGGCGCGGGATCGTGACCTTGCTCGACAACACATGGGCAACGCCGTTTTTCTTTACCGCGCTTAACAAGGGCGTCGATATGACAATCCTTGCCGCGACCAAATATGTCGTTGGCCATAGCGACGCCATGATCGGCAGTGTGACGACGCATAAGGCTTATTGGCAGGCGCTACGCCATACTGCACAGCAACTGGGGCAGATCGTGTCACCCGATGATGCCTATCTCGCCACACGCGGCCTGCGGACGATGGCGGTGCGGTTAAAGGCACATGAGGCATCCGCGATCAAGATTGCACATTGGCTGGAGACACGTGACGAGGTCGTATCGGTGCTGCATCCCGCCCTTCCCGATTGCCCCGGTCACGCGCTTTGGAAGCGGGATTTTACCGGCAGTTCGGGGCTGTTTTCCATCGTTCTAAAGGGCGATCAGGCAAAGGCGGCTGCATTTATCGACGCGCTGGACTTTTTTGGCATCGGTTATAGCTGGGGCGGATTTGAAAGCTTGGCCCTGCCTGTACATCCGGAAAAATATCGTTCGGCAACGCGGTGGGATGCTGAGTGCGCGGTCATCCGGTTGCAGATCGGTCTGGAAGATACCGACGATTTGATCGCCGATCTGGCACAGGCGTTTGATGTGTCCGGGGTGATGGATGGGTGAAGGCATTACACTGACATATGGTCTAAGCCTAAATTTAGCACGCGGTCAGTTTTGTTATGGTTCCCAGATTTCCAGTTTGAGGCCTTTGATATCGGCAAAGTCATCGCCATCAGTAGTAATAAGGGTCAGGTCATGAACCAAGGCGGTGGCGGCAATCATACGATCGATAATCTTTCGGCGATTAAAGCCTGTTTGGGATAATATGCTCCCATAGGCTTTGGCAGTCGCAGCGCCGAAATCCAGCATCGGTAACATCGCTAACAATTCGTCAACAGCTTCGCGCCGTTTATCCGTCCATTCCGGATGAGCATAAACACCACCCTCGAGTTCGACATAGGTAGGAGCTGAAATAAATGGCCGTTCTTCAAATTTGATAAAACGCTCCAAGATGAAATCGTTGCGTTCCCGAAGGTGCACGACAATATTGGTATCAAGCAAAAACGACAAGACTTAGTAAAGTCCGGGACGATCAGGAAATTCGATTGGTTCGCGCGGCTCGAGATTATTTACAGGGCCCAATTCACGAAGCCGCCGCACCAGTTCCTGTACTTGCGCCTTTTCAAATTCCGGATCAAAAACAGGGCGCAGCTCCAGCTTGCGACCACGCTGCACCAGCTCAAACTGGTCGCCCGGCTGCACGCCAAAGGACTTCGGCAACCTTACAGCAACACTGTTGCCGGTTTTGAAAGCGCTGGTTTTGACGGTTGCGTTCATTAAGTGTATATACGGGATATACGGTTTGGTGTCAACCAGCACCGTATTGAATGAAGTGAGTTAGTTTGGAGATGGTTTCCTAACTAGCTTTAAGAAAAAATATTTCACGCAGAGGCGCAGAGGTCGCAGAAGGAAAAATATAAACTATTTAACTCTCATAATTATTCACAACACGTTTTACTCCTTCTTTGAGAGTTTCGCATCCAAAATTGATAAGCAGGCCAACCGGCAATTTCATTAAACGCAAATAGGTGAGTAATTGCTTGGCATGAACGGGTTGTATGTGCTCGACAGATTTAAGTTCAACAACCAGTCGGCGGTCAACGAGCAAATCAATTTTGAATGCAGCAGGAAATTCCATGCCTTCAAACGAAAACCCTAATGATTTCTGCGTTTCTACGTAATAATTCATTCTTGCCAATTTCTTGGCAAGAATGGCCTCATAAACCGGTTCAAGTAGGCCTGAGCCAATTTCGCGATGAATGGCCATGGCAGTGCCGATCACGTCGCTGCTAATCTCGTCAATAGCCTTCATTTAATCAACTCTGCGCCCTCTGCGCCTCTGCGTGAAAATTTTACTGGTTTAGTTCTTGTAAATAATGCGTCGACAAGTCGGGGATAAATGATTTTAACTCATACTATTTTCTTCCAGTTCGTATAAATAGAATTGGCAGCAGATTTATCAATAATGCTGCAACAGGAGGTGATTAACATATTAACTTCAAATGCAATTGGGATTGCTATGCTCTGCATAGCTTTTTCTGCCTTGGTGATTAAAATCATCGAGGTTTCTCGTAAATAATATGAGTGCGGGAACGGCATGGCAGTGTCGTTCCCAATAACTGGGATGAAAAATGAAAAGGGACGCAACCGTAGCAGCGGCGCGTCCCTTAGTGATTATATACATCACTTCAAATGCTATTTTTAGCTACAGTAAAATGTTTACGATTTCAATAAAAATTTTGAACTGCCAGGCTATGGTTTTCATAGTATGCAATCCCCTACTCCCCGTCCAACCCATATGCCGTGTGCAGCACCCGCACCGCAAGCTCCGTCTCATCCTCGTCGATCAACACACTGACCTTGATCTCGCTGGTTGAGATCGCCTGGATGTTGATCTTGCGGTCGGCGAGTGAGCTGAACATCGTCGAGGCCACGCCTGCATGGCTTTTCATGCCGACGCCGACTACCGAAATCTTGGCGACCTTGGTATCGGGGATCAACCGGTTATAACCGATCGCCTCGCGCTGGTTTTCCAATATGTCGGTACAGCGCGCTAGATCGGCTTGCGGGCAGGTGAAGGTTACATCGGTCTCGCCTTTGTCGCGCCCGACATTCTGGATAATCATGTCGACGTTGATATTGGCATCGGCGAGCGGCGCGAAGATATTGGCGACGGCACCCGGACGATCGGGTACGCGGGTCAGGGTAATTTTCGCCTCATTCTTGTCATGGGCGATGCCGGTTATCAGTTGGCGTTCCACGTTTATATTCTCCAGTTCCCAATTTTCTAACTCTGCGTCGCTGACAATCATTGTTCCGGGGATTTCATTGGCGTCCGGCGCGCCTTCGTCGGTGAAGGACGATAGCACCTGCACACGGACCCGCTCTTTCATCGCAAGCCCGACCGACCGGGTTTGCAATACCTTTGCACCCACACTCGCGAGTTCGAGCATTTCTTCATAGGTGACGGTCTTCAGCTTGCGGGCGCGTGCCACGATCCGCGGGTCGGTTGTGTAGACGCCGTCAACATCGGTATAGATATCGCAGCGGTCGGCTTTAACGGCGGCGGCAACGGCAACCGCCGATGTGTCCGATCCGCCGCGTCCAAGGGTCGTGATGCGGTTATCATCGCTCAGGCCCTGAAAGCCCGGGATCACCGCAATCTCGCCGCGTGCCATTGAGGCCACAAGCGCCTCGCTGTCGATAGTGCCGATGCGCGCCTTGGCATGGGCATCATCGGTATGGATCGGCATTTGCCATCCCAGCCAGCTGCGCGCTTTGCATCCCAGCGCCTGCAATGTCATCGCCAGCAACCCGGCGGTCACTTGCTCCCCCGATGCGACGACAACATCATATTCGGCCGGGTCATACAGCGCATTGGCTTCACGACAGAAATTGACCAGCCTGTCGGTATCCCCCGCCATTGCCGAGACAACCACGGCAACCTCGTCCCCGTGTTCGACCTGACGCTTTACGATTTGCGCGACACGGCGGATACGCTGCGTCCCTGCCATCGACGTACCGCCAAATTTCATTACAATACGGGCCATGTATTCCGGGCTTTTCCTGTTGATTTAGGCTATATTACGAATGACAGCATCGATAAGGTTATGAAATGACAAACGCAAGTATGACAGCGACAATAAATTCCAAAGAAGCAGCGCATTTTGGTGCATTGGCATCGCAGTGGTGGGATCCCAAGGGGTCGAGCGCGATGTTGCATAAGTTGAATCCGGTGCGATTGGGCTTTGTGCGGTCGGCGGTGGACGGGCATTTCGGGAGCAGCCGTACGGAGCGTACCCCGCTTGTCGGAAAGACTGTGCTTGATGTCGGTTGTGGTGCCGGCTTGCTTTGTGAACCGCTTGCACGGCTGGGGGGCACGGTAATGGGGGTGGATGCTGCGCCCGAAAATGCTGCCGCTGCTATGGCCCATGCTTCGTTATCGGGGCTTGATATTGATTACAGGTCGGGTGAGCTGTCGACACAAGGGCTGGGCAAGTTTGATGTCGTTACCTGTATGGAGGTGATCGAGCATGTCACCGATCCCGCCGCCTTTATCGGCGAACTCGCGGCACATCTAAAACCAGACGGTTTGCTTATTCTTTCGACCCCTAACCGCACGACTTCGTCAAAGCTGTTATTGGTGGAAGCAGCCGAACGGCTTGGTCAGGTGCCACGCGGCACGCATGATTGGGACCAGTTTTTGACGCCGGATGAAATGACGGTTTTGTTGGCGGAAGTCGGGCTGCATATTACCGAAATGAGGGGAATCGCGTTTTCGCCGATGCAGGGCCTGCATTTGGGCGAGAGCAAGGCATTAAACTATATTTTGAGCGCGTCTTTCCAATCAATATAATCGAGGGCTTTGTTGCGGCTGTACCGTTGTGAAATTTATTTCACCCACATCACCTCGCAGGCCGAAGCTGCGATAGCACTCGTTCCTCTGCATAAACCAAAATATGCTAAAGCGAAAAACCCGCAGAAATCTGTCCAAGCCCACAGTAGATTTAAGACTTTTTTGTAGGATATAAATCCAACATTTTTGCTTGTTCAGGTTTTCTGATTTTTCGTCTGTCGTTCTGACAGCGATTTTGGTTTAGACATTTCAAAGAGCCACGTACCTGTTCGCAAATGAAATCCTACATTTCAAGGATTGAGGTCATTCTGCGGGCAGGGTGTAATCCATACTATAGAAATGCTTGCCGCCGGTGATCTGGATATCGAGTGTGCCAGATATTCCCTTTAATTCCCCAGTGCCGGAGTCCGGAACAACGATTACGGATAACTCTTGCGCACTGCTTGTCATCGTCCCGCGGTGTACGAGTATGAAGCTTCCCGATTTGCCTCTGAGCGATCCCGTAACGGTCTCCAGTGCCACATACACCCGCGCGCCGTTTCCCTCATTGCCACCTGCCATCATTTGACCGGTGCTGGTTGCTTCAAGATCACCGTGAAATTGCTTGTCGATGGACATCCGCATGACGGGTTCGTCTGCTGCAGAGACGGTGGCCATTTTGACTTCAAATTCGCCTTTAGCGTGTTGCATGAACTCTTCCTTTGCCGATAGCGGAGCTGCTGTTGCAACTAGCAAAGCAATAGCAGCAACGCGTCTAAACATCAGAAATCAACGAGCTCGTAATGCTTTGGCGGTGCAATAACCTCCATCCGTTCGGAGAGTAATGGCCGGAAGCTTGGGCGCGATTTGAACATGGCATACCATGCCTTAGTCTGTTCATGCCCGCTCCAATCGATCCCGCCAAGATAATCCGCGACCGAGATTTGCGCCGCTGCGGCCAGATCGGCCATACTCATGGTGGAACCGGCAAGCCATGCCCGGTTATCGATCAAATAATCGACATAATCGAGGTGGTTGTTCGCCAGCCGCATCGCTTCGCGCAATACTTTGGCATCGGGTGGCTGGCGCTGGACAATGCGCTTGGTCATCCGTTCATGCAACAAGGGCGCGGTAACATCGCCGTAAAATTGCTGGTCAAACCAGGCAACCAATCGCCGGATTTCGGCGCGGTACCCCGCACTTCCGCTAATCATTGAATTCTTATCGACAGTTTCATCGATATATTCGCAGATCGCCACGGAATCGACGAGCGTCATGCCGCGATCATCGGTCATAACCGGTGTGCGCGACGCGGGGTTTAGATGCAGGAATTCATCCTTCTGCTCCCAGGGATTTTCGCGCACCAAGCCGTATGCAACGCCTTTTTCTCCAAGGAGAAGGCGGACTTTACGGGAAAACGGACACAGGGGGAATTGATGGAGTTGCCACATGAAGGTCTGTTAGGGTGGAAAACGCCAAAAAGGAAGGGGTGTTGTGGGTGCGGGGTCAGCTTAAAAGCCGCCCCGCACCTGCCCCACCCCTGAGTGCGACCCATTCGGGCTCAAGGGCGCGACGAACTCATCAGAAGGGATTGTTTCCCTTCACCCCCAATTTTCTTACGCGCGGCATAATGCCCCCGCCGCGCGCAAGGACGAAAACTTTATTGATTGCCAGACAGTTTGGAGGAGAGCTTGGCTTCTTTAAAGCTGGCATCCATCTCTTTGCCCATTTTTTCAAATTCGGGCAGCATTACGGCAAATGCTTTGGCAAATCCGCTGGCCATGCCCATCATAACGCGGCTCTTGTCACCCAAATTTTCAGGTAGATAGCGCGCATCGCGGCCCGCAAGATCAGCAATGGTTGCGTCACTGCGGATACGTTTCTTGATGGTGCCTGGCGCAGCCTTTTCAACCGCAGCCGCGATTTGACCCACTGGCAACCGCATCATAGTGGCGGTCATCTTCTCGATCATATTGGCGACGCCGTCCTGCATGCGTGGATTGGCAAGTTTGTCCGCCATGTCGTTCATCTCTTCCGCACTGTCGCGGCGCGGCGCACTATCGTTAGAAAACGGCGCTGCGATGGCTATCGAGGCCACCTCACCAGTGCCGGGCACAAATTGTATGCCCGCAAAGTCATCCGCCATCACAGGCGCAGAAACCAGAGGCATTGCAGCAAGTGCAAGCAGGGACAGAACAGTGAATTTAATAGGTCGCATTGACTATATCCTCTTCGTCTCCGCGTCTTTGCCCGTCAGAAAATGAGCCAAAACGCGGGGCGGCGATATTGCCGTTGGACCGTAATTACACGCGACTGGCTGAGCAAAAGCTGAACAAAGCACTCAGCTTAGCGCAAACATCGTAAACAGTTGTAACTTGAACCTACTACTCCGCAGCAACCAATATTGCTTGATCCGATAGGGGATGGCTTAGCCGCGTCAGCATTTCCTTAGGGCAAATCTGCCAGAATTCTCCATGCCGCCGATCCCAGTCTTCTAGGATTGATTGCGACCATTTGCTGTCGGTCTTTTCCGCGTGCGCGGCGATCAGGTTCTTAAGCTCATCTTCCCAATGCGCGCTTTCAATCCGTTGCCAGACAATGCTGTCGGGATTTGCCCTGCTTTCAAACATGCCATCGGTGTCGAGAACGAACGCCATACCACCTGTCATGCCAGCGCCAAAATTACCGCCGATTGCCCCAAGGATAACCGCAATACCACCAGTCATGTATTCCAGACCATTCGATCCGCAACCTTCAACCACGACATGCGCGCCCGAATTGCGGACGGCAAAACGTTCACCTGCTTGCCCGGCCGCAAACAGACGGCCAGCAGTTGCACCGTAAAGTACGGTGTTACCGATGATGCTGTTATGCTGGCTTTCGAGCGGCGAGCTGACTGTCGGACGGACCACAATGGTGCCCCCCGAAAGCCCCTTACCGACATAATCATTGGCGTCGCCAAAGACTTCAAGCGTAATCCCCTGACACAGAAATGCACCGAGCGATTGTCCCGCACTCCCGCGCAGACGCACATGGACATGGCCTTCGTTCAGACCCTTCATACCGTACAGCCGTGTGATTTCTGACGAGAAACGTGTGCCGACTGCCCGGTGCGTGTTGCGCACGGTATAGGTCAGCTGCATTTTTTCGCGCCGCTCAAACACCGGCTTTGCGTCATGGATCATCTGCGCGTCAAGGCTGTCGGGAACTTCATTGCGGAAGGTCGCGATGCCGAAACGCCGCGCATGATCGGGTGCATCAACCTTGGCAAGGATCGGGTTAAGATCTAGGTCGTCGAGATGTTCGGCACCCCGGCTGACCTGACGCAATAGTTCGGTGCGGCCAATAACATCGTCAAGCGAGCGATAGCCAAGCTTCGCCAAAATTTCGCGCACTTCTTCTGCGATAAAGGTCATCAGGTTGATAACCTTTTCTGGTGACCCGCCGAATTTTTTGCGCAGGTCTTCGTCCTGCGTGCACACACCCACGGGACAAGTGTTCGAATGGCATTGGCGGACCATGATGCAACCCATCGCCACAAGGCTGAGCGTGCCGATACCGAATTCTTCCGCACCTAATATAGCGGCGATCACAATATCCCGCCCGGTTTTCAGGCCACCATCGGTACGCAGCTTGACGCGGTGACGCAGGCCGTTGAGCGTTAGCACCTGATTAGCCTCTGATAGCCCCATTTCCCACGGCGTGCCTGCATATTTGATACTGGTTTGCGGGGAAGCGCCAGTGCCGCCGACATTGCCGGAGATCAGGATAACATCGGCATGCGCCTTTGCCACACCCGCTGCGATTGTGCCGATGCCCGCAGCGCTGACCAGCTTGACACAAACACGCGCACGCGGGTTAATCTGTTTCAGATCATAGATCAGCTGCGCCAAATCTTCGATCGAATAAATGTCATGATGTGGCGGCGGGGAGATCAACATGACGCCGGGCGTTGAATGTCGTAAACGCGCTATCATCTCGGTAACCTTGAAACCGGGAAGTTGCCCACCTTCACCCGGCTTGGCACCTTGGGCGACCTTGATTTCAATTTCTTCACACGCACCCAGATATTCCGCCGTCACACCAAAGCGGCCCGACGCAATCTGTTTGATAACGCTGTTTGCATTGTCGCCATTTTCATAAGGGCGGAACCGCTTGGCATCTTCACCGCCTTCGCCTGATACGGCCTTTGCGCCGATGCGGTTCATGGCAATAGCGAGCGTCTCATGCGCCTCTGGGCTAAGCGCGCCCAAGGACATTCCCGGCGTTACGAAACGTTTGCGAATTTCGGTAATAGCTTCAACCTCGTCCAATGACGCCGGTTCGGTGGCGAAGTTAAATTCCATCAGATCTCGCAAATATACTGGCGGCAATTCGCGCACGCCCGCAACAAACTGCATGTAAGTCGAATAGCTGTCATTGGCGACTGAGCTTTGCAGCAGATGCATCAGTCCGGCTGAATAGGCATGTGCCTCACCGCCTGCTTTTTGCTTGTAGAACCCACCAACGGGCAAGCGGGTGATCGCGGAATCAAAGGCCGCCTCATGGCGTTCCTGTGCATTCACATAAAGCGAGGAATAGCCTTCGCCCGAAATCTTGTTCGGCATTCCGGGGAAGAAGTCATTGACCAAGGCACGAGACAGTCCGACCGCCTCGAAATTATAGCCGCCACGATAGCTGGAGATTACTGCGATCCCCATTTTCGACATGATCTTAAGCAAACCTTCGTTGATTGCTGTGCGGAAATTGCCGATGGCGCTTTCCAAAGACAGCCCGTCAAACAGCCCGCGTGTATGGCGGTCGGCTATACTCGCTTCGGCCAGATAGGCGTTCACCGTTGTTGCGCCAACGCCAACAAGCACGGCGAAATAATGCGTGTCAAGGCATTCGGCACTGCGCACGTTCACCGACGAATAGCTCCGCAAGCCACTGCGCACCAAATGTGTGTGAACGGCTGCCGCGGCAAGGATCATCGCTATCGAAACGCGTTCAGCACTGACTTTTTCGTCCGTCAGGAATAGCTCGCTCTTACCACTGCGGACGGCGGCAACAGCTTCCTCGCGGATGCGGGTAATTGCAGCACGTAGGCCTTCTTGACCGCTTTTGATGTCATAAGTGCAATCGATTTCGGCAGCGACCGAACCAAAGGCACCCTTTAATCTATACCATTCGCTATTGGTTAGAACCGGGCTATCGAGCACCAAAACATCGGCGTTCTGGCTTTTTTCGTCGAGGATATTGGCAAGGTTAGAGAAGCGCGTTTTTAGGCTCATCACATGCCGTTCCCGCAGCGCGTCGATGGGCGGGTTCGTCACCTGACTGAAATTCTGGCGGAAGAAATGACTGATGAGGCGGGGATTGTCGCTGATGACGGCAAGCGGTGTGTCGTCGCCCATTGATCCGATAGCTTCTTTGCCGTCCTCCACCATTGGCGCCAGCACCATCTCGATATCTTCGAGAGTCATCCCCGCTGCAATCTGCCGCTGGGTCAGTTCGGCGCGCGAATAGGGCGCAGGGGCATCCGGGGCAGGGGGCAGGTTATCAATGGAACGGAAACCGCTAACGAGCGCGCCATAATCCTGTTCGGCTGCAATCCGGTCTTTCAGGTCGCCGTCACGATAGAGTTTTCCTTCCTCCAAATTGACTGCAATCATCTGGCCCGGTCCAAGGCGGCCTTTTTCAACGATGGTAGATTCAGGGATCAACACCATGCCGGTTTCCGATCCGATCACCAGCAATCCATCATTGGTGATGCTGTAACGCAGCGGACGAAGCGCGTTGCGGTCAACGCCTGCGACTGCCCAATGCCCGTCGGTCATGGCAAGTGCTGCGGGGCCGTCCCACGGCTCCATCACGCTTGCCATATAGTTATACATATCGCGGTGCGATTGCGGCAGATGCGGGTTCGATTGCCACGCCTCGGGGATCAGCATCAGCTTTGCCGTCGGCGCTTCCTTGCCCGAACGCACCAGCGTTTCGAACACTGCGTCAAGAGCGGCGGTGTCCGATGAGCCAGCGGGTATCACCGGTTTTATGTCGGACGAATGATCGCCAAAAGCAATCGAGGCCATTTTGATCTCGTGGCTCTTCATCCAGTTCTGGTTGCCGCGAATGGTGTTTATCTCGCCGTTATGGGCAAGCGCACGGAAAGGCTGTGCCAACCACCACTGTGGAAACGTATTGGTCGAATAACGCTGGTGGAAAATCGCAACGCGGCTTTCAAAGCGTTCGTCTTGCAGGTCTGGATAGAATATCGACAGGCTTTCTGCGAGGAACAGGCCTTTGTACACGATGGACTGGCAGGACAGTGAGCAAATATAGAAATCACGGATTTGTGCGGCGATGATCT
The DNA here is from genome assembly GCA_043760355.1 of Sphingomonadales bacterium. Taxonomy (GTDB): domain Bacteria; phylum Pseudomonadota; class Alphaproteobacteria; order Sphingomonadales; family Sphingomonadaceae; genus Sphingorhabdus_B. The sequence goes on from JAYUPC010000107.1 coordinate 26,688, forward strand.
TTTTTTCGATACGGCGGCGCACAAGGTAAAGGTTTTTTTCGAACTCGACCACGCTTACCTCGTCAGGCATCGGGCCCGCAATCATGATCTGCTCGATCTCTGGCCGTGTGGCTTGGCCTTTGTCGCCGATCACCGAAACATCGACCGGCACCTGCCGCCAGCCGTATATGGTATAACCAGCCTCAATAATCTCGGCCTCAACTAGCGTCCGGCAATTTTCCTGCGCTTGCAAGTCGGTACGCGGCAGGAACACCATGCCGACAGCCAAACGATTGGGCATAGGCCGGTGTCCGCTGTGCGCAATCGCGTCGTCAAAGAACCGCACTGGAAGGTCGATATGCAGCCCAGCGCCGTCACCGGTCTTACCGTCAGCATCCACCGCCCCCCGGTGCCAAACAGCCTTCAGCGCATCAATCGCGGACGCCACAACCCGCCTAGAAGCCTTTCCATCGGTCGCAGCGACAAGCCCGACACCGCAAGCATCACCTTCATATTCAGGGTGGTACATGCCTTCATTGGCAAGGCGCTCGTGTTCAGGGGTAGGGAAGTATTGGGTCATTGGGTGTGCTCTTTATGTCTTGGGCAATACGGGTGGTGGCGGGGCATTGGGCGAGATATCTTCGGCGGCTCTTCCTTTACCATTTTGTCATAATCGGGCTTTAGTTTGGCCCGTGCTATATTAACCGCCTTCGTAAATTCCTTTTCATAGGCGTCGTAAGATGCCGTGCTTTTTTCCGATGCGATGCTATATTTATCATTCAGCGCATTTACTTTTTTACGCTGTGCTGGTGTCCAGTTATCTTCGTTATACCAAGGCTCTTCGCCGGTTTCATCGGCATTAGGATCGGTCGCTGCATCTGCTGCTTCGGCAACTGCGCTTATTGCCGCTTCGTCTGTTGACTTTGGCAGCGGCGGCAAATGGGCTGTTGCCGCTTCTACCTTTTTCATGATGTCGGGCATTGCCTCAAGTATTTTGGGCATCATCCCAAAAGATGCGTCGATCATTTCCTTATCGGTAAACGTTGCCATGAAATTTCCTGCAAAGGCAGAACCGCTGGGGGTGGCGAAAAAAGCATTCATATCCGTCAGTTCTTTGACCGAATATTTGCGGGCGTAAATCCTGGAGAGAGCATCGCGAACGACAGGTTCCATGTCATTCATAAGGCCGCCCATTTCGGTAAACATCACCTTCATCGTGATATCCATGCGTTCCTTGAAATTCGGATCTTTTTCGGCGGCAAGTTCGCCAAGCGTTTTGCCTTTAACGGCATCGGCACCCTCTTTTACGCCCGCTGCTGTGGCTATGGCCGACGCATCCATGCCCATCATCTGCTGGATCAGCCCATTTGCCATACCATCCATCATGTCCTTCATCATACGCTTATACGTACCTTCCGGGACTAGCTTACCCACAGCTTTTTGCGCAATGGCAAGTCTTGCGGGATCAATCGGGGCAGCAGCAACCACCTTGGCATCTTCGGCTTGTGCTGCAACAGGCGCTGCAACAGGCGCTGCAACAGGCATGGCAAAGACGAGCAATGCGGTTCCGGCGGCCAAGGTAATTTTCTTTAACATAAACGCGCTCCCATAATATCAGGCCAAAAAATATCAGGCCGCAACCTTCGCCGTATCCGCCTTCGTCCGCAACCATTTGTGCATATGCTCGGTAACATCGCGACCGTCTTTGATCGCCCAGACAACAAGGCTTGCGCCGCGCACGATATCACCGACCGCAAACACCCCCTCTAGGTTGGTCATGCTGGTTTTGTGATCGACGCGGACCGTGCCCCAACGGGTGACGCCTAGGTCGCTGGCCCCGAACAAGACAGGTAGGTCTTCGGCCTCAAAACCAAGGGCTGTAATCACCATATCCGCAGGCACCGTAAAATCCCCCTCCGGATCGGCTTCTGGCGCACGCCGTCCTGAGGCGTCTGGCGCGCCGAGGCGCATTTTGCTGACATGGACACTCGTTACGCCGACATCACCGCCAAAGGCCTTGGGTGCGGATAGCCAGACGAATTCGACGCCTTCTTCCTCGGCATTGGCAACCTCGCGCTGTGATCCCGGCATATTCTCACGGTCACGGCGGTAAAGGCATTTGACCGACTTTGCGCCTTGACGAACGGCGGTGCGGACGCAGTCCATCGCCGTATCTCCGCCGCCGATGACGACGACATTCTTGCCCTCTGCACTCAACGTGCCGTCATCGAACAATGGTACCTCGTCACCAAATCCCTTGCGGTTCGATGTGGTCAGATAATCGAGAGCCGCGACAACACCGTTCAGGCCAATTCCGGGCGCTTTGATATCACGGGCCTTGTAAACCCCCGTCGCAATCAGAACTGCGTCATGTTTGGCGCGCAGTTCATCAAGGCTCGCATCGCGGCCCACTTCGAAATTCTGGTGAAAGACGATCCCGCCTTCAACCAAGCGATCAATCCGCCGCATCACGACGTCTTTTTCCAGCTTGAACCCGGGAATGCCATATGTCAGCAAACCACCAGCACGATCATGCCGGTCATAGATATGCACATCATAGCCCGCAACGCGTAAGTATTCCGCCGCCGTTAATCCGCCCGGACCTGCGCCGATGATACCCACTGACTGACCTCGCGCCGTGCCCGGTACAATCGGTTCAACCCAACCCTCTGCCCATGCCGTGTCGGTGATGTACTTTTCAACCGAACCAATGGTAACCGCACCGTGCCCCGAAAATTCGATCACGCAATTGCCCTCGCACAACCGGTCCTGCGGACAAATACGACCACAGATTTCAGGCATCGTCGATGTCAGGTTCGACATCTCGTACGCTTCGCGCAAACGACCTTCTGCGGTCAGGCGCAACCAGTCGGGGATATGGTTGCCCAGCGGACAGTGGACCGAGCAATAAGGCACACCGCACTGTGAACAACGCGAAGACTGCTCTTCGGCCTTGTCCGCTGCATAGCGGTTGGCGATTTCGGCAAAATCCTCGGCACGCAGTTTCGGCTCCCGCTTTTCAGGGAAGCTTTGGCCGGTACCGACAAATTTAAGCATAATTTCTTTGGCCATGACGGCGAATCTCCAACTTTTGAGCCTGCCTAGGTCATTAAAGTGCGAAAGTCACGTCAAAAAACGCAAACTAAGTCAGTATACATGACCTATTTCAGTGCGAGCAGATCATTTTTCTTTGCCGCGTAAGATTATTACAATAAATTAGTCTCTTTATGGACCTATTTAGCCCCCAGCCAGATCAAAGCGGCTATTCCAGCAAGTATCCGGTAATAAGCAAAGGGTGCAAAACCATAGCGGCTAATCGCGGTCACGAACAACTTAACCACGACGAGCGCCACCAAAAACGAGACGACAAAGCCAACGGCAATCAGCTCCATACCGGTGCCGGTCAATCCGTTGCCATGTTTGTAGAGTTGCAATACCGTTGCGCCGGTCAATGTCGGAACGGCCAGAAAAAAGCTGAACTCCGCAGCTGTCTTACGGTCAACGCCCAGCGACATAGCACCAAGGATAGTTGCGCCCGAACGGCTAACGCCCGGCACCATCGCCAAACATTGCGCCAGGCCAACGCCGATCGATTGCCGCAAGCTAAGCTTGGCCACGCCGCCGCTTTCAACTGGCCGCGCCATCCTTTCCACCAGTAAAATTGCCACTCCACCGATAATCAGCGCCCACGCCACCACGCGCGCATTTTCAAGCAGCATATCAATCTGGTCACCAAAGACTAAACCCAAAATTACCGCCGGAAAAAACGCCAGCAACACATTGCGGGCAAAGGCAATGGCGCTTGGCTGCATTTTGAACAGTCCGCCAAGCACATCCATGAACGTCCGCCAATACAGGACAACAATGGCAAGAATAGCGCCGGGCTGAATGGCTATATTAAACAGCGCCCATTTCTGCGCATCATAGCCCATAAGCTCGGTCGCAAGGATCAGATGCCCGGTTGAGGATACAGGAAGAAATTCGGTCAACCCCTCAACAATGCCGAGGATGATGGCCACCATAATGTCGTTCATGCGGTTGCTCCAAATCGCCCATGTTTGCGGTAAATCGACAGCCAGTCATGCGCCACGGCATCCAGCGGGGTCGCAACAATACCTAGCGCCGCCATCCCGTCACGGCTGGCATCGACGATATTGTCAGATCCGAGCATCTTATACTGGTCCATCGTCATCGGCGCGCCGGGCAACCAGCCTGTCGATGCGGCCATCGCATATGCGGCGATATCGGGGACATCAATGAACAACTTGTTCCGCCCCGTCGCCTTTGCGATCCATTCGTTAAGTTCGCGCATAGACAATGTCTGCGGTCCGCCAAGGTCATAGGTTTTGCCGGAGTGCGCCGGGTCTCCAAGTGCCGCCGCAACCGCCTTTGCCACGTCCCCCACAAATACTGGCTGGAACTTAGTCGTCGCCCCGATCACCGGCACCACCGGAAGCATCCGGATGAGCGAGGCAAAACGGTTCACAAACTGATCCTCGCGGCCAAACACGATCGAGGGGCGCAGGATCGTTGCACTGGGGAAAGCGGCCCGTACCGCGGCTTCCCCAGCAGCCTTGCTCTGGCCATAATCTGCAGGACTTGAAGCATCGCCGCCAATGGCCGAAATATGGACCAGCGCACTACATCCTGCAAGTGCCGTACCCTGTGCCACATTGGCCGCGCCAATATGCTGGACCGCATCCATATTATCGAAGCTGCCGACCAGATTGACGACCATGTCCGCGCCGTCAACCGCACGGGCCACACTGGCGGGTTTGCGCACATCCGCCGCGATCAGCTGCACTGTGCCTAAGTTACCCAGCGGCTTAATAAAGTTTGCCCCCGCCGGATTGCGCTGCGCCACGCGGATCCGCGCACCCGCGCCAAGCAAAGCCTGCGCCACATAGCGCCCGACAAAGCCGCCGCCACCAAATACAGTGATAAGCTTGCCATTCAAATTCTGCATGTGCGGGTTCCTGTATCTGCTGCACCGATTGATTGCGTCCATGCCGCGCAATTTGGCGCACCGCAAGCCAGTTGTTGACAGAATCGCACCCAAGCGTCTAAGCGCCCGCTCCTACCCGATGCTTTGGCATCAGTGCCCGGATGGCGGAATTGGTAGACGCACCAGCTTCAGGTGCTGGCGCTGGCAACGGCGTGGAGGTTCGAGTCCTCTTCCGGGCACCAGTGACTCTTAAGCAATTGATTTGCCTAAAAGTTATTGAATTTCCTAGGGTTTGTAGCGGTTGGCTGTTACATTTGTAACAGGAGAAACCCGATGTGTACCTACCTTTTGAAGCGCGGCTCAACCTATTACTTTCGGCGGGCGGTGCCCTATGATCTCATAGGTCAATTCACAAATAAGAACGGAAAGGCTCTCACCGAGTGGATCGTTTCGCTTGGCGTAAAGGACAGGTCACAGGCAAAGTCCCTCATCCCGGCTCGGGCGATAGCCACCGACAAGTTAATCTCAAAAGTTCGGGCGCAGCTGGTTCAAACCAATGGCTGCCCAGTCACTCAAAGCCCCGCTGCGTTAAATAGCATCGAAGTTCGGAAGTGGGTAGACTGGCGAGACCAAAATGCTCTGGAAGGCGCTGAATTTTCCGCCCAGCAAGACTTTGAAGATGAAATGCGCCGGGACAATGATCCTCTTTACAAAGTGCAGGCAGAATTGCAGGACGAAGTGGCATTGCAAGGCCGGGCTTTGCGGGAGAGGCGCGAGGATGCGGCGTATTTCGCAGAGCTGCGGGCAGCGAGTGGAATCGGCCTGCTAGAACTCTTTGACCGATATGCCGCCGTTCCCGGTCGCGGTCGGCGTACCGTTGCTCATTGGCGTACAATCATGGTCAAATTGATTGCGTTCATTGGCCACAACGACGAACGCCGGTTAGGCCATAAGGAACTTGTCGCTTGGCGTAATCACCTACGAGATAGCATTCAACCGAGCGGCAAGCGCCTTTCCGCTAGCACGATAAATGGTAGCTATCTGGCTATGGTAGATGCGGTTTTTGCGTGGGCAAAGGGGGATGATCTCGTCGAGAAAAATCCAATGGCTGAGGTCACTAAGATTGTCGCTCCTAAGGGTCCCAAGCTACGTGACCCAGAGTTCACCAAGGAGGAGTATACCGCAATCCTATCTGCATCTAGCAAGCCCGCGAGCGGAAAGCGCAGCCAGCATTTTCAGAACGCAGTTCGTTGG
>JAYUPC010000108.1:0-32786 GCA_043760355.1 Sphingomonadales bacterium
TCGACCGTTGCGCCATTGGCAGCAGCTTCTTTGGTGTAAGCCGACTTACGTTTGATGTTGAGATCATCGACCAACGCTTTAATCGCCGGTGATGGCGCAGATACAAAGCCGAGATAGCCATCGGTTTTCTCACCAATCAATCCGCCTTCACGCGCACTTTGATACGCAGGATCACGCTGCGCATATAAAGCGCTGGATGCTGTCACAGCCAAAAGCGATGCCGCAATTATCATTTCAATTTTAATATTCATCAGAAAATCTCCGGATTCTCGTCAATTACTTTTTTCGATGCCGCATCCAGCTTGTACAGAATCTCCTGCCGGATCGCGATGTTGAGGTTGATGGTTATAGGTTTATCAGGCGCAGTAACTTGCACACAGCCCGACATTGCCAGAATCATCACCGGTAATAAAACGGATATCTTTGTCCCCATATTGCGACGAATCGCACGTGTGATGCGGTTCGTCAATTGCCAACATATATCGCGCATAATCGCTTTCGCATTGCTGAACATATTATTCATCCTGTGGTTTGGTTTCTGGCTCAGGTAGTATGGGAGCTAGTTTGGGGGATGGGACAGCGGACAGAGGCGGCTCGCCCGAAATGGGCGGTTGCCCTTCTTGACGGGAGATCAAATCGGGCAGCATCGTCTGATTATTATAGGCTGGATCGTAAATGCTGCGGATCGAACCGATCAGTTTTAAAAACTCGGCCGTAATGCTGATATTGAATTTAATCGGGATGTTCGCAAGTTGGCGCGTGATAAAATTGCGTTTGGCAAGACTACCCTGTTGCACACCTGAAAAGCTGACGTTCGTAATGATTTCACCGCCCAGATCGCCATTAACGCCAATCGTAAGATCATTGTAGCGGATCGATTTCAGCGCTTGAAACGCATAATTGGCGAATACACCCATATCTTTGTAACTCAGCTCACCTAGATAACTTAGCTCCCCGCCGCCTGCTCTTGATGTAAGTTCACCACCAACAATCCTGCCACCTTCGGCATTAAATATCATCGGCAAAGTGCCATCGAATACGCCCGATACGCGCAAATTATCGAATTCATATTGGCCTAAGAACTTCTCCGCATCAACGCCGACGACCTTGAATGTCAGCCGCCGTTCCGATGTCACCGCAAAATCAAGTACCGTGGGTTCAAGCACTAATTCCCCGCCTGCGAACGGCCAGCGGCCACCTTCAATACCGACTTTTTTGCCCGGTAATAGTTGATAGGCAACGCGGCCGTTAAGTGCAGCAATCCCGGGATTGACAGAGGCGAGCCTTGCTTGTTGTCCTGGACCGGTTTCAAGCGCGAGCAAATCTGTGAACACAATCTCGCTGCTCAATCCCTCAACAGGGCCAAATGCAGCTGCCAGATCGAGTGAGCTGGTGGTGAACCGTCCGCCACTGGTAATGGTTGTCCCGTCCCAGTTGATCCGGCCATCGCCCGAAACTACTCCTTTGACATTGGCAACAACGCCAAGGGTAAGCTGCGTCAGCTTTTCAGGCTGTAACGCATCATCAAAACGCAGGCCATCAACAGATAGCAAAGCCCGGCCTGAAGTATTGGACAGCTGATGACGGATATCAACATCGGCAATCGTCCGACCAGTCTTTGGTTCGTGAATACTGCCAATTGCGGTAATAATGCCGTTTTCGAGGGCGACAAGTGCATCGGGCACCATCATCGGCTGGAACCGGTCCACCTGCTCTGCATCTGTCACCCGCAGCGCACCTTCAAGCGCTAGGATATTCTTTCTATAACTCCATTTGCCGCCAGCATCCTCCAGCAATAAAGGCACATTGCCGATACGCCCCGCCGCACCTGCCAAAGTACCATTCATGCCGTTTGCACCGAATATGCCGCTGACATCGGCGATATCAAAAGTCGTAAGAGAATTGCTGCGTCCCAGCGCGACCTTCACCTGGCGTGCCTTAAATCCTTCGCCCAGATTGAACCGCACATTCGCGCTGTTGACCATCATCGGGGCGCTGCCTAACGCACCTTTGAAAGCGAAATTGGGCAAGTTTGCTGCTAATCGCATATTGCCATTCCCGGTCGAGAAGATCGATTTACCGGCATCTGGGCACAGCCGGAAAGATTGTCGTGCCAAATAAAGGTTCGACACTTTCGCGCTTTCAAAGGCGAGCGTCTGGCAGCTTTTGTATAGCGAAACATTGCGGCCATCCCACCGACCATCAATCGGCAGCATTAGGCCGCTTACCGATCCGCCGGGAATAGGGCCTGTAAGTTTCGCATCACCGTTAAAACTCCAGCTCGCGCCCGGTTTGCCTGCAAATGCCAGATTGGAGACCGAGGCGCTCGATCCTTGCGCGGCAAACGGCGATATATCCATCATCCCGTTCCACGCGCCGCCACGACCCTGACGCAAGACGAGCTTGGTCGTCGGCAAATCACCGCCCATCAACGCAAGTGATAAGGGAGACGCCAAAAACCAGCTGCTGCCTTTATTACCTACGCTCAACAGGCCGTTCTGCGTAATCCGTGCGCCTGACTGCAAAGAAAGCGCCACGCCGTCGAGCAATAAGCTTGATGCGCCGCTTAAAACAATATGCGCATCATATCGTAAATTGCCATCAAAACCCGATGCTGCCCTACGCAGCGCGGGCCCCATCTTCGCGATTAACGGTCCGACCGGAGTATCTTTGGTTTGTCCTGACAGTCCATCAATGCTCGCCAAGGTCGATTTATCCAGCACCCCGCCTGCGATACGCATATCGCCACGAGCACTAACGGCCAAACCACCGGCATCATAATCGACATGGCCCTTTGCATCAGCAGCAATCTTACGCAAGGTCAACGGCGCGCCTTTATACCCCGCCTGATCGACGCTGGCAGTGAAATTTGTGCGCGCTTTGTTGCCATCAAAATTCAGCGTACCGCGCGGAAGGGTTAGCGTCATGTTGCCGCTCTGCAATGATTTTGCTGCATAGCTGATATCACCAAGCCAGCGGTCAAAAGCCTTTGATAGCCTTATGTCTGCGGTGATATTGGCTTTGTCAGCGGCAAAACCAGAGGTACTGCACTTAATCGTTTCAGCCAGAAGTGGACCGATGACATTTGGCTGACTCTGTTCAATCGCATAACGCCCATCAAAACGGGCTCCGGTCGAGACGCAATCACCATTATCGAGGTTCGGCGCACGCAGAGCTAGGTTTCCGGCAAAGCGGTTGCGCAATTGCCCCCTACCATCCAATCCGGCACCGATCCGTCCCCACGGCGTATCAAGGGTCAGCTGCGCATCTTTTAGATCGACGCCGAGATCGGGAAATTCAAACGGCTTTTTGTTGGTGGGATCGCGGAATTTATCAAGCGCACCAAAGCTAATCATATCATTTGCATAACGCCCGTGCACACGCACGCCACGCGCACGCACTTGCTTTATTATGGCACCGCTAAAGCCGATTGAAACATCCACCTCGACAAGCTTTGCAGTAAGATCGGGATTGGCGGGATCGCCGATCACGATATTTTCCAACCGCTGGGTACGCAGGCCTATCTCACTAATTTTATATTTGATTGGTACGTCATATTTGCCAAGCTGGTCACGTACAACGCGGTTGGCAAGGCTAATCCTCTGCCAATACGCGATGCCCAACAGGATGACGAGTGTCACCCCGACGCCGCCAAAAATCCGTCGCTTCCGGCCCCGGCTGCGCGGGGTTTCGTCTGGCAAATCGCTTGGCCAATCGCTGGGTTGCGTGTCCTCCATATTCCCCAAATGCGGGAAAGCGGACAGTGTTGCAACTTAGATTGTGGCAAAGCACCTTGCGCATGGCATAAAAATCGATGAAAAAGAGGATATTGCAGGGAGAATATTCGTGGACATGAAGCCAACACAGGATGCGAGTGGTCACCGTTCTCGGTTGCGCGGGCGTTTGTTGGAACAAGGGGGTGACGCGCTTCTAGATCACGAGCTTGTCGAATATCTCCTCGCGCTTGCGATTCCCCGCAAAGATACCAAGCCGCTAGCCAAGCAATTGCTGGCGCATTATGGCGGGCTATCCGCGCTGATTACCGCCGATGCAGAAAATATCGCGCGCCAACCCGGCATGGGTGAGACCAGTACGGCAGCACTCAAAATCGTGCAGGCGGTAGCACTGCGATTGCTAAGCGAACCAGTGCGTGAACAACCTATACTCGCATCATGGCAATCTTTGCTCGATTATCTGCGCGCCGATATGGCACATTTAACGATTGAGCGAATGCGGGTGTTGTATCTCAACAGCAAGAATATGCTGGTCCGCGACGAAGTGGCAAGCGAGGGTTCTATCGACCAAACCGCAGTCTATGTCCGCGAAATCATCCGCCGCGCAATGGATTTGGGCGCAGCAGCCATTATCCTTGTCCACAATCACCCCAGCGGCGACAGCGCACCAAGCCGTCAAGACATAAATATGACCCGTGAGATTTCCGATGCAGGCAAAAAACTGGGCATATCCGTCCACGACCACATCATTATCGGCAAGGACGGCTTTTCAAGTATGCGTTCTGCTGGCTTGATTTAGGACCGAATTATTAGGGACAGAACCTAATCGCCTTCGCCGGGTTCGCTCGAAAAATATTTGTCGAACTTGCCTTCTTCGCCCTTATGTTCGTCGGCATCAGCCGGTGGTTCGCGGCTGGTGGTGATGTTGGGCCATTCAGCGCTGTAAGTCGCATTCAGTTCAAGCCATTGTTCCAAACCGCTTTCAGTATCGGGCAGGATCGCTTCTGCGGGGCATTCGGGTTCGCACACACCGCAATCGATGCACTCACTGGGGTTGATGACCAGCATATTGTCACCTTCGTAAAAGCAGTCCACCGGACAGACCTCTACACAATCCATGTATTTGCACTTTATGCAGGCATCGGTAACAACATAGGTCATCGGTATTCGGCTCCTGAAACTTTGCCAGATATGTGCAACGCACTCTGATAGTTTGTGCCTATTGTGAAGCGAGGCCCCAAGTCAACGGGGTTTTATGGCTATGTGCGATTTTTATGCGTTTTTGTCTGCAGTTAAGAATGAATAGCATTTCAGTGCCTGAAGTGCAGGTCCACGTCGAGCCGGGATTTGATCGACGCGTATGGTCAGGATGTCATCGCCGCGCGGGAACGTAATCACATCGCCCAGATGGATTAACAGATTGGAGTGCAAAACGCGCTTGCCATTGACCCGCATATACCCCGCCTCGGCCCAGTTTTGTGCCAAAGTGCGCGATTTGGCAAGGCGCAGATACCAGAGCAGCTTGTCGATACGGAGCGCCTCGCTATCCGGCATTTAACGCGATTTTGACAGGTTCAATGCGGCAAGTTGCAATGCAAGAGCAGATGGTGGCGATGGCGGCGGTGCAGCCTTTGGGGCACGATCCGGTTTGGCCTCTGCGCGTTTGGCAGAGCGGGGTTTTTGATCCAACTGTTTTGGCTTGCGGTGCTCGGCAGGTTTGGGCTTCCGAATACCGACCCAACGCCAATGGGTCAGGACAAGCGCGGGGGTTGCAGGTTGCGCCATAGCTTCTTCTGGAACCGGCTCATTAACTGCCTCTGTTTCAACATCAGCTTGTTCTCCCAAAACTTCGTCCGCCGGAGCAACTGGCTCTTCAAGAACGGTTTTCATATCCAAAAGATTTGGTGATGGATTGAACAGATCGCTTGTCGCCGCCTCACCGCTTTCGCCAGCATGAGGGGTTTCTGCAGGCTCACCCTCAACCGGCGCACCTACCTTACGGAATCCGGCATCGCGCATCAACGCAGCCAATCCTGGCTCGCTTACGCCAAGAGAGGTTGCAAAGGTCATATCCATGCCAAACTGTAACGCAGCTTTGCGTGCTTCATGGGCTTTTTTGATAACCCGTTCGGCAAGATCAATGCGCAGATATTCCTCACCAATCCGGCGGTAGCCCGCGTTACGGCAATCAGCGATGCTGGCAAATTTCCATTCCTTCAAATGCACCGCACTTTCCGGCGGAAGTTCTGCCACCGGCCTGTCATCCCGCGCTGCAAACAACGCCACACGCCAGCGGACAGCAGCGGGTTTGAGAGCTGCGTGGTGATAAACATCAAGCGCGCCGAAAACGATCCCGCCCTTGCGAGCCGCGCCGCGAGCTTCCTTGGGCAAAGCCGCCAGTGCGTCGGCCAGATACACCCGCCCAGCAATTCCTCCTGCTTCCGCCAATTGAATGGCAAGTGCACGAACATTGCCTTCGGTCGCCGGGTCCTGTGCCAGATTGCCAAGTCCTGCGACTCCGCCCAGATGCTTTTCAATCTGCGCCGCGATCCAGCTTTCGGCTCGTTCGGTAATTTCCCGCAAGCCATCACCCTCAAGCCCGGCAACTGCCTTTGTCGGGCGAAACACCGGCTGCATAAGGGTGCGTCCTTTGGTAAGTTGCCCCAAGACATTCCCGGTCCACAAAATTGCGGGTCGGCGATCATTATCCATGCCAAGCGCAAATTCGCTGTCGTCCGCCATACTCACTTCCCTCGCCTTTTGTCTCAGCAACGCTGCCAAATGCCGCTGCGCTGCGGCCAATAATAGTTTTCTGTCGACTGCTTTTGCCAGCGGATCAACATGAAACGCAAATCCGTTTAGCGTGCCGATATGTTCGCCGTCTACAGTCACGCCGTTTTGGTCGTCCACAACCACCGGCAAAAGCCCGATATCACCCGCTCCCTTGCGCAACAGCATCGTCGTGCGTTTATCGACGAACCGTTGTTTCAAAGCGCCGTGCAAGACATCGGAGAGCTTTTCTTCCAGCGCCCTTGTGCGTTCCGCGATTGCCGGAGGATCGGCGAGCCAATCCTTGCGGTGGGCAATATAGGTCCATGTCCGTATCGCCGCAATCCGTGCCGATAATGTTGCGACATCACCCTGTATCGTGTCCAGCCGCGCAATCTCCGCCGCGACAAAAGGATAAGGCAAGAAACCATCACCGCTTCCCAGATGTTGCCACAAAGAAGCAACAAAGCGCGCGTGATATTCCGCCCCCATTTGCCGGAAATCGGGCAGGCTTGCCGCCTCCCACAAACGTGCGACCTGACGCGGTGTGCGCGCAAGCGCAATAGCCTCTGGATTTTCAGACAAGCGTTTTAGAACGTCGAGATCAATCGCCTCTGGCGCGGCGCGCAGCACCTTGTGATCGGGCTTAGCCTCAAGATCAGCGATCAATGTAGTTACGTTATCCACACGCGGCCGACTTTCGCGCCAATAGATCCAGTCGAGTCGGGGGAAATCGTGGTTCTCAATTGCGGCAATTTCTTCTGGCGTAAATTCGCTGCTCTCGCCTGCCAATGTCCCGAACGAACCATCGCGCTGATGCCGCCCTGCCCGCCCGGCAATCTGCGCCATTTCGGCAAACGAAAGCCTGCGCCGCCGCGATCCGTCAAACTTAGAAAGTCCGGCAAAGGCAACATGGGTGACGTCAAGGTTCAGCCCCATTCCAATCGCATCGGTCGCCACCAGATAATCAACCTCGCCCGACTGGAACATCGCTACTTGCGCATTGCGGGTCCGCGGCGACAGCGCGCCCATCACGACCGCCGCCCCTCCGCGTAACCGCCGTAGCAATTCGGCGACAGCATAAACCTGCTCCACGGAGAAAGCGACGATGGCGGCGCGTTTGGGAAGGCGTGACAATTTCTTTGCGCCCGCATAGCTAAGCGTTGAAAAGCGCGGACGCGTAATAATCTCGGCTTCGGGTAAAAGTGCGCGGATTATGGGTGCAAGGCTGCTCGATCCGAGGATCATAGTTTCTGCAAAACCCCGGGCATTGAGCAACCGGTCCGTGAACACATGCCCACGTTCGGGATCAATCCCCAATTGCGCCTCGTCAATAGCCACAAAGGCAAAGTCGCGCTCCATCACCATCGATTCGACCGTGCAACAAAAATACCGCGCATTGACCGGCTCGATCCGTTCTTCGCCAGTTATCAGCGCCACCAGTGCCTCGCCTTTAATAGCGACGATACGGTCATATATTTCACGCGCCAACAATCGGAGCGGAAAACCCATCATTCCGCTAGAATGCGCGCACATCCGTTCAACCGCTAAGTGCGTTTTACCGGTGTTGGTGGGGCCTAATATGGCAGTAAGGGCGGCACGCTCAGCGGCCATAATGATAACCTATCCTTGCGCGCTCTCGGCAATCAATTCCTTAAGCGGCACTCCCGTATCTGCCAATCGTACAGGATCAAGCACAACGCCGCCGACTACCGCTGCACGCCCCTGCACATAATCCTTGGTCATGTTCACACAATCAAGCGCAATCACTTTGCCAGACTTCAGATACACTACCGAGAAACTACGCGTTGCCGGATCCCCGCGAAGAACTGTCGCGTCATATCCCACCGAAAGCCCGACAGTTTGCAGCCGCAGATCATATTGGTTGGACCAGAACCAGGGTACAGCATGGTAAGCCGTCAATTCACCCATGATCGATTTGGCTACAGCACTAGCCATGTCATTGGCATTCTGTACCGATTCAACCCGCATGATCGTACCACCAGCAAAACTATTCACATGCGCCGCACAGTCACCAATCGCAAACACATCGGTCAGCCCGGTGCGGCAATATTCGTCAACATCAACGCCGTTTCCGCCCGACGCCCCGGCCTCCATTAGCGGTGCAACCGCAGGGATAATACCGATGCCAACAATCACCATTTGTGCCGGGATCACTTCGCCGTCCGATAGCCTAACCCCGCTGACATGGCCATCTTCACCCTCCAACGCCTCAACCGCTACTTCCACACGCAAGTCTACACCTTGGGCGCGGTGTTCATCTTCATAGAACCGCGACAAGTCTTCGCCAGCAACACGCGCCAACACGCGGTCCATTGCCTCCAGCACCACAACTTTTTTACCAAATTTTCGTAAAACGGCTGCTGCCTCCAGGCCGATATAACCGCCGCCAATCACCACAATCTGCGCCACATCGTCGAGCTCGCTTAGCATAACATCAACGTCGCATTTGTTGCGCACAACATGCACGCCAGACAGGTTGGAACCGTCGCACATCATTCGCCGCGGACTGCCGCCTGTGGCCCAGACCATCTGGGTGTAACCGATTTCCTGATCGTGAGCGGTTTTAACTGTCTTTGCTTTGGCATCGACATGGGTAACCCGCGATCCCAAAATCATCGATATTTTACGTTCTTCCCAGAAAGCCACGGGCCGGATCATGATCCGCTCAAACGCCTTGTCACCCGCGAGATAATCCTTCGACAAAGGCGGACGTTCGTAAGGATATTCGGCTTCATCGCCGATCATAGCGATGCTGCCTTCAAACTTTGCCTGGCGCAGGGCAATTGCGGCTTGCGCGCCGCCGTGGCCAGCCCCCACAATCAAGACATCAAAATGCAGCATATGTCCCTATTCCGCCGTCGGAGCCAGATAGCGTCCGTCAACATAGACGAGAGGATCAACCACATCGGCCGCCTTGGCAAGTTCTACTTCACCAATAAAAACACTATGCGTCCCGTGATCAACACGGTTGACAAGGCGGCAGATAAAACTCGCCTGCGCATCTGCCAGATAGGGCGGGCCAAATTCACTGGTCTGCCAATCGCCTTCGGTAAAGCGCTCTTCACCGCGCAGCGCACCGCCGCAATTTCGGGCAATCTGTTCCTGCCCACCGTGTAGCATATTGATCGCAAAATCCGTGCCGGCGGCCAGCGGCATGTGCATCGACGCGCTCTGGTTCACGCATACAAGCATCGTCGGCGGATCCAGGCTAAGTTCGCTTACCGCAGTTGCCGACATGGCATAGCGCACACCTTCATACTCACAACTGACCACCATAACCGACTTGGCAAAACGGCGCAGAGCAAGGCGCATATGGTCCACTGTATCGGTTTGCGCCAACGCCTTATCCTTATTTTCTTACGACTCTTTGGGTGCGTTAGGCAAAAGGATGCGCCGTTACCAGTACGAAATCATCTGCGAGCTTGCCGAAGCGCATGTTTGATGGCACAAAAATGCCATGACCTCACGCCCTGTCCTTGGTGTAATTGCCTGCAATAGAATAGTTGGCACCGAACCAGCACAGGCGGTGATGGAGCGGTATATCCGCGCTGCCATGACCTATGCCAATGTGGCCGCGCTCATCATCCCGTCCCTTCCCGACCTGATGACAGCCGCCGAAGTCGCACCCAGACTGGATGGTATCCTCCTAACCGGCAGCCCGTCCAATATCGCCCCGGTACATTATGGTGACGGCGAAGGCGACGGCCCGTTCGACGAGAGCCGCGACGAGATTGCGCTGGCCATGATTGACCAGATGATCGAAGCGAAAAAGCCGGTATTCGGAATCTGTCGCGGGTTTCAGGAAATCAATGTAGCTCTTGGTGGCACGCTGCGCCGTGATACTTCGGCAAGCGACGACCTGATCCGCCATCATGCCCCCGATGAAGCAAGCTTTGACGCGATGTTCGATCACCGGCATCCAGTTACACTTAGCGATGGCGGAATATTGGCAGCACATTTCGGCAAATCTGCGCTAGAGGTCAATTCTGTGCATTATCAGGGTGTCGGCATATTAGCCCCCGGCCTTTCAATTGAGGCCACGGCACCCGATGGCCTGATCGAAGCGTATTCCGCAAGGCCCAATGGTGCGCCCCTACTTGCAGTTCAATGGCACCCAGAATGGGGCACTGAACATGACGGTGATTCCCAAGCCTATTTCCACTTGCTCGGAAAAGCGCTAAGGGGGGAATTATGAACTCGCGCATCACCCGCTATAACCGCTATCAAGCGCGTATCGGCTTTTCGCCTTAATTTGATATTGAATCACGCGAAGACGCGGAGGCGCGCAGAGAATTCCTCTAAACTCCAACGTAACGGCACATAGCCAAAATCTTCGCGTCTTCGCGCCTTCGCGTGAACCAAAAAATCTTGCACCTATGAAACAGATTTAAGGATTTTCAATATGCCCCGCAATTACGACATCGCCGAACTCCGCCGCATCGACATCGCCCACCACCTTCCAGCCCAAGCCGACTGGCAAGAGATTGAGGATCTGGGCGGCAGCCGGATCATCACCCATGCCGATGGCTGTTACATATATGACGGCGACGGCAACCGCATTTTGGACGGCATGGCTGGCCTTTGGTGTGTCACGGTTGGTTATGGTCGCGATGAACTCGCCGAGGTTGCCGCTGAACAGATGAAGGAGCTTCCGTTTTATAATACCTTTTTCAAAACTGCGACGCCGCCTACCATTTTACTCGCGGAAAAGATTGCCAGCTTGACGCAAAACCGCCTGCCGCATGTGTTCTTCAATGCGTCTGGTTCGGAAGCCAATGACACGATCCTGCGCATGGCCCGCCATTATTGGCAGGTAAAGGGCGAAACCAGCCGTACCATATTTATCAGTCGGCGTAACGCTTATCACGGATCAACTGTCGCTGGCGTGTCGCTTGGCGGCATGAAGATGATGCACGATCAAGGCATGCATATCAAAGGCGAAGTCGCGGTTGCGGGCATCGAACACGCGCGCCAACCTTATTGGTATAATGAAGGCCGTGATATGACGCCCGAAGAATTCGGCACCGCTTGCGCCAAAGATATAGAAGACAAAATCCTGGAGATTGGCCCTGAAAACGTCGCCGCATTTATCGGTGAGCCGGTGCAAGGCGCAGGAGGTGTTATCATTCCGCCTGCAAATTACTGGCCACAGGTCGAAGCAATCTGCCGGAAATACGGTATTCTGCTGATCTGTGATGAAGTCATCTGTGGATTTGGCCGTACCGGCAATTATTGGGGCCATGAAACAGTTGGGGTAAAGCCCGACATGATAGCCATGGCCAAGGGGTTATCCTCTGGTTATCTTCCGATCTCCGCCGTTGCCGTATCTGCTGAAATCGTAAAGGTGCTCAAAACCGGCGGTGATTTCGCTCACGGCTTCACCTATTCAGGGCATCCTGTTGCCGCGGCCGTTGCGCTCCGCAATATCGAAATTATCGAACGCGAAGGTTTGGTCGAAAAATGCCGCGATGAAACCGGGCCATATCTCGCCAAATCCATTGCTACGCTGGCCGATCACCCATTGGTCGGTGAAGCACGATCGATAGGTTTGCTCGGCGCTGTTGAAATCGTTGCGGACAAGGCCACCGGCGCACGTTTTGGCGGCAAAGAGGGTACCGCAGGGCCAATGGTTCGTGATCGCTGCATCGCAAATGGCCTCATGGTGCGTGGTATCCGCGATACGATTGTCATGTGCCCGCCGCTCATTATTACTACGCAACAGATTGACGAAATGATCGGGATCATTAGGAAGTCACTGGATGAAGCGGAGTCGAAGCTGCGGGCCCTCGGCTAATCTAAGGGTAATATATGCCATCTGGTCTTCTCGCGCTGCTTGACGATGTTGCAGCGATTGCAAAAGTTGCAGCAGCATCAATCGATGATGTTGCCTTGGCAGCGGGAAAGGCCAGCACAAAGGCGGCGGGCGTCGTGATCGACGATACCGCCGTTACCCCGCAATATGTGACCGGATTTACACCTGACCGCGAATTGCCGATCATCTGGCGGATTACCAAGGGTAGTTTTAAGAACAAGCTGCTGTTTATCCTGCCTGCGGCTTTGCTGCTCAGTTATTTTGCCCCTTGGTCCGTGACACCGATATTGATGATTGGCGGGGGATATTTGTGTTTTGAAGGCGCAGAGAAAGTGCTGCATAAAATATTCCACGGCGCCGAAGACGATGATGACAAACCTGCCGAAATCATTAGCGAACTGACATCCAAAGATCATGAGGCGGACATGGTATCGGGGGCAATCCGCACCGATTTCATTCTGTCTGCCGAAATCATGGTCATTTCACTCAAGGAAATTTTGAAGGAACCGGGATATAGCAACTCTGTTTGGATGCAGGCATCCAGCCTCGCAATAGTCGCCATTGCCATTACGATTGCAGTATACGGTTTTGTCGGCCTGATCGTAAAAATGGACGATATCGGCCTGCACATGGCAAAAGGCAGGGTCGGCGCAGGTCGCGCTATTGGTCGTGGCTTGGTTTCAGGAATGCCAAAATTGCTAGCGTTCCTGTCGGTGGTTGGCACGGCTGCCATGCTTTGGGTGGGCGGGCAGATTATTATTCACGGGTTTAATGTACATCCTGCGGAATATCTTGGCTTACATGAAGGCGTACTAGCCTGGTTTGCCGATGCGGTTATCTGCGGCGTTTTTGGTCTGGTTTTAGGATGCGTGATTGCCGGGATACTGCATTTAGTAACAGGCATCCGTAAAGAAGACGAAGTTACCAAGGGTATTTAACGAGCTTTTCAGCGCTAGACATTTATCACCTATCGTCTAACGCGATTCTCATGAACTATCCCTTTTTTACACGCGCCACCTTGGCTGCACTTCTCGTTCCCGCGCTCACGCTTTCTTGCACTCCTGCATTTGCGGCGAAGTCAAAAAAACTTGCTCCCGAAGCCCCTGTATTAACCTGCACCACCCAAGCCGCCGACGGCCTATCTTATACCGTCATCAAGGCCGGCAAAGGTGATAAACCAAGTGCCGATGCCAAGGTAAAGGTCAATTACACAGGTCGCCTGCGCAGCGATGGTTCGCAATTTGATGCAGGGCAAGGCGCCGAATTTAGGGTGCAGGGCGTGGTTGCGGGGTTTGGCCAAGGACTGCAACTGATGCAACCGGGTGGCAAATACCGGCTCTGTATCCCGGCCAAACTTGCTTACGGCGAAGCGGGGGCCGGATCGATTGCGCCCAATTCCGATCTGGTGTTCGAGGTCGATCTGTTGTCCTTTACCACACCGCCGCCAAAGCCGATCATCCCGTTTGCTGAGCGTACATGTGATAAAATAACGGCCTCTGGGCTTGGCTATGCTATGGTAAAATCCGGTGCAGGGCCATCACCGACCGCTGCTGATTTGATGCTGGTAGATTTCCTGACCTTTGACGCAAAAACCGGGATAATTTTGGAAAAGCGCGAATGGGAGAAGATTCCTGTCGGGCAAACCACTGCTATGTTTGGAGAAGCATTAAAAATGATGCAGGCGGGTGCATCTTACCGTTTCTGTATGCCGGTAAAAGGCGATGCCAATCCGGATGCTGCCCAAGTGAATATCAAGGTCGAGTTGATTGCTATCAGGCCTGCGCCAGAGGCGGAGTAACTAATAGACCGCCATTTTAATTGAAACGAAATGGCGGCCTATTTATCTGTTTAATTGTGATTTCTTAGCCATTAAATGCTCCATTTAATGCGAAATCACTCTATCCAAGCAACACCACCGGCGTTGCGCTGTTCCAATGCATGCTGACCTTGTCGCCCCAAGTGAAATCCTCCTGATCGGTGCGGGACAGGTTCATGCGGCTGACGCGGATCATACGACCGCTTTCGAGTTCAACTTCAAATAAGGTGCAGTCGCCAAGATAGCTCATCCCCTTTATCTCTCCGCGGACGATGTTATGGCCTTCGGGTGCGTCTTTGGCGGCCGCTGCGATAGCCTTGCCCAGACCCGGTTTGTGAAGTGTAATCTTTTCCGGCCTAATGGCGACCCAGACAGTTGCATCATGTGGCCCGGTAACTCCGTGATCCATATATATGCGCCCTGCCTCTGGACAGTCGACGACAGCCTTATCTTTCTCGTCCACAACCAACTTGCCTTCAAAGATGTTTACTGCCCCTACAAAATCGGCAACGAAGCGGTTGGATGGGTGTTCATACAAGTCTGATGGAGTGGCCAGTTGCGACACATCGCCCTTGTTGATCACGGCAATCCGGCACGCCATGGATAGCGCCTCATCCTGATCGTGGGTTACGGTCACAAAGGTAATGCCGACTTTTTCCTGCAGCGCGGTAAGTTCAAACTGCATTTGCGCACGAAGCTTTGCATCCAGCGCCGATAGCGGCTCATCAAGCAACAACACTTTGGGCCGCATTACGAGACTACGTGCAAGGGCAACACGTTGCCGCTGGCCACCAGACATCTGATCGGGCATCCGGTCACCAAAACCACCAAGCTTTACCAGTTCGAGAGATTCTTCAACACGCTCCCTAATCTCGCGTTTATCGACACCGGCGATTTTAAGGCCATAACCGACATTGTCGATCACACTCATATGCGGGAACACGGCATAGCTTTGGAACACCATATTCACCGGGCGCTTATTCGGCGGCACCAAGCTCATATCCTGACCATCAATCAATATCTGTCCTTCGGATGGGAGTTCAAAACCGGCAATCATCCGCAACAATGTCGTTTTCCCGCAACCCGAAGGGCCAAGCAGGACAAAGAATTCCCCCTGACGGATATCAAGCGAGACATTATCAACCGCCGTCACCTTGCCAAAACGTTTGGTGATATTGCGGATTTCGATGATCGGTTTAGGGATTTCTGTCATGGCTTAATGGCTTTCGATTTAACCCCGTTCGTGTCGAGCGAAGTCGAGACACCTTGAAGGCAGATGCTAACTATAGGTATCTCGACTTCGCTCGATACGAACGGAAAAAGGGTGAGCATCATAGCTTAGTGGCTTTCGGCGATGGTGTTTATATCCTGAAACTTCAGGGCAATCGCAGTGAGGATTATAGTAAGAACAATCAATATGGTCGAAGCCGCATTGACCTCTGGTGTGACAGAGAAACGGACCATAGAATATACCTGGACGGGGAAGGTCACGGTGTTTGGCCCGCTGGTAAAGAAGGTGATGACAAAATCATCAAGGCTAAGCGTGAAGGCAAGCAATGCCCCTGCAATCAGGCTGGGCTTCATATGCGGTAACAGAACATCGCGGAAAGCTTGAAACTCGGTTGCGCCCAGATCCTTTGCGGCTTCCTCTTCTTCCTTGTTGAACCCGGCGAGCCTTGCCCGCACAACCATAGCGACAAAGGGGAAGCAGAATGTTACATGCGCAACGGTTATCGCCGACAGGTTAAATGGCCAAGCAAGATCCGTTGGCCAACCGACACGGGCAAAGAATATCAGCATTGCCACGCCCATGCAAATCTCCGGCACGATGATCGGCATCGTCATGGTGCCGTCAACCGCGCCCTTAAACGGGAATTTGAACCGCCACAGCATGACAGCGGCCATCGCCCCAAGAACCAAGCTGAATATCGTCGCGAAAAATGCAATCGTCAGCGAATTTCCCATCGCCCCGATCAGCGCATCATTTTCCCATAATTTGCCGTAATATTTGAAGGTAAATCCGCGCCAGACAATATTCGCTTTGCTATCGTTAAAGCTGAACACCATCAGCAAGAGCAACGGCGCATAAAGAAAGAGTAGGATCGCCCCCACCCAGCCCCTCATCCAGAGTTGCTTGGTATATTCAAGCGGCGCAACACGGCGGCGGGCAAAGATGCTCATTTGCCATTCTCCCGCTTTGGCATCCAGCTGCGGATGAGTATCATTGCGAGCAACAGATACATCGGCAGCAGCGATAATGCAGCACCAAAGGGCCAGTCATTGGCACGTTTAAACTGACGTTCGATTACATTGGCGATCATCTGATTATCGGTACCACCCATTAAATCAGGGGTCAGGTAAGAACCAAGTGCGGGGATGAAGGTGATCGCCACGCCCGATATAATGCCAGGTGCAGCAAGCGGGGCAACGATCCGCAGCATCGTGCGCAAATGCCCCGCACCCAGATCAAGGCTCGCCTCAATCAGCGATTTGTCCAGCCGGTCAAGTGCCGAATATAATGGCAGTACCATGAAGGGCAAATGCACATAAACTAGCCCCAAAATCACCGCAAAATTATTATAAAGCAGCTGGATTGGTGTCCATCCGTCAAGTGGTTGCAAGCCGACAAGTGTTTTGAGCCAGCTTGCCCCGCCCCATAATCCGCCAAGTGCTTTATTCGCGTAACCCTGATTGCCGAGCAAAGTGATAAGCGCATAGGTCCGGATCAAAAGGTTCGTCCAAAACGGCAGCATGATTGCGAGCAGCAACCATGGCCGCCATTTCGCGGGCGCAAACGTAATGGCAAGCGCCACAGGAAAACCAAGGATCAAGCAAATCAGAGTCGTTAATGCGGCAATCGCAGCCGACTTTGCAAATATACCTAAATATAACGGCTCAACCGCACGTGCATAGTTTTTGAACGTACCTGAAATGGCGATTTCAGTAAGGTCCCTGTTCTCGCCAAAACTATACGCGACCATCGCCGCCATCGGCAGCAGAAAGAAAACAACCAGCCAAAATATCGGCGCGCCCGATATGACCGCGAACACTCCTTTGGCTAATTTCCAGTCTTGCATAGCGATTCCTTAGCCTAAACGAAATGCAATCAGGTCGCCCGTACCCTTGTGAATGCTTCTTCATAGAGCGGCTGCACATCAGGCCGAAACTTGGCATATTCGCATTTGGCCAAGATATCTGCAGGCGGGAATATGACGGCGTTCTTTTCATATTCCGGTCCCATCAATGCCTTTGCCGCTTCATTGGGCGTGGGAAATTGGATTGTCTCGGTAATCTTCTTACCCGCCTGTGCATCTAGCAAATAATTGATAAAGGCATGGGCATTTTTCGGGCGCGGCGCACCTTTTGGAATACACAAATTATCCGAGTTCAGCTGGCTTCCTTCTTTGGGGACAATAAAACTGATATCCTTATCTTCCGACATTTTCTGGGCGATGTCGCCATTATATTCCAACACCAGATCAACTTCGCCGCGCAAAAGCAAGTCTTGGCCATTGTCATCATGATAGGCTTTTACAAATGGCTTTTGCTTCACCATCATGGCTTCGATTGTTTTTATATCAGCAGGGGTGAGCTCATTCACCGATTTGCCAAGATACTTGCCGTAAAGCCGGAACATATCGCCAGCCTCTGACAACAGCGCAATGCGGCCTTTATATTCATCAGAATCGAACAGCACTTTCCAGCTATCAGGAACGCCGTTTACCTTTGACTTGCGATAGCCAATGCCGAGCACAAGCCACGTATACGGCATCGAATATTTACGGCCCGGATCATACGGCACATCTTGATATGTTTTACCGATATTCTTGAAATTCGGAATGAGTGACTGGTCAAGCGGCTCCAGCATATTGGCCTGCGCCATGCGTTCGACAAAGTCGTTAGACGGCACAATCACATCATATCCGGGATTGCCGGCGCGCAGTTTTGCAAATAGCTCGTCGTTATTGGCGAACTTGTCCATTTTGACATCAATCTTGCTGACGTCCTTGAAATCCTCCAGCGTCGTTTCGCCAATGTAGGTATCCCAGTTATAGAAATTAAGTTTGGCTTCTTCGCCATTGGGAAGCTTCTTGGCTGCTTCCTTGCCACATGCGGCGAGGGCCCCGGTCAGGCTGATACCAATAGCAGCTGCACCAACGCTTTTCAGCAACGAACGGCGGTTCCCTCCATTTTGTAACAATGTCATGATGTCCACGGATTTTCTCCTTTTATTTTGGCGATTCCCTTAGGCTAGCAGGCTGGACCAAATGAGCAGCGATGAAAAGCCTTTTGTTACAGTATTTGTGCACTCATGCGTTGCGTAAATACCAGTCGTAATCGATTGTTGGCACATGCCCAAAATAACGGTCCTGTTCGACCCGCTTTACGGTCGTGAACATATCGACAAAACGCTCGCCCAGATAATCGCGCATCAGTTTCGATCCGTGGAACCGGTCAACCGCCGCGAACCAGTTGGATGGTGGCTTGTCATCGCCCGAACCATCGCGGTCATAGCCATTACCGACAACCGCAGGGCCGGGATCAATCTCGTTCACTATGCCGTGGTGCATTCCGGCAAGGACCGCGGCAACCGCCAGATACGGGTTTGCGTCTGCTCCGCAGGCACGGTGTTCGACATGCCGACTGGCGGGGGGGCCAGCTGGAATACGGAAGCTTACCGTGCGGTTGTTCACGCCCCATGTCGGAGCAACCGGCGCGTAAGAATTGGCTTTGAAACGGCGATAGCTGTTGGCGTGCGGCGCGAACAAGGCAAAGCAGTCCCCAATGCTGCCGATCATCCCGCCAATCGCGTGGCGCAACATAAGTGTGCCCTCAGGATCATCGCTCGCGAACAGGTTTTTACCGTCCTCTCCGTTCATCGAAACATGGATGTGCATTCCAGAACCCGCCTGATCCTCGAACGGTTTGGCCATGAAGGTTGCTTCCAGACCGTGCGCCTGTGCCACCGCCTTTACCACACGTTTGTACATGATAGCATCATCGCAAGCACGCAGGACGTCAGGTTTATAACGCAACGTCAGCTCGCACTGTCCCGGCGCGAATTCCGATATTGCCGATTCGAGCGGCAGGCCTTGTGCGTCGCACGCCGCATACAGCGCATCATAAAAAGGGCGGAAATCGTCTAGTTCGCGTAAGCCGTATACTTCGACCATTTGCGGCGTTTGACGATTATATTCAGGGCGCGCCGGACGGATGCTGCCATCACGGGCACGCTTGGGATCAAGCAAATAAAACTCAAGCTCGACTGCCAAAGCAGGTGTCACGCCCATTTCCGCATACCGATCCACCACAAGCCCAAGCACATGGCGCGGATCCAGATCATGCGGCTGACCGTCTAATTCGTAAAAATCGACCATGAACTGCGCGCTGTTTTGCGCCCAAGGTGTGACAACCAGAGTTCCCGGTATCGGCTTCATCGAACGGTCGGCATCGCCGTCCTCCCACACAAGACCAGTTTCAACTGTATCTTGCCCTGTAATATCAACCACGGTGATCGATCCGGGGAAAAAACGCCCGATTTCGTAAACCGACATCACCTCATGCTGGCGAAGGCGCTTACCCCGGGGGACACCGCCGAAATCGGTATAGATCATTTCGATGGAGTCGATATCCGGATTGGCGGCAAAAAATGCCTCCGCCTCGGATCGGGGTGCAATTGTCACGGATGATTTGGCGCGTTTTATCATGTCTGTAACTCCTTCATCTCTGCTACACAGTTGCCAATTTCGTGCAAGAGGTGATCTACCTGTTCGGGCTTTGTCACCGGGCTGAGCAACATCATATTGTGGAACGGCGCAAGCAATATTCCTCGATTGGTCAGGTAGAGGTGAATGGCAGATTCAAGCACATGGTTCATCGCCGCCCTCGCCTCACTGCCATTAAGCGGCGGCGTCACGGAGCAGACAAACTCAACTCGTGCGCCGACACTCGTTACGTGCCAGTCGAGATTATGCGCGGCAATAATGGCCTCCAAGCCCTTCACCAGCCGCTCTGCCATCGCCAGCATATGCGCATAAGCATTCCGCGTAATCACCTGCCCCAACATCGCGTGCATCGCCGCAATCGACAACGCATTTGCCGATAAAGTCGTCCCGATCCCGCTATGCCCGGACGGACGCGAGCGGTTAAGCGCCGCCATCCGCGCTGCCACTTGCGCAGTAAAACCGTAGACTGCGCACGGCACACCGCCACCGATAGATTTGCCGATCACCATGATGTCAGGCATTGGGCCGTGCGTATTACTATGTCCGCCATAGCCCGACGAAATGGTGTGGGTTTCATCGAACACCAGCAAAGTTCCGGTTTCATTACAAAGCCTGCGTAGTGTCTCCAAATAGCCCGGTGCATCACGGACCATCCCGATATTCGTCATGAGTGGCTCGGCAAGTACACATGCTATTTCGCCGGAGCGGAGCGCCGTTTCCAATGCCTCCACATCGTTAAATTCGATCGCAACTGTCGTTGGCAATATATCATGCACCTGCCCGATCAGGCTAGGCCGGTTCACCGCCACCCCGTCACGCAAATCGACAAACACATCGTCAACAGCACCGTGATAACAACCGTTGAAGATCAGGATTTTGTCGCGCCCGGTTATTCCGCGACACCAGCGGATGACTGCTCGGTTCGCTTCGCTGGCGGTCGTCGTCACCTGCCATTGCGGCAGGCCGAACATGCCGCTGAGCATATCCCCAAGCTCTGCGCCCTTTTGTGTTGGCAGCATAAAGCTTAGTCCCTGTCCGGCTTGTTCGGCTAAGGCCCTAGCTAAAGCAGGTGGCGAATGGCCAAACATGCTGGCGGTATCGCCAAGGCAAAAATCGTCGAACACTTGTCCATCAAGCGATGTTAAAGTCGCACCTTCAGAATATGCAGCAACAAGCGGGAACGGGCTGGGCCAATCAAGCATCCAGTGAAACGGCACACCTTGAAACCAATGCTGTGATGCCGCAGCTTGCGATTTAGGATTGGCAGCAATAAACCGCGCTTCCTCACGTATATGCAAGGCCGATATCGCAGCACTATCGATCACAACCGATCCCGCATCGCAAACCACATCAAGCCCAATGTCGCGAGCGGCCTGGCGAGTAACTTGCCGCCGGGAAAGGGCCGGTGCGGGAGATTTGCAAACACATCAAATCGCGATGCCGTTCCTGCCACAGCTTCGGCAATTACTTCACCAGCAAGCGTCGTTACCAAGGCGCCGTGACCAGAAAAACCGTGCGCGTAAAAAACATTCCCTTTGCGCCCCAGATGCGGCAACCGGTTCATCGTCGCACCGATTGTACCTCCCCATTGATACTGTATTTTCGTATCAGACAGGCTTGGGAAAACCTGCGTCATATGTTTGCGTACAAAACCCGCAATATCAGTAGGGGGACGCTGCACATATTTTTCACCGCCACCGAATATTAGTCTTTTATCAGCGCTTAACCGAAAATAATTCAGAACAAACCTACTATCGGCAACCGCCGCATCGCTCGGTAGAAGCTCTCCAGCATTGTCCAGAACATGCGTTGCAATATTATAGTTCATGATCGGCACCGTGTAGCGGCCAAGGCCGGGGTCCAGATCACCCATCCATGTATCTGTGGCGTTGACGATATAAGTGGCTTTTATTGTCGCGTCCTTGACCGATATCACTAGGCCGCCGCTCTCTAAAATTCGATCAACCCGGCTATCTTCCAGAATAGTTACACCCGCATCCACTGCTGCCTTAGCGAGGCCGAGTGCATAATTCAGCGGATGGAAATGCCCGCCTTTGCGGTCATAAATCCCGCCATAATAATTGCCGCCGTTGATATGCTTCCCCATATCTTCAGGTTGCACCACATCAATAGAGTTCCAACCGAATTCCCGGTCTAAAAACTCCGCTTCGCGCTGCATATCGACAAAATGCGCTGGTTTGTACGCGGCCTCCAAATGCCCGGATTTCAGGTCGCACGCGATATCATGCTGCTTTATGCGGGTGTTGACCCGGTCCACCGCACTCCACGCCAGATTGAAAATAGCCTGAGCTCGTTCGCGACCAAACTCTGCATCAATCTCTTGCATCGACCAGCGAAGCCCGGGGATCAGTTGCCCGCCATTACGGCCCGATGCGCCAAAGCCGATGGTTTTTGCCTCCAGCAAGACAACCTTCAGCCCCTTTTCTGCGCAAGCCAATGCAGCAGATAATCCAGTAAATCCGCCGCCGATGACCGCAACGTCATATGCCTCTTTTGGTTCAACGGGTGACGGCCTCCACGCATTGACCGTTGCGGCGTAATAGCTGTTGTTGAGTGGGTCAGTCACGATGCACTTTCTCCGTCACCCTGAACTTGTTTCAGGGTCCATCTCTAATTTAGACTCCGCCTTGGCTGCACGATGGATGCTGAAACAAGTTCAGGATGACGAAGTGTCGAGCGAATGGCTCAGCTAATCACTACACCCTCAGCAGCAAATGCTCGCGTTCCCAGCTGCTCACCACCGACTGGTAATTGAAAAGCTCATGATCCTTGATCGCAAAGAATATCTCAAAAAAGTCTTCACCAAGCAAGTTACGCACCTGTTTACAAGAACTAAACCGGTCAAGCGCTGCTTCCAATGTGCGCGGCAAAGTGCGTGCGCGGTTATAGGCGCTGCCGGTAATTGCCTTGGCCGGGATCATCCTGTCGACCATGCCGATATAACCACAAACGAGCGATGCCGCGATGGCAAGGTACGGATTTGAATCAGCCCCCGGCAATCGGTTTTCAACCCGGCGATTGGCCTTGTCCGCGATTGGCACTCGGAACCCGCAGGACCGGTTATCCTCCCCCCATTGCACATTGATTGGGGCCGCACTGTCAGGGCGCATCCGCCTGAAACTGTTCACATTGGGTGCCCAGAGCGGTGATATTTGCGGCATGAATTTGACCAGCCCTGCGATAAAGCTGCGGAACAGCGCGCTATCGCGACCATTGGCGTTGGAAAACAGGTTCTTGCCGGTTTCGGCATCGACGACCGACTGGTGGATATGCATCGCACTGCCCGGCTGTCCAGCCATCGGGTTTGCCATAAATGTGGCATATACACCGTGTTGCCGCGCCACATTGCGCACTACGCGCTTGAACAGGAACACCGAGTCCGCCAGTTTCAGAGGATCACCGTGGATGAAGTTCACCTCCAGCTGCGCTGCACCCATTTCATGAATCATCGTATCGATATCGAGACCCATTAATTCACAGTCATCATAGATGTGATCGATGATATCCTCATACTCATTCATCGCTTCTAGACCATAAGGCTGGCTTGCGGTCTCACTGCGTCCTGATTGCCCGGTTGGCGGAGTTAGCGGAAAATCGGGATCGGCATTTTGCGACACGAGGTAAAACTCGACCTCAGGCGCGATAATCGGCTTCCACCCCCTTGCTTCATAAAGCGAGATTACTTTTTTCAGGATCGCACGTGGCGCAATGTCAACGACGCTACCGTCGCCATTATATACGTCGGCAATGACAAACGCGGTCGGCGATTTGAAACCCGGCGCAATACAAATGGTATCAGCATCAGCAATTAGTATCTTGTCAGGATCGCGGTCCCACACATCATCGATGTCTTCTGGATAATGGCCATCAATGGTACAGATAAACACGCTACCAGGAATACGCAGCGATTTGTCACGGACCGAGGACAGGAATTTCTTGGCAGGAAGCACTTTGCCGCGCTGTACTCCGTTAATATCGGGGACAATACACTCAACCTCATCGATCTTGTGTTCGGCAATCCAGCTGGCGAGATTTATACTCATGAAGCGCAATGTGCGCAGAGCGGCTTGAAAAGGTCAAGCCACCCCGCGCACATTATACTCTAAATCAGATGCTTTGGATCAGAAACCATAGCTTACCGAGAACACAGCCCCTGCCTTACCAAGGCCACCAACAAAGCGGTTGGTGTCGACATAGGATGCGCCAAGCGTAAAGCCGCCGACCGTTGCCGCAAGGCCAAGTGACCAATCGATCTTCTTTGCGCCAAAGGATCCGTTTTCACGACCGATCGACGCCGATGCCGTAAGTGGAGTTCCTGGCACTCCAACACTGGCATTTGCACCCAGATACAGATTATCGGTAAACGCGGTTTCCGGACCTTGATTGGGGACATAGCTTACTTGCAAGCCAAGCGTAGCAGGACCAACGGTCGTTCCTGTCTTACCCGTGAATTCAACATAGTTGAATGAAGAAACACCAGGATATACATAATAAGTCGCGCCGATATCGTAAGTGATCGTATCGCCACCAGCATAACCTGCATAAATATCAAGCTCAGCATCATCGCCGGGATTTTCGGCTACGTTTGAAGCCCAAAGGCCAATATATGCGCCGTTATCAGCAGTTACCGTGATCGTTGGCTGAACTGCGAATTCCTTGTCTGATAATGAAACACCCCGAAAACGGTAATCGGAAACAACAGCAATACCGCCTGTTATGGTAATGGGCTTGGTTTCTTCTTCAACTGCTGCATCTGCATCCTGTGCAAAAGCTGGCATCGACAGTGTCATCGCGCTCATGGCTATGCCGATTACGGCTGACTTAATTAGTTGCTTACGCATAATATTACCCCTTCTTAGGCATCTGTATTTAGCCTGTCCGCGGTACTTAACGGTACCGCCTACAGTAGAGTTGTTCTCTTCCCGCTAAATCTAATGACAGTGCATTGGTTTATTTTATATTTACCGACGCTTTATTGTGCAAAAAACACACAAACATCAAAGCTTGGCACAATCAAGCAATTTTGTGTCATCTACCTTGTCCTTTTTAGGCGATGTGACAAATCGAACACAGTTCTACGACCTCTTGCGGAGGACAATCAATTTGGTTCATAGGGGTTATATGATAGAAAACGATCCGCTTGCCGCCTTCTGGATGCCCTTCACCGCCAACCGTGCGTATAAAGCGCATCCCCGTCAATTGGTCGCTGCCAAAGATATGCATTATAAGGATGCTGCCGGAAACAGCATTCTAGACGGCACGGCGGGCCTGTGGTGTTCAAACGCCGGTCATTGCCGCGAAGAGATTACCGCCGCGATTGCCAAGACCGCCGGCGAAATGGATTTCGGTCCGACATTCCAGCTTGCCCACCCGCTTGCCTTTGAACTCGCCAGCCGTTTGGCCGCGATTATGCCCAAGGGGCTGGACCGGATATTCTTCACCAATTCAGGCAGTGAATCGGTCGACACAGCGCTCAAGATCGCACTTGCCACGCAGCGCGCCCGGGGGCAAGGAACCCGCACCCGGCTGATCGGTCGCGAGCGTGGCTATCACGGCACCGGCTTTGGCGGGATTAGCGTTGGCGGCATCGTCAACAATCGCCGCGTGTGGCAGGGTTTGCCCGGCGTCGATCACATGCCACATACGCATGACATGGCCCGCAATGCGTATTCCAGGGGCTTTCCACTGCACGGCGCAGAGTTGGCCGATGAACTCGAACGCATCGTAACCCTGCACGGCGCAGAAACCATCGCTGCGGTAATTGTCGAGCCGGTCGCGGGTTCCACTGGCGTACTCGTGCCGCCGATCGGGTATCTTAAACGTCTGCGCGATATCTGCACCAAACACGGCATCATCCTGATCTTCGACGAGGTTATCAGCGCCTTTGGCCGCATTGGCGGCGCCACAGCAGCCGAACATTGGGGCGTCACGCCAGACATCATCACCATGGCAAAGGGCCTGACCAACGCCACCGTGCCGATGGGTGCCGTCGCCGTCAGCCGCCAGATCCACGATGACGTGGTCGAGGGCGCAGCCGACGGAATCGAGCTATTCCACGGCTACACCTATAGCGGCCACCCTGTCGCCAGTGCGGCGGCCATCGCCTCGCTCGACCTATACAAACGCGACGGATTGTTTGAACGTGCCGAGGAACTCAGCGCCTATTGGGCCGATGCTGCACATTCGTTGCGCGGTAAACCTCATGTCATCGACGTTCGCAATATCGGCCTGATCGCCGGGATAGAACTTAGCCCCCGCGAAGGTGCGCCCACCAAACGCGCAATGGAGCTGTTCCATGCCTGCTTTGACAACGGGTTACTCGTGCGCGCCACCGGCGACATAATCGCGCTGTCCCCGCCGCTAATACTCGAAAAGGCGCATATTGACGAGATGTTTGGTAAGATCGGAGATTTGCTGGAGGGGATAAAGTGAGGGTCTTACCCGCACGCCGACCACACCAAAGCACCGCGCCCAAACAAAGGAACCCGCAATTGATCCCCTTCGTCACGATGACCGACACCCGCGGCCAAAAAATCTCCGTCAACCCCGAAATTGTCCAGTTCGTAAGAGCTGCCGATAACAAGGACGACGAATGCCTGATCGTGTTCGGGAAGGATCAGTTGTTAAGGGTAAGGGGGACGTTAGAGGAGGTGACGTGGGTGCTGAGTGAGGGGTAAGGGTGTTGTTATCACAGGCTGTAGTAAAACAAAATTAGCAAGCGTTTCGACAAACTGCTGCTCAATGCAATCCTGACCGCTTCTAACTTGAAATCTTCTGCATGCTTGATCGACATGATCCGTATCCTTGAGTGAGGTATATAATCTCAAGTGACCAGAACCAAACCGTTACAAGTCCTCTCCCGTCAAGAGAGGGATTGTTTCTCTCCCCCTTCTCCTTATCTCCGCGCCACCGCGTGAGCCAAATCCTTTTCTTCCCTAACAGAGCGAGGATTTTCCCCGCCCCACCTTGCACCCCTGCCCCATCCACGCTAAGCGCGAAGCATAGCCGAATCTCCTGCTTTGATGCCGGTTCGCGGTTACCGGACTGACCCGGTCCCCAACCAGCGCAAAGCCCATATTATAAGGGTTACATTATGACTGCCATCGGACACGACACACTGGGAACCCGCGATACGATGACCGCTGGCGGCAAGACGGTCAGTTTCTACTCACTCAAAAAAGCTGCGGCGAAATTGGGGGACGTGTCGCGCCTTCCCTTTTCGATGAAGGTATTGCTCGAAAATCTGCTCCGTTTTGAAGATGGCGGGTTTACCGTTTCCACTGACGATGCGCAGGCTCTCGTTGATTGGCAGAATGACCCCAAATCAACCCGCGAGATTCAATACCGCCCGGCGCGGGTGTTGTTGCAGGATTTTACCGGCGTTCCATGCGTCGTTGATCTCGCCGCGATGCGCGATGCGATGACGGCGCTAAACGCTGATCCAGCGAAGATCAATCCGCTTGTTCCCGTACATCTGGTGATCGATCACTCGGTCATGGTCGATGAATTCGGCCATCCAAAGGCGGCGGAACAGAATGTCGAGATTGAATATCACCGTAATGCCGAACGCTATGACTTCTTGAAATGGGGCAGCAAAAGCCTTGATAATTTTAAGGCGGTTCCTCCCGGAACTGGCATTTGTCATCAGGTTAATCTGGAACATATTGCCCAAGCCGTGTGGACGAGCGTTGCACCCGATGGGACGACGATTGCCTATCCCGATACGTGTGTGGGTACAGACAGCCATACGACGATGATTAACGGGCTGGGCGTGCTCGGTTGGGGCGTCGGCGGGATTGAGGCCGAGGCAGCCATGCTGGGGCAACCGGTTTCGATGCTTATTCCAGAGGTCGTAGGATTCAAACTAACCGGTGCGCTGGCAGAGGGTGTGACCGCGACCGATCTGGTGCTGACTGCAACACAGATGCTGCGCGCCAAGGGTGTGGTCGGGCGCTTTGTCGAATATTACGGCCCCGGGCTGGCTTCGCTTTCGCTCGCCGACCGCGCAACGCTGGCCAATATGGCTCCTGAATACGGCGCAACGTGCGGGTTCTTTGGCATTGATGACAAGACGCTCGATTATCTTCGTCTGACAGGACGCGATGAGGATCAAATTACGCTGGTTGAGGCCTATGCAAAGGAACAGGGATTGTGGGCTTATGCAGACATGGCAGACCCTGTTTTCACAGATACATTGTCGCTCGATATGGCAACGGTAGTGCCGTCTTTGGCTGGACCAAAACGCCCTCAGGACAAAGTGATTCTGACGGAGGTTGACGATGTGTTTAACGCTGATCTGGAAAGCGTGTACAAACATGACGGCGCAAAACGTGTTTCAGTTGAAGGCAAATCGCATGACATTGGCGACGGCGATGTAGTGATCGCGGCGATTACGTCGTGCACGAATACATCGAACCCGAGCGTCTTAGTTGCGGCGGGATTGGTGGCGCGTAAAGCAAATGCTTTCGGTTTGAAGCCAAAGCCTTGGGTTAAGACGTCGCTGGCACCCGGATCACAGGTTGTCACCGACTATCTCGACCGCGCCGGGTTGACCGCCGATCTGGACGCGATTGGCTTCAATCTTGTCGGTTATGGCTGTACCACATGCATCGGTAATTCAGGGCCGCTGGCTGAACCGATTAGCAAGGCGATTAACGGTAATGATATTGTTGCGGCCTCGGTCATATCGGGCAACCGCAACTTTGAAGGCCGCGTCTCCCCCGATGTCCGCGCTAATTTCCTCGCCTCCCCGCCATTGGTTGTTGCGTACGCGCTCAAAGGTACAGTGACGACGGACTTTGTCGCGACACCGATTGGTCAGGCGACCGATGGGACCGATGTGTATTTGAAGGATATCTGGCCTACTAATCAAGAGGTACATGATGTCATGACCGCCAATATCGACCGTTCCATGTTCACGGCGCGTTATGCCCGTGTCTATGAAGGTGACGAACATTGGCAGAAGATTCAGGTCGAAGGTTCAGCGACGTATAAGTGGCGCGCGGGATCGACCTATGTGGCCAATCCGCCCTATTTTGAAGGGATGAGCATGACCCCCGACGCCGTGGAAGACATTATCGGCGCACGGCCATTGGCGATCCTTGGCGATTCGATCACAACCGATCATATTTCTCCTGCTGGTTCAATCAAGGCGGATAGCCCGGCAGGCACATGGCTGATGGAGCATCAGGTATCAAAGGCCGATTTCAACAGTTACGGCGCACGCCGCGGCCATCATGAAGTTATGATGCGCGGTACATTTGCCAACATCCGCATCAAAAACGAAATGGTCCCCGGTATTGAAGGTGGCATGAGCAGCTATGACGGCGAAGTCATGCCTATTTATGAAGCGGCGATGAAGCACAAAGTCAATGGCACGCCGTTGATCGTAGTTGCGGGTAAGGAATACGGCACCGGATCCAGCCGCGACTGGGCAGCTAAGGGAACAAACCTCTTGGGTGTACGCGCAGTACTTGTCGAGAGCTTCGAACGCATCCACCGCAGCAACCTGGTCGGGATGGGCGTATTGCCATTGCAATTCATAGAAGGCGAAAGCCGCGAGACGCTTGGCCTAACTGGCGATGACAGCTTTACGATCACGGGTGTAGCAACGCTCGAACCGCGCCAAACCGTTGAAGTGCATGTCACCCGCAAGGATGGCTCAACCTTCACCTTCAACACCCTATGCCGCATCGATACCGCAAATGAGGTTGAATATTTCAACAATGGCGGAATTTTGCATTACGTGCTGAGGAAGTTGGCTGCTTGATCGCAACCCGCTTTTTTGAACAATAGGGCGGCGTAAATGCCGCCCCTAACCCCGCGCCAAAACCGCCATCGCCGCCTTCAAATGTGGCGCATCAATCATTTTGCCGTCGACCTGAAGCACGCCTGCGCCCGGATTTGCAGCAAAAGCATCCACCACTGATTGTGCCTGCGCAACTTGTTCTGTTGTGGGTGTAAATCCGGCATTGATAACCGCAACTTGGGCGGGATGGATCGCCAGCATTCCGGTAAAACCGTCCCGTGCGGCGCGTGCAACATAGGCGGCGAGACCCGCTTCATCGTTGATCGCTGGAAACACCGTATCGATAGCTGCTACTCCGGCAGCATGTGCGGCAAACAAGGTTAGCGCACGAACCATCTCGTAAGGTGCAGTATAGGTGCCGTCGGCTTCACGCGATGTTGTTGCCCCGACTGCGGCGGGCAAATCCTCCGCACCCCAGCTGACCCCGGCCAGATATGCTGACACATCGCGCAAAGTGCCTAGTTCAAAAACCGCCCCCGGCGTTTCGGTGGCAATGGGCAGGATCGGGGGCGCTTCGCCGTCTTGACTGTCCGCCACAGCCGCCGCCTCGGCGCGCAGCCAATTTACCGAACGTGCGCCTTCCGCCTTGGGCAGGACAATCGCATCGGGCAAATAGGGCAATATCGAGGCCAGATCATCATGCGCCATATGGCTGTCCTGCGGATTGACTCGCACTAAGGTCGTGATCCCTGCCCTGTCTCCCGATAGCCATTCCGCCGCAGCCTCACGCGCCATAGGCTTACGCTCCAGCGCGACCGAGTCCTCCAGATCAATGATGATCGCATCCGCCCCTGATGCCGCCGCCTTGGCAAAGCGGTCCGGTCTGTCACCGGGGACAAAAAGGAGCGAGCGGAGTTTCATTTTTTAAATCCTCCCCGGAACGGGGAGGTGCCCTCTTGAGAAGGCGGAGGGGTCCCGCTATCGGAGATGGTTGAGCTTGCGGAAAGCTGGGCCCCCTCCGTCAGCTGCGCTGCCACCTCCCCGTTCCGGGGAGGATTTATTGTGATATCAATCATACTGCGGCGCCTTTTTAATCAATGCCGCACGTTCACACTGGCACACAACCTCTCCGCGCTGGTTTACGCAGCGATGAAGAAAAGTGACCACGCCTGCATTAGGACGAGACTTACTTTCTTTCAGCGCAACGACTTCGGTTTCGGCATATAAAGTATCACCAAGAAACACCGGCTTTGGCATGACAAGTTTATCATATCCCAGATTGGCAACCAATGTACCCAACGTCGTATCACCCACCGACAACCCGACCATCAACGAAAATGTAAAGGTGCCATTGACCAAAATCTGGCCGAACTCGCTCGCCTTTGCCGCCTCCGCGTCAATGTGCAAAGGTTGCGGGTTGTGCGTCATTACACTGAACAACAGATTGTCGGTCTCGGTCACCGTGCGCCGGATTTCATGGACGATACGGTCACCCACTTGCCATTCGTCGAAATATCTGCCTGCCATAATTTCGGCTTTAAACGAATTTTTCGGATAACTCCAGCAATCGCATCGCCGCAACCGCAGCCTCACCGCCCTTATTCTTTTGCGCCGGGTCAGCACGCACCAGTGCCTGCGCTTCGTTCTCGACGGTAAGTATCCCGTTGCCAATCGCGATACCGTCCATCGTCAGCGCCATAATCGCTCGCGCGCTTTCACCAGCGACGATTTCAAAATGATAAGTCTCGCCGCGGATGACGACGCCGATGGCAACAAAGCCGTCATAGCCCTGGCTCTCTGCGGCCATTGCAATTGTCCCGGGGATTTCAAGTGCACCCGGAACAGTGATAACCTCAAATTCGTGCCCCTTTGCTTTGAGCGCAGCCTTTGCTCCCGCGATAAGCATGTCGTTCAGAGCACCGTAAAAACGTGCTTCAACGATAAGAAATTTAGCCATGGATTTAAGCCTCCGGAATAGGGCGTTCACCCACTATGTTGATGCCGTAGCCATCAAGACCGATAACATTGCGGTGGGAATTGGTGAGTAGGGTCATGTCATGAATGCCAAGGTCGGATAATATCTGTGCGCCAATGCCATAGCTACGCAGGTCCATATCGGGCTTGCTGCCTGCCGTTGCTGACATTACATCTGCACGGTCGGGCATAAGCAATACGATGACGCCTGTTCCAACCTTACCAATTTCGATCATGGCGCGTTGCAGTGTGCGTTTACGGGGGCCGGGCTGACCCAATATATCGGAAAATATCGACATGCCGTGCATCCGCACCAAAGTTGGTTCGCTTTCAACAATCCGTCCCTTTTGCAGGGCAATATTGATCGTGCCATCGACCTTGTTACGATAGGTTTTTGCGGTCCATTCGCCGCCATAATCTGATGTGAACGGCGCTTCGTTTACGCATTCGACCAAATGGTCATGCTTGCGGCGATATTCGATCAGGTCGCGGATCGTACCCATTTTCAAATTATGCAGACGGGCAAAGGCGACAAGGTCGTCCATCCGCGCCATAGTGCCGTCATCCTTCATAATCTCGCAAATGACGCTGGATGGATTTAGGCCCGCCAAACGCGATATATCAACGCCTGCCTCTGTATGCCCAGCCCGGACTAAAACCCCGCCGTCCTTGGCGATAAGCGGAAATACATGGCCCGGCGTTACGATATCATCACGGCCTTTGGACGCGTCGATAGCAACCGATACCGTGCGCGCCCGGTCACCTGCGCTGATCCCGGTCGTCACGCCTTCAAGTGCCTCAATCGAAGTTGTAAACGCGGTCTCATGCCTTGTGCCATTGGCGCGACTCATCAGGTCGAGGCCCAATTGCTCTACGCGCGATTTGGTCAGCGTAAGACAGATCAAGCCGCGCCCGTGCGTTGCCATAAAATTAATCGCATCGGGCGTCGCCATTTGCGCGGGGATAATCAGATCACCTTCATTCTCCCTGTCTTCATCATCGACCAATATGTACATCCGGCCATTGCGCGCTTCTTCAATAATCTCCTCAATCGGGACAAGTGCAGGTGTATCATCGTTGTCGAACAGGAACGTCTCCAATTTGCGCAATGTTTCAGCTGTCGGGTTCCAATCTTCCGCCTCCAAATCGCGGAGTGTGTTGG
>JAYUPC010000109.1:0-3723 GCA_043760355.1 Sphingomonadales bacterium
ATGGCTGAACGGTTTACCTCTCTGTTCCTCGGCAAGTATGCTGGGACTTACGATCAATGCCCCGATTGTCAGTTGCTGCAAGTGCGCACTCCGGATTGGCTGGATGAAGCGTATGACCGCGCGATCTGTTTGGCCGATACCGGTATCCTGACGCGTAATATCACGGTAGCTGACCGGCTGGCTTCCCTGCTCCCCCGGATAGGCGGCAAGGGTCCATACCTCGATTATGGAGGCGGTCTGGGTGTGTTGGTGCGCCTGATGCGTGATCGCGGCTTTGATTTCCGCTGGTTGGATCGTTATGCCAGCAATGAACTGGCGCGTGGTTTCGAATATGACTTTGAGGCAGGCCCGTGCACTGCGGTTACTGCTTTTGAAGTTCTTGAACATGTCGAGCAGCCTCTCGAATTCGTCGAACAAGCGCTCGGGGCCGGCAGATCGGACAGTCTGATCTTCACCACCGTACTGTTCAACGGCGATCCGCCCGCGCTTGATTGGTGGTATTATGCCCGCGACGAAGGACAGCATATCTCGTTCTTCACGAGACGGAGCTTTGAAGTACTCGGCAACCGACTTGGTTTGCGGTTTCTTAGCGACGGTGCCTTACACA
This sequence comes from Sphingomonadales bacterium, assembly GCA_043760355.1. Lineage (GTDB taxonomy): Bacteria > Pseudomonadota > Alphaproteobacteria > Sphingomonadales > Sphingomonadaceae > Sphingorhabdus_B. The sequence continues at coordinate 608 of JAYUPC010000109.1, forward strand.
TGCTCACGCGGACCGATCTGAGCGAAGCAACTTTTCGGCGGAGTCTAAGTCGTCCAGCCCGCCTCCTTGCGCGGCTAAGGCGACCGAATTCGCTTGTTCAACAAGATAGCCTGGCCATGCTGAAGCGCATTCAGGGCATGCGTAAGGGCGCCTGATGAGACTTGCCGCCCGCGTTCGCGAATTGTTGCTCCCTCCCGATCGCTCGACAGAGGATGGTCGGTCTCAAGCGCGCCACCGCGCAATCACTTTGACGGCGCTGACCTCCGCATTCGCTCGAGGCATCAGTATCCTGACCGCCCTGGTCTCGATTCCATTGACCCTCCATTATCTTGGCGTCGAGCGATACGGCATGTGGATGACGTTAAGCGCATTCACCATGCTGCTGAGCTTCACCGACTTTGGAATCGGCAATAGCGTATTGACGGCTGTAGCACACAGCTCTGGAAAGGCCGATGATTCCGAGCTCAAGCGGCAGATAGCATCAGCTTATGCAGCAATGTCGGGAGTTGCCGCCATTATGCTGGCATTCCTGCTTCTTGCTTATGGACCGGTGCCTTGGTCACAGCTCTTCAACGTTACAACCCCGCTTGCCGTCGCCGAAGCGGGACCATCCTCAGCCGTGTTCTTTACGGTTCTCGCTCTTACCACGCCACTCACTCTGATCTACCGGATCCAGCTTGGGCTACAGGAAGGATTCTTGGCGAGTCTTTGGCAAAGCGCTGGGAATGTCGCGGCCCTTGCAGCACTCGTGGTTGCCACCCATCTTGAAGCATCCCTGCCCTGGCTGGTGTTGGCTCTCGCCGGCACGCCAGTTGTTGTGGCGATGATCAACATGTTCCACTTTTTTGTTTTGCGCCGCCCCGATCTGCGGCCCCGAATAGCCCTGATCGATGGCCAGGCCATGCGTAAACTCGCATCAGGGGGGGCATTGTTCCTGATCCTGCAGATCTGCGCAGCGGTCATGTTCCAGTCGAATGCAATTATTATCGCCCAGTTGCTCGGCTCAGAGGCAGTAGCGACTTTCGCGATTCCGGATCGAATGTTTGCTATGGTTGGAGTGATACTCTCGTTGGTGCTGACACCGCTGTGGCCAGCGTATGGCGAAGCGGCGGCACGCGGTGATATCGCTTGGGTTCGGCGCACCTTTTGGCGCTCGCTGGTGGTAGCGGTGACTATTGCCCTGGTTCTTGCGGTGATATTCGTTCTGCTTGGTCCCACGTTGATCTACTGGTGGGTCGGAGATGCTGTTGCGCCGCCTTTTGCACTTATTGCGGCTTTGGGAACCTGGAAGGTGATTGAAGCAGCCGGCAACTCCATCGCTATGTTCCTTAACGGGGTGAACGAAATCGCGATTCAGGCGATGTTTGCCGTTACCACTGCGATTGCCACGGTCATTCTGCGGATCTGGTGGGTACAAGTCTATGGCTTGCCGGGAGCAATGTTCGGAATCATCGTGCCCTACAGCCTACTGGCCATCCCGTTTCTGGGTTATGCCATCTACCATGCACTTGAGCGGATCGAAGCGAGGCATCCGGCATGAGCGATCTTCGGCTGCGGACGGTGTTCGACCATCGCATTTTCGCCTCCCAGACTCATGGCGGGATATCACGCTATTTTGCGGGGATTGCACCACTTATGGCGTCACATGGCTGCGATGCGCGGATTATCGCCCCGTTGCATCAGAACGCATATATCGGGGAACTGCCATCCTCGCTGGTCTGGGGATGGCGCATACCGCGTTTTCGCGGCAACCGGCGGCTGGCGATGATGCTCGATGATACAGTGGCTGCTCCGCTGGCAAGGGCGCATGGGGCGCGGATTGTCCACGAAACCTATTTTGGCCCACGGCGACTTGCACCTCGTGGAACCGCGATCGTCTTGACCGTCTATGATATGATCCATGAGCTGTTTCCCGCAACCATGCAGGACCCGCATACCAGCCTGTATAAGGCAGCGGCAATTGCCAGGGCGGACCGGATCCTCTGCATTTCTGAAAGCACCCGCCGAGATCTGCTGCATTTTTTCCCCGAAGCGGAGGCGCGAACATCGGTCACTTTGCTGGGCTTCGACGAGCAGCTTTCTGGCGGCGCTGCGCCCGACATTGCCAGCACCCGGCCCTATCTACTCCATGTCGGAGCGAGGGGAGGCTACAAGAATTTCGCAGCCCTGCTTGACGCTTATGCTCGTTCGCGGAGATTGCCCTTGGATTTTGATCTAGTGAGTGTTGGGACTGCTCCGTTCACCCAAAACGAGGCTGAAGTGATTGCAGGCCACGGCCTTGAGCACAAGGTGCGGTTAGTGCAAGCTGATGACGCCGGTCTCAACAGCCTCTATTCTGGTGCAGCGGCTTTTGTGTACCCCTCGCTATACGAAGGGTTCGGCATCCCCCCGCTCGAGGCGATGTCCGCCAATTGCCCGGTGATCGGGGTCGACAGGAGTTCTGTTCCCGAAGTCTGCGGCGGAGCAGCAGAATATTCAACCGACGGATCGTCTGAAACGCTACGTATCGCAATTGAATCCGTGGTCTATTCGGTTGAACGCACTGCCGAATTGCGGACCGCTGGCAAGGCTCGGCTCGCGGATTTTTCATGGGATCGCACGGCAGCAGCAACCGCCGCCTGCTATTGGGAGTTGGCCTAGGCTATGAAAAATGCATTGATTTGCGGGATCGGTGGCCAAGATGGCGCCTATCTCGCCGAATTGCTGTTGGCGAAGGGATACAGTGTGTTCGGCACTTCGCGCGACGTTGCGAATGCAAGTTTCAGTAATTTGCTGAGGCTGGGAATCCGCGACCGGGTCGAATTGATATCGATGGCGCCAACCGACTTTCGCAGTGTATTTCAAGCAATCGAATGGTCGCAACCTGATGAAATTTATGCCTTGGCTGCCCAGAGCTCGGTCGGTCTGTCGTTCGAGTTGCCAGTGGAAACTCTCGAATCCATTGTCTTCGGCACCCTCAACCTACTCGAAGCGATGCGCCTGCGCGCTTGTGATGCGCGGCTTTATCACGCGAGCTCAAGCGAGTGTTTCGGCGATCTAGGCGGAGTGCCCGCCAACGAAGATGTACCCTTCAGACCCTGTAGCCCTTACGGAGTGGCCAAGACCTCGGCACATCT
>JAYUPC010000110.1:0-3716 GCA_043760355.1 Sphingomonadales bacterium
ATACCCACGCCTTGCATCGCTTTTTCATAGGTTGCCTTGTCTTTATCGTTCATTTTGGAACGCAGCGTCTTCCCGCTTTGGTCCATTGCATATGTGATAAAAGCCGACTGTGTTTGGGCCGCCGACGGCTCAACTATTTCAAGAACAAGTCGATCAGATTTATCAAAGGATTGCTTCACTGCCTCATCAAACCAGCTGAGGCCGGGTTTGAGGATATGGACGGTACCAAACAGGTAGATGGTCGTATCGGCATCCTTCACCACCCAAAGGGCCGGGTCTGCATCGACGGTTTGGGGCGCGGTGGCGGGTGAAATAGGAGCGGGCAGTAGCTGATTATCTTGTGCCATGGCAGGAATGCTAAACAGGCAAAGCGTCGACACCGCGAATAAGGTTTTGAAAGTTGATTTTATCATCACAGCAATAAGATGATTTTTTTGTCTGCCGTCAAGCCAGTAAATCGCACTCATGAGTTTTGTCAGCCTTGATTTAGCAGCGTTCATCCGCCAAGGGCTTTGGCGATGACCGGCGATCCACAACCGCTTAGCTTTCAGGACATGATCCTGCGCCTCCATGCATATTGGGGAGAGCAAGGTTGTGTGGTGTTGCAACCCTATGATCTGGAAATGGGTGCAGGGACATTCCATACAGCAACCACCCTGCGCGCGCTTGGGCCGGAGCCATGGAATGCGGCCTTTGTCCAACCTTGCCGCAGGCCAACCGACGGGCGTTACGGTGAAAACCCGAACCGCCTTGGCCATTATTACCAGTATCAGGTTATCCTTAAACCATCGCCGCCACAATTACAGGAACTCTATCTGGGCAGCCTTGCCGCGATTGGTATAGACCCTCTGCTCCACGATATCCGCTTTGTCGAGGATGACTGGGAAAGCCCGACGCTTGGCGCATGGGGGCTTGGTTGGGAAGTGTGGTGTGACGGTATGGAAGTGTCACAGTTCACGTATTTTCAACAAATGGGCGGCTTTGATTGTAAGCCGGTCGCGGGGGAATTGACCTACGGCTTGGAGCGGCTGGCGATGTATACCCAGAACAAGGATAGTATTTTCCAGCTTGCGTATAACAACGCAGGCGTAACGTACGGCGACGTGTTTCTGGAACAGGAACGTCAGCACAGCACGTATAATTTTGAGGTTGCCAATACCGACATGCTGTTCGCGCATTTCAAGGATGCGGTGGCGGAATGTCAGGCGTGTCTTGAAAAAGCGGTGCCGATCGCGGCCTATGAACAGGCGATCAAGGCCAGCCATATCTTCAACCTGTTGCAAGCGCGCGGTGTGATTTCTGTGCAGGAACGCGCAAGCTATATGGGGCAGGTGCGGGACTTGGCAAAGGGCAGCTGTGCCGCGTGGATCGATAAACAAACGCCGGTATGGCAGGCAAAGTTTCCAGGGTGGAGCGCGTGATGGGTGCTCGTCTTCACCACCGTCACCCTGAACTTGTTTCAGGGTCTATCCCTAATCTAGCCTCCGCCTTGGCTGCGCGATGGATGCTGAAACAAGTTCAGCATGACGGAGCGCGGCTATGACCGACTTCCTCCTTGAACTGCGCTCCGAAGAAATCCCGGCCCGGATGCAGGATGATGCACGGCATAATTTGCAGCGTTTGTTTGAGGGTGAACTCGCCAAGGCCGGTTTGAAGGCCGACGACATAGCAACCTATGCCACCCCGCGCCGGTTGGCGTTAATCGCATACGGTCTGACGTTGGAAACACAGGCGGTGAGCGAGGAAACCAAAGGTCCAAAGGTCGGCGCACCGCCGCAAGCATTAGAAGGCTTCCTGCGCAAGACGGGTTTGACGCAAGACCAATTGATCGAGCGTGACGGCGTGCATTTTGCGGTGGTTGAAAAACCGGGCAGGGCGACGGCGGATGTTCTGGCCGATGCTATCCCCGCCATCATCCGCGCCTTTCCTTGGCCCAAATCGATGCGCTGGGGTGCGGCGTCGCTGAGCACAGAGAGTTTGCGCTGGGTCCGGCCCTTGCAGGGAATTGTTGCTTTATTAGGCGACGATGTAATCGCATCCGAAGTTGACGGAATTGTCTCTGGTTCGACCACCATGGGCCACCGGTTTCATCACAGCGGAGAGGTGACCATCGGTAACGCAGCGGACTATGCAATGAAGCTGCGCGCTGCACATGTGATCCTCGATCAGGAAGAACGCCGGGCAATTATCCGTGAAGGTGCGGAGCGGGTGGCGAGCGAAGCCGGACTTACGCTGGTCTCTGATGAGGGGTTGGTGAATGAGAATAGCGGCCTGACCGAATGGCCGGTGCCGATGCTGGGGCGGTTCGATCCGGCGTTTCTGGATGTGCCGGAAGAAGTCATCCAGCTGACGGCGCGGGTGAACCAGAAATATTTTGTGTGTCAGGATGTGGGCGGTAGGCTTGCCAATGCTTTTGTTTGCACGGCTAATATCGCGGCGCATGACGGCGGCGCGGCAATTGTTGCGGGGAATGAGAAGGTTCTCGCGGCGCGGTTGTCCGATGCGAAGTTTTTTTGGGAGCAGGACAAGAAGATCAAGCTTGAGGATCAGGCAAGCAAGCTTTCGCAGATTGTGTTTCATGAAAAACTTGGGACTGTGACGGATAAGGTCGAGCGTGTGGCAAAGCTGGCGCGCTGGTTGGTTGAAGAGGGGATCGTAAAATCCTCTCCCCTTGCGGGAGAGGAGCGAGACTTGGCGAGGAACGAGACTAGTCGCAGCGGAGAGGGGGTATCGGACGGCGCATCCCCCTCTCCCGCTACGACTAAGGCTCCTGCGTCGCCAAGTCTCACTCCCTCCCCCGCAAGGGGGGAGGGGTTGTCGTTTGCCAATCAAGCCGAACGCGCCGCCCGCCTGTGCAAGGCCGATCTCGTCACCGGCATGGTCGGCGAATTCCCCGAACTGCAAGGTATCATGGGCGGCTACTACGCCCGTGCGCAAGGCGAGGATGACGCGGTGGCGGACGCGATCCGCGATCATTATAAGCCCGTCGGGCAGGGCGATGATGTGCCGACCGCGCCGGTGACGGTGGCGGTGAGTTTGGCGGATAAGTTGGATACGCTGACGTCTTTCTTAGCAGTAAACAATCCGCCGACAGGCTCCAAAGATCCATTCGCACTCCGTCGAGCTGGCTTGGCGATCAATGCAATTTTGGACTCAAACCGCATATCGCTGCCTCTGTTTAAGGCGTCAGACGCGCAGTTTGAACAGATATTGCAGACTAATCGGTCGGCGTTGAACGCGTACCAAATCGATTTCTCACAGGGTGCGGCATACTCACCTTTGGGCGTGGGACAGTACAGTCCGTCATTGTGGACGTACTTCTTCGAAGTCGACACGAATCATCCTGGATTTCAACCAGCTTATAACCAGAAGCAGGCGGAAGCATTCGCAGAAATGGAGATAGTTCCGAAATACTCTTTCGGACCCTTAGTTGTGAATTTTCTATCCGACCGCCTCAAAGTCCAGCAACGCGAGGCAGGCGTTCGGCATGACCTGATCGATGCGGTGTTTGCGCTTGGCGGGGAGGACGACCTTGTCCGCCTACTTGCGCGGGTGAAGGCTTTGCAGGCTTTTGTCGGGACGGATGAAGGCGTGAACTTGCTCGCCGGGTATAAACGCGCGGCGAATATTCTTAAGCAATTCGGTGATGACAAAAACAACCGTCACCCTGAACTTGTTTCAGGGTCCATCGTGCCAAACGACCCGCCGGTCAATGC
>JAYUPC010000111.1:0-10757 GCA_043760355.1 Sphingomonadales bacterium
TCGCCACTGGGCGATGACGAGATTGCATTGACGCGGACGGAACTGAATTGGAATAGCGCCCCGTTTGAAGTTCCTGTCGAGATAGTCGCGGCGTGGCGAGCTTTCGGCGTGAAGGGTGGCGCACTTCATAATCAATGGAAGAATAATCTTTCAAAGCATTCAAAAAAAGAAGAATTTAATCGCCGCATGGCTGGTGATATCGATCCATCTTTCGTAATGACTGACTATATGGCTCAGTTGTTAGCCGACAAGCCAAAGGCAGCGACGCGTAAGTCATCGGAGATGGCGCTTGGTCCGTTAACCGAGGCGTTTCCTGAACTCATCGGTGGTTCGGCCGATTTGACAGGTTCAAATAATACTAAAACTTCTTTCACCAAACCACTGGATAAGAATGATTATTCAGGCCGCTATGTCTATTACGGCATAAGGGAGCTTGGCATGGCTGCGGCGATGAACGGGATGGCGTTGCATGGCGGCGTAATACCTTTTGGCGGAACATTCCTGATATTCTCGGACTATGCGCGGCCCGCAATCCGCCTCTCGGCTCTGCAGAATGCCCGTGTTGTCTATGTGTTGACGCACGACAGTATCGGACAGGGCGAAGATGGCCCTACGCACCAGCCAATCGAGCATTTGCAAAGTCTGCGTATGATCCCTAATCTTGAGGTTTTCCGGCCCTGCGACGCGGTTGAAGTTGCTGAATGCTGGCAACTGGCTCTGGCGCGTAAGGATGGCCCTTCGGTTTTGGCGCTATCGCGTCAGGATTTGCCAATGCTCCGCACCTCGGTCGACGTTAATCTGTCAGACAAAGGAGCTTACCAGATTGTTTCAGCGCAAGGAAATCGCAAAGTAGTGCTAATCGCAACGGGTTCGGAGGTGTCACTTGCCGTTGAGGTCGCGGCACAACTCGAAGCCTTGGGGGTTGGCGTGGATGTTGTTTCAATGCCAAGTGTATCGCGTTTTCAAGCGCAGGATGCGTCCTATCAAGCCGATATCTTGGGTGACGATGGTACATTGCGGGTTTCTATTGAAGCAGGCACAACATTTGGCTGGTCAGAAATCACCGGTACAGGCGGCCTGCGCATCGGGATCGACCGTTTCGGCGCATCGGCCCCCGGTAAAGTCCTGATGGAGCATTTTGGATTTTCCGCGGATAAAATCACTCCCCAAATCATCGCCAAACTGGCCAAATTATAAACTAGCTAGACTATCAGGAGCATTATATGACTGTAAAAGTAGCAATTAACGGATTTGGCCGCATTGGTCGCCTTGTCGCCCGTGCGATTCTTGAGCGCAGCGATCATGACCTTGAACTGGTTGCCATCAATGACCTCGCGCCAGCCAAAGCCAATGCGCTACTTTTCAAACGCGATAGCGTACACGGTGCTTTCCCCGGTACAGTCGAAACAGACGGCAATGACATCATCGTCAATGGCAAGCGTATTCATGTGACAGCTGAGCGTGATCCAGCCAACCTGCCGCACGCTGCAAACGGCATCGACATTGCGCTCGAATGTACAGGATTTTTCACTGACCGGGCGAGTGCGGAAAAGCATTTGGCCGCTGGTGCCAAGCGCGTTTTGATTTCAGCGCCGGGTAAAAATGTTGATAAAACAGTAGTGTTCGGGGTCAATCACGGCGTCTTGACGTCAGATGACAAGATCGTCTCAAACGCGAGCTGCACCACAAACTGTCTAGCACCGCTTGCCAAAGTGATGAACGATGAAATCGGCATTGAACGCGGTTTGATGACCACGATCCACAGCTATACCAATGACCAGAAGATACTTGACCAGATCCACGATGATATGCGCCGCGCCCGTGCTGCTGCGATGTCGATGATCCCGACAACAACCGGTGCCGCGCGCGCCGTGGGAGAGGTTATGCCTGAACTGAAAGGCAAGCTTGACGGTTCGGCGATCCGCGTACCCACGCCCAATGTCTCGATCGTCGACCTAACCTTTACGCCAAAGCGCGACACAAGCGTCGAGGAGGTGAACGCACTCTTGAAAGCGGCCTCCGAAGGCGCTCTTAAGGGCGTCCTCGCCTATTCAGACGAGCCGCTAGTTTCGATTGATTATAATCACAATCCGGCCAGCTCGACCATTGACAGCCTTGAAACCGCAGTGATCGACGGAAAACTTGTTCGCGTGCTGAGCTGGTATGACAATGAATGGGGCTTTTCCAATCGCATGGTCGATACAGCCGGCGTTATGGGCGGCTTGCTCTAATGTACTTCAAGACGCTTGATGATCTGGGCGACATAGCCGGAAAGCGGGCATTGGTGCGCGTTGATTTAAACGTGCCGATGTTTGACGGTCGGATTACCGATCACACGCGTTTACAGGCATTAGTGCCAACAGTGCTGGAACTGGCCGATAAAGGCGCAAAGGTCTTGCTTCTATCGCATTTTGGCCGACCAAAGGGTGCCAAACATAGCGAGATGTCGCTTTCGATGGTTATCGAGACGCTGGGCAAAGTGTTGGGCCGTGAAGTGATGTTTGTTCCTGAAATCGCAGGACCGGTTGTGGCGCAGTCGGTCGGGATATTGGGCAATGGCGACATTGCTGTGCTGGAAAACAGCCGTTTCTTCCCCGGTGAAGAAACAAATGATATCGAACTTGCCAAGGCAATTGCCGAAAATGGTGATTTCTACGTTAATGACGCTTTTTCGGCAGCACACCGTGCGCACGTGACGACAGAGGCGCTCGCCCATGTCCTGCCTGCTTATGCTGGTCGTTCGATGGAAGCCGAGTTGAAGGCGTTGGAAGCCGCACTAGGTAATCCGCAGCATCCTGTGGCTGCCGTTGTTGGCGGAGCCAAGGTTTCATCCAAGCTCGACGTGTTGCAGCATCTGGTTACCAAGGTCGATCATCTGATAATCGGTGGCGGCATGGCCAATACGTTTTTGGCGGCACGCGGTATCGATGTGGGCAAGTCACTTTGCGAGCATGACCTGACTGATACGGCGAACATTATCCTTGATGCAGCGGACGTGGCAAATTGTACTGTGCACCTGCCGTATGACGTCGTGACGTCACGCGAATTCCGCGCTAATCCGCCGGTTCGCACAATAAACGTGCATGAAGTTGCGGCGGACGAGATGATCCTTGATGCCGGGCCTGCCGCAGCTGAGGCATTTAGCGATGTCTTGAAGAACTGTCGTACTTTGGTATGGAACGGGCCATTGGGTGCGTTTGAGATGTCACCGTTTGACACGGCAACGGTTGCTCTTGCCCGAACAGCAGCAGCCCTTACCAAAGAAGGTTCGCTGATTTCGGTGGCAGGCGGCGGCGATACTGTGGCGGCGCTCGCTCATGCTGGCGTGACGCAGGATTTTACGTTTATCTCGACCGCCGGCGGGGCTTTCCTTGAATGGATGGAAGGCAAAGCGTTGCCGGGTGTCGAAGCACTTCAAATACACTAATTTTTAACGGCGGCAGGCTATATCTGCTGCTTCTTTTTTGATTAAAAGCGCATACGTATGCACAATATGAGGACCGACATGACTGCAACTGTAAAAGCCATTCTAGACAAATATGAAGCAACGCCAGCTGGCGTCAAAGCGAATTTGCACCGTATGCTGATGCAGGGGCGTCTGGGTGGTACGGGCAAGATGATTATCCTACCCGTTGACCAAGGCTTTGAACATGGCCCGGCGCGCAGCTTTTCAGTGAACGAGCCAGCCTATGATCCACATTATCATTACCAGATGGCGATTGATGCTGGATTGAACGCATATGCTGCACCTCTTGGTATGCTCGAGGCTGGAGCGGATACCTTTGCCGGGCAAATCCCGACGATCCTGAAAATGAACAGCTCTAACAGCTGGGCAACCGGCGCAAATTCGGCGGTGACGGCTAGTGTGGATGACGCGCTCCGGCTTGGTTGTGCCGCGATTGGTTTCACAATTTACCCGGGTTCGGATGATTGCTTTGCAATGATGGAGCAGTTCCGTGAACTGTCATTGGAAGCAAAATCGTTAGGGATTGCGTCGGTGCTTTGGTCCTATCCACGCGGCGGCATTCTGACTAAATCGGGCGAATTGGCGTTAGACGTAGGCGCCTATGCCGCGCACATGGCGGCGTTGCTCGGGGCAAACATTATCAAGGTCAAACTGCCCAGCGACCATATCGAGCAAGCTGACGCCAAAAAGGCTTATGAAGGTTTTGACAGCAGCACCCAAGCAAAGCGCGTCGCTCACATGGTTAAGTCCTGCTTCAACGGTCGGCGTATAGTCGTTTTTTCCGGCGGCGCAGCCAAGGGCGCAGATGCAGTCTATCAGGATGCGCGCGATATCCGTGACGGCGGCGGCAATGGATCTATTATTGGCCGCAATACATTCCAGCGGCCTAGAGAGGAAGCATTGGCAATGCTTGATAAATTGGTCAGCATTTATCAAGGCAGCGAATAGACGCGATTACAGAGCGATTTTATGGCCTCCGCCGGGTCAGTAGCCAAGGGGTCAATCTTAGGGCCTTGGCGATCATCCTCGGGGCATTTAGAACCTATTTGGTTATTTATGCTCTACCAGTCATAGCCCGCCAGCAAATGTGAACGTAAAACGATAATCACCGGGTTTGATTTCTGGCCCACCTGCCAATCGGCCAGGCGTTATTGAAGCAAAGCTTATTTTGCCGTCTGCCATTGGCTTTGCATCACCCAAGGCAATATCAATGGATTGGTTGCCACCCGGGCGTAACCAGAGGAGCCGTATTTTTACAGTACCGGCCTGAATACAGCGTGCGTTGATCGGGCAGCGACTGTCTTCAAGTATCTTTACAAGCTTGATCCGGGGGCCATCGAGATAGGCCGTTTCGCCCAAGGCCATATCGGTGCCATTGCTCTTAACCGCCTGTGTTGTAACGCATCCAGGTAAGATAAGGCTCGAAATTGCAATGTAAATTATCCCAATAGAACGCATTTCAAACTCCCTTTATTTTCTACCTTACGTAAAATTAGCACGTTCGCTATGAACGCCCGATGCACACACCGCCCTGTCAAATTTATCTTATTTCGCCACTTGATGTTGGCGGAGATTTTCCCGAACGCCTTGATGCCGCGCTCTCCGCAGGGCCGGTTGCTGCGTTCCAGTTTCGCGTAAAAGGCATGGACCAACACGCTGCCGCCAAACTTGCAGCTCCGCTGCAGGAAGTTTGTGCGGCACACGACGTTGCCTTCATCGTCAATGATAGCGTTAGCCTTGCCAAGCGCATGAAAGCTGACGGCGTCCATTTGGGCCAAGGTGACGGCGACGTCAGGGAAGCGCGCGAAGAACTGGGCTGCGATGCACAAATCGGCGTGACCTGTCACAATAGCCGCCATTTGGCGATGGAAGCCGGGGAGGCGGGTGCGGATTATGTGGCCTTTGGCGCATTTTATCCGACCACGACCAAAGCTGTTGAGCATATTGCGGAGATTGAGACGATTGAGCTTTGGTCAAAGGTAATGGAAATACCTTGTGTTGCGATAGGCGGCATTACCACGGCCAACGCAGTACCTCTGATCACAGCAGGCGCTGACTTTATCGCGGTTAGTGGGGCGGTATGGAATGACCCTCGCGGCCCTGCTGCTGCAATCGCCGACTTTAACGCGGTACTTGCCTCTGCTCTTGCCTCTGGTCCCCCACGCGGCTAAAGGCCGCATCAACAGCGCTTATGTGCGCATGCTCTTTCCATTTGTTAGCGAGTTCTTCTCATGAAAATAAACGCGGTCGAAATCAAGCCGGGTAATATCCTTGAATATGAAGGCGGGCTGTGGCGCGTTGTCAAAACCGCACATACCCAACCTGGAAAGGGCGGTGCGTATATGCAGGTTGAGCTGAAAAACCTGATCGATGGACGCAAGAACAATATCCGTTTCCGTTCTGCTGAATCGGTGGAGAAAGTCCGGCTAGAGCAAGTGGATTTCCAGTTTCTTTATGCCGACGGCGATGCACTTACTTTTATGGACAAGGAAACCTTTGAACAGGTAACTTTGGACCGTGATATCCTTGGCGACGCAGCATCGTTTCTGACTGACGGTATGGATGTGGTAATGGAGACTTACGACGATAAGCCGATCAGCGTCCAACTTCCGAACCAGATTGACGCGATGATTGTGGAGGCCGATGCCGTAGTAAAGGGGCAAACCGCCTCGTCCAGCTACAAACCCGCTGTTCTCGATAACGGTGTCCGCGTCATGGTGCCGCCGTTTATCGGCGCTGGCACGCGGATTGTAGTGGATGTCTATTCGCGGGAATATGTGCGGAAGGCGGATTAATCATGGTTGCCCATTCCGGCATTATGACAATGATGGACCGCGCCGCACGCAAGGCAGGTTCAAAGCTGCGCCGTGATTTTTACGAGGTGCAACAATTGCAGGTCAGCCGCAAGGGGCCAGCTGACTTTGTTTCAAAGGCCGATATGCGTTCCGAACGCACGATCTATGACGAACTCAGCAAGGCGCGACCAGGTTGGGGGTTTTTGATGGAGGAAGCCGGTACAATCGAAGGCGATCCGGACAAGCCGCGTTTCATTATAGATCCGCTTGATGGCACGAGCAATTTTCTGCACGGTATTCCACATTTTGCGATTTCGATTGCGGTCGAAGAATTGCTGACGAACGGGGAGCGGGAGATTACTTCGGCTTTGGTCTATCAGCCGCTGACCGATGAGAGTTATTGGGCGGAAAAGGGCAGGGGCGCATGGCTCCAGACTGAACGGCTGCGTGTTTCTGCACGGCGTGATCTGGACGAAGCGCTGATTGCCACAGGTATTCCGTTTATGGGCCACGGCAACTTTGCGCAGTGGAGCCGGATATTCGGCGCGATTGCCCCCGAAGTCGCTGGTATCCGCCGTTTTGGCGCAGCGTCGCTCGATCTCGCATGGTTGGCCGCGGGGCGCTATGACGGGTTCTGGGAGAGCGATCTTAAGCCTTGGGATACCGCAGCTGGATGCCTGTTAGTGCGCGAAGCAGGTGGGTTCGTAACTGATTTTCGTGGCCGTAGCCCGATGATCGCGGACAAACAGGTTTTGGCCGCGAACGATGGGCTGCACAGTAAGCTTCACAAGCTTCTGGCAAACGCGTTGCGTTAAGTGCAACTAAATCCCCAAAAAAAGCGCGTTACGGCCCTTGCAGCGTTTGCAACATGCTCCTAAAAGCGCCTCAATTCATAGCCTGAAGCGAGTCTGACATTGACCGATTTGTCGCAATATCTGCCGATCCTTTTGTTCCTTGTGATTGCGCTTGGGCTATCGTCGCTTTTTGTGTTCCTGCCGATGGGTGTTTCGCGGCTGACCGGGACGCATCAACCGACCGAAGCTAAGCTATCCGAATATGAATGCGGCTTTCCGGCATTTGAGGATTCACGTAGCCAGTTTGATGTTCGTTTTTACCTCGTCGCCATCCTCTTCATCATTTTCGATTTGGAGGCTGCATTTCTGTTTCCCTGGGCAGTTAGCCTTGGTCACATCGGCTGGACAGGCTGGGGTACGATGATGCTTTTCCTTTTCGAACTGGTCATCGGTTTCATCTATGCTTGGAAAATAGGGGCGCTCGAATGGGAGTAATTACTAACACGCCGCCGCTTGCAAATATGCCGGTTGATGCCGAGTTCTTCAAGGATTTGCAGGGCGAAGTGAACGATAAAGGTTTCCTTGTTACGTCGACCGAAGACCTGTTTACCTGGGCGCGTACGGGCTCTTTGTGGTGGATGACCTTTGGTCTTGCCTGCTGTGCGGTCGAGATGATCCATGTGAATATGCCGCGTTACGATATGGAGCGCTTTGGCGTTGCTCCGCGTGCCTCCCCGCGTCAATCTGATGTGATGATCGTCGCAGGCACGTTGTGTAACAAAATGGCACCTGCTTTGCGCAAAGTCTATGACCAGATGTCAGAACCGAAATATGTGATTTCGATGGGCAGCTGCGCGAATGGCGGCGGCTATTATCATTATAGCTACAGCGTGGTTCGCGGTTGTGACCGGATTGTGCCAGTAGATATCTACATCCCCGGTTGTCCGCCCACTGCCGAAGCTTTGCTGTATGGCATCATGCAACTGCAACGCAAAATACGCCGGATCGGGACGATTGAACGGTGATGTTTTCTCGACTCTTTGCCCTCTCCCTTGACGGGAGAGGATACAGAAACTTGGCAACGTGTTGCCTAGTTGGAGTTGGAGAGGGTGGAGCGGCCACTCGTCCCCTCTCAAGACTTTCTAGGCAGCAAGCTGCCAAGCCAAGTCTTTCTCTCCCGCAAGGGGAGAGAGCTTAATGACGCATTCGGCACCGCTAATCTCAAAACCCCAAGGCACCATTGCTACGCTAAAAAAGGCACTCGGCAAAGACTTGATCCGTGTCGAGGAATCAAACGGTGAAATCGGCCTGCATGTCAAAACCGACAGGCTCGTCGGTGTGATGATGCAGTTACGTGATACATGCGATTATCAACAGCTGATGGAAATTGCCGGTGTCGACTGGCCCGACCGCGACCCGCGATTTGAGGTTGTGTACTGCCTGTTAAGCTTGACCAAAAATCACCGCGTCCGCGTGCATGTGACCACCAATGAAGACGTCGCCGTGCCGTCTGTCACTGAAATCTGGCCGGTCGCTGGCTGGTTGGAGCGCGAGGTGTTTGATATGTACGGCGTGCTGTTTGCGGGTAATACAGATCTGCGCCGGATACTGACCGACTACGGCTTTACCGGCCACCCGCAGCGTAAGGATTTCCCCCTGACTGGATATGTCGAACTGCGTTATTCCGAAGATGAAAAACGGGTGAAGTATGAGCCGGTCAAGCTAGCGCAGGATTTCCGCTCGTTCGATTTCATGTCGCCTTGGGAGGGCACGGATTATATTCTGCCCGGCGATGAGAAAGGGGCAAGCAAATGAATCTTCAACCCGATACGGCGCCCACAACGGGCGACGAAGCGATCCAGAATTATACGATCAATTTCGGCCCACAGCACCCCGCCGCGCACGGAGTGTTGCGTCTGGTTATGGAGCTGGACGGCGAAATTATCGAACGGCTCGACCCGCATGTCGGCCTGCTCCACCGGGGCACTGAAAAGCTGATCGAGTATAAAACCTACTTGCAGGCGCTCCCCTATTTTGACCGGCTCGATTATTGTTCGCCGCTTTGCATGGAACATAGCTATGTCCTGGCGATCGAGAAGCTGCTCGACCTCGAAGTACCCATCCGCGCCCAATATCTGCGGGTGTTTTTCGCGGAACTAACTCGCATCAGCAACCACATGCTCAACCTTGGTAGCCATGTGATGGATGTTGGTGCGATGACGCCAAATCTGTGGCTTTTTGAAATCCGCGAAGATTGCCTGAACTTCTTTGAACGCGCCAGCGGAGCGCGGATGCACGCGGCGTGGTTTCGGCCCGGCGGTGTGCATCAGGATGTGCCGCTAAAACTGCTCACCGATATCGGCGACTGGCTCGACAAACGGATGCCGCGTTTGTTTGAAGACGCGATGAGTTTGGTCATCGACAACCGCATTTTCAAACAGCGCAATGTCGATATCGCTACGGTAAGCAAGGAAGACGCGATCAAATGGGGCTTTTCCGGCCCGATGATCCGGGGCAGCGGCATCCCGTGGGATATCCGCAAGAGCCAGCCTTATGACGTCTATGCCAAGATGGACTTCGACGTCCCCGTGGGCACACGCGGAGACTGTTACGACCGGTTTATGGTCCGCGTGGAGGAAGTGCGGCAATCAATGCGCATCATGCAGCAATGCTTGCGCGAAATGCCCGAAGGCCCGGTATGCAGCGACGATCGCAAAATCAGCCCCCCAAAACGCGCCGAAATGAAGCAATCAATGGAGGCGCTGATCCATCACTTCAAACTCTACACCGAAGGGTTTAAGGTGCCTGCTGGGCAAGTCTATGTCGCCACCGAAAGCCCCAAGGGCGAATTTGGCGTCTATCTCGTCGCGGACGGCACAAACAAACCCTATCGCTGCAAAATCCGCCCGACCGCGTTCAGCCATCTGCAAGCGATGGAGATGATGAGCAAAGGACATATGCTGGCAGATACCACGGCGATAATTGGTGCGATTGACGTTGTGTTCGGGGAGTGTGACCGGTGAAGCTAAGGCGTATTTTGACTAGGGTCGCTGGCGGGTTGATGTTCATTGTCACGAGTGTGGCCATCGCCAAAATTTCACAATACGCAGCCGTCGATGCGTTTGGCGAACGGCTCGGATTTGACCTTGCATCGGCTGTAGGAGTATTTCCGATCCTCGCTGCTCTTTTGTTCATAGACGTATGCTATTTGCGTCCTCGCCGTCAGGCTGATCATAATGGCTGACACTGCACACATCCCCGACGAAGCCGAAACCCGCGCAAAATGGGGCGCTTTTGCGTGGACCAAAGACAACGCCAAGACCGCCGCCATGTATGTTGCGCGCTACCCCGCCGGGCGTCAGCAATCCGCCGTGATGCCGCTGCTCGATCTTGCCCAGCGTCAGGTGGGTGAAGACACCAAAACGCAAGGGTGGTTGCCGGTGCCGGTGATCGAATATGTGGCTAGCGCGCTCGGTATGCCTTATATGCGCGCTTATGAGGTTGCGTCCTTTTACACCATGTACAACCTTGCGCCCGTGGGCCGGTTCCATGTGCAGGTGTGCGGCACGACCCCGTGTATGCTCCGCGGATCGGACGACATCATGGCCGCGTGCAAGAACCGCGGCCTCGTGAAGGGCGCGACCACGCCCGACGGCCTGTTCACCCTGACCGAGGTGGAGTGCATGGGCAATTGTTCCTCCG
>JAYUPC010000112.1:0-10721 GCA_043760355.1 Sphingomonadales bacterium
ATAACGGCGTTGCGTTCCTGTTTCAAGCGCGTGATTTCGGCGAGCAGGTCGGTGCCAGTGGGCGGTTTAACGGGGGCGTTCATCTTCAGTCCTTTCTTGCCCTCTCTCCATCGAGGGGAGAGGGCTTAATCAGTGCATCTACTCCGGCTATTTTAACAGGCAAGGCAAAACTCTGCGGCGCGGCGTTGCTCATCCCAACATCCGCCAATGCGTGCCATTTTCCAATACGCGACCTTGGTTTTGCAAGTCCATCAAATGTGCCAGCACAGACCGGCCTGCTGCCCCCGTCAGTCGGGGATCAAGGCCTCTGTACATAAGGGCGACCATATCGGGTACCATCTGCTCCCCATTCTCCAGCAGCCTTAGTATCTGCCGTTCCCGCTGCTTTCTGTGCCCGATCATACCGCGGACCAATTGGCGGGGCTTTTCAACCGCAGGACCATGCGCGGGATAATATATGCGGTCTTCGCGGTCATAGAGCTTTTGTAAGGACGCCATGTAATCGGCCATATCGCCGTCGGGCGGACTGACCACAGTCGTTGACCATTTCATCACATGATCGCCGGTGAACAGCGCATTGCTCTCTTTCAGGGCATAGCACAAATGGTTGCTGGTGTGGCCGGGCGTAGCCACAGCTTCCAAGGTCCAGCCTTCGCCCGATATGCTCTCACCTTCAACTAACACGCGATCAGGCGCATAATCTGGATCAAAGGCGGTGTCACTGCGAGGTCCATCGTCGCTGAGCACAAGCGGCGCACACCCAATAATCGGCGCACCGGTAATAGCAGCCATTGGCCTGGAGGCTGGCGAATGATCGCGGTGGGTATGCGTACACAGGATCACTGTTACCTTGGCATCACCAACCGCGCGAAGGATAGCCTCGACATGGCCAGCGCCGTTGATATCGGCGTGGCCGGGTTGCGACCCACCAGCTGGCCCGGGGTCAATCACCGCAATTTCGGCCCCTGCCCCCACCAGCCAGGTCTGTGTTCCAGTATAAGTATAAGGCGAAGGGTTGGGCGCAAGCACACGGCGCACAAGCGGTTCGTGCAGCTCTGTTTCGCCAGCTTGGATGCTATCGGGCCATGACATTGATGTAATATGGACTGTTTGAGTTCAAAGCAAAAGGGGGCTTGTCCACAAATCATTGTTGGTAGGCAATAATTTGTATTTGGTCGAAATCTGTTATGCAGAAAGCAGTACGTATAGGATCAACCGCGTCATCTTTTCGGGAGCATTGTATGAAAAAGTTGTTTATCAAAAAATCATCTGCAGTCATTTCAACGCTGGCACTGGCGACATGCCTATTGATGACAACACCCGCGCTAGCGCAACAGGCCGCATCAGCACCTGTGCAGACAGCACCCGCGACCGCGGCCACCCTTTGGGGCCATGTCATCACCGATGTCGCCCCCGATCCGTCAATCAAATACGGTGTCCTGCCAAACGGGATGAAATATGCGATCCAGAAAAATGTCACGCCTAAAAATAGCGCGGTTATCCGGATGCACGTAGCCGCCGGTTCGCTTGCCGAGGCAGAAAACGAACGCGGTCTTGCGCATTTGCTTGAACATCTTGCCTTTAACGGATCGACCAATGTACCAGAAGGCCAGATGGTCAAAATTCTGCAACGTGCCGGGCTTTCATTTGGTGCTGATACCAACGCATCGACCAGCTGGGAAGAAACGGTTTACAAGCTCGACTTACCCGAAGTCGATGACCAGACAATCGAAACCGCTTTGTTCATTATGCGTGAAACGGCGGGTGAATTAACGATGGCGCAAGAGGCGGTTGACCGGGAACGCGGCGTTGTCCTTTCCGAAAAACAAACACGCAACAGTCCGGGTTTGCGCCGTTTTGAAAACCTCGCCCGCTTTGCGCTGCCCGATACGCCGATAGCCGACAGATTTCCGATCGGCACCGAAGAAGTCTTGAAAAATGCTCCAGCGTCGCGGATCAAAGCTTTCTACCAGCGCAATTACCGGCCGGAAAATACAAGCTTTGTGATCGTTGGCGATTTTGATGTTGATGCAATGGAAGCCAAGATCAAAGCCAAATTTGCGAATTGGAAAGGTGTTGGTCCAGCAGGCGCACCAATGAACCGTGGCAAGGTTGATGCCGCAAAACCATTCAGCGTCGGCAGCTTTGCTGATCCCGCCACCTCGACTGAGGTTGAACTGTTGCGCGTCACTCCGTTCAAACGCGCCGACGAAACCTTCGAACAGCGCAATGATTTGTTACAAAAATCGATGATCTCGGCCATTATGGGTCAACGTTTTCAAAAACTCAGCCTGGCGACTGATGCTAAAATCCGCGGTGGTTCGGTATCTTTTGAACCTCTGTTCAATACCGCTGATTTCACTTCTTTTTCGGTCAATGGCAAGGAGGGCGATTGGCAAGGTGCCGTTGGTGTTGGCGAACAAGAGCTGCGCCGCGTCCTGCAATTTGGTTTCACCCAAAACGAGTTAAACGAGCAAATTGCCAATACCCAAACCGCGTACCGCAATGCTGCTGAACAAGCTGACACCCGGCGCAGCGCACAATTGGCCGAAGCTATATTGGGAACGATATGGGACAAGAGTATCGTCAGCACACCGCAAACCAATCTGGCCATTTTTGAAAAGCTGAAACCCGGCATCACCGTCGATGCGTTGAACACCACATTTCGTAAGGCATTCGGTTCTATGCCAAATGGTCTGCATATTTCGAACAAAGAGCCGATTGCAGATGTGCAGAAATCGGCCATGGCCATTCTAGGGGCAAGCAACCAAATAGCGGTTACCGCCCCTGAACAAAAAGCCACCAAAGCCTTTGCCTATGATAATTTTGGCAAGGCTGGAAAAGTCCAATCCAGCAATATGATCGCCGACCTCGGTATCCGCACGATCCGCTTTGCCAACGGTGTACAACTCAACATCAAGAAGACTGATTTTGAAAAAGGCAAAGTACGCTATGCACTGCGCTTTGGCGGAGGCGCGTTGGCGATACCGCAGGACAAGGGCTCACTGGCGTTTTTCATGAATAATATGGGTGCAGTCGGCGGCCTCAAAGAACATAGCTATGATGATTTACAGCGGATATTGGCCGGACGTTCTGTGAATTCTGGCCTTACCGTGGGGGAAGATAGCTTTGGCACTTCGGGCATCACTACACCAGCCGATCTCGCCTTACAAATGAAGCTTTCCGCAGCTTATTTGACCGCTGCTGGATATCGGGGTGAAGCCGATACTTTGTGGCAAAATGCGGTACAATCCTTTGCAGCGCAACTTGATGCTGTTCCCCAAGCCGTTGCTGGAACCGCAGTCCCGCGTATCCTTGCCAGCGGTGACACACGCTTTGGCATCGGTTCAAAAGAGGAGCTAGCGGCGCGCAAAATCGCCGAAGCACAAGCGTTGATGACTGGTCCATCAGCAAGTGCCCCTATTGAAATCGGGATTGTTGGTGATATCGATGAACAAGCCGCGATTGATGCGGTTGCCAGCAGTTTTGGCGCGCTGCCCAAACGTGCGGCAAAAGCCACCGACTATTCCAAAAGAAAAATGGTCGCCTTCCCGAAAAGCCGCGCTCGGTTGACGCTTACGCATAAAGGCCAATTGGATCAGGGTATGGTGTTGGCATATTGGCCGACAACTGATGATAGTGACCAGAAATCTGATACGATCCGTGATCTGGTGGGTGAGGTATTCGGGTTATTATTACTTGACGAAGTCCGCGAGAAACTGGGCGCAACATATTCGCCCAATGTGTCATCCTATGCCTCGCAAACATATAAAGGCTATGGCTATTTTTCCGCCGGAATTATTGCCGAGCCCGGAAAAATGGATGTTGTTTCAAAAGCAATCAAGGACATCATCAAACAAATGCGTGATACTCCTGTCGACGATGATGTTCTGCTTCGCGCTCGCAAACCAATCCTTGAACAGATCAACAAGCAGGAACGCGAGAACGGCAATTGGATCGCATATGCCAGCATAGCCCAAAGCAAACCCGAACGGCTGGAACGCAAACGCAACCGCAAGGCCATTGTTGAAAGCGTAACTACTGCCGATATTCAAGCGGCGGCGGCGCAGTATTTAACCGACGGGCAAGAACTGGAAATTCGGATAGTCAGCGATAAGTTGCCGAAATGATGTGATTGATTTGGGTAGGTTGGGATCTAGTCCTGTTAATAATGGGCTTTGATTCAAACCTACCCCTTAATCGCGCTCATTTTCCATTTTACGTATCTGTTGACGCAAGCTTGCAATCACTTGTTGACGCACAGAATCCGGCATATCTTCTTCGCTTTTGATATCCGAGATAGCTTCTCTAAGACCATCAACCGCTGCGGCACGTGCAATCTTTGCCCGGCCCTTACCGCACATTACGATCCGCACACGTGAATTGTTCTTACCATCCATACCTCTGACATCGGTTGTAACGGGTTGACCATCTTTACAATTATGTGTGACCTCCGAGATTTCGATATCCGGGATCATTGAGGCTATATACTTTGAATTCACATTGGCCATTGCATGCGCAGCGGCCATGCCCTCGATTTCGGCTTCACGGTGCGCAACTTCTGCGTCTGCCCGTGCGCTAGCGGCATCGCCACGTGCAGCCTCGGCGTCCCCACGTGCTGCCTCGGAGTCACCACGCGCTGCCTCGGCGTCACCTTTTGCCGTATCTGCGTCCCCGATGGAATCATCAGCTTCCATACGTGACGCTTCGGCTTCATCCGCCATTTTGTTGATTTCGTCTTGGCTCAGTTTGTAGTTTGTCCGCAAAATAATCGTGCGGCCATCTCGCGTGATCGTTTGAACATAGGGTGCGTCAACATTGCCGCTGCTGTCAAAATCGGCACCTTTGACACGGGTCATTTTGATAATCTTGACCTTTTGATCCCCTTTATCGCCAGTACGGATCACTGTGACACTGTCTTTCGCTTCTACAGCCACTGTTGTCGCTGTCAGTGGCAGGATCACGCCCACCGCCGCAAACACACCAAGCTTTCCCAGAAGACGGCGGTTTTTGCTAATATCGTTCATCGTCAGTCTCCTTAGTCTCTCGATAATGGTCTTTGGCGAATTGAGTGCTGTGGCAAATGTGGGCAAACCTTCTTGCGCACTACGCGCCAGAGCCTGTCCATAGACCCGGCGCATTTCGGGCGCTTTACCAACAAGTACACGAGCATCGCAGGCGGCTTCTTGATCGAAGCGGAATGCCCGCCAGCTGACCCAAGCCAAGGGATTGAACCACATCAGGCACAGAGCAATAAAAGCAATTAGATTAGCAATTAGATCACCAGATACATGGTGGGCGACTTCGTGTTGCATCGCGAGTTCGCGCTCTTCGGATGAGAATACCACCGCAAAATTGTCTGGCACAGCGATGTAACGCCGGAATAATCCGAAAGCGAGCGGCCCGGATACACGGTCCGACTGGATCAGTTTGATGCCCTGCGTCATACCCAGATCTTTGGCGTCGCTTAACAGCTCATCGCGCATGGCAACATAACGTGCCATTTGCACAACGAACAATAAAGCGGCTCCGCCAAGCCAAATCGACAGTGCGATCATACCATAATCAAATGCTGCTTGCGGAACGATTGCTTCAACAAATGTTACAGGCTGCCGGGATGTCACAGCACCAATCACGCTATCACGTACAGACTGGGATGTGTCACTGACACTTGCCGTCTTTTCAACCGAAAGCGAGGGCATGACCAAGCGTGCCGCCGGTAACAGCCAAAGGAAATAAGCGACATTAGGCCCAAAAATGTTTGCCACCAGCTTTCGCAAAATCAGCACCGCCGCCAAAATCAGCGTCGTGACAAGGATCGTGTCTAATAGCCAATCGGTCATGACTTCATCTCCCTCAGCAATTTTTCAATCTCGGCAATATCAGCGTCGCTCAATTTTTCTTGATGCGCGAGATGCGCGACAAGCGGCATGAATTTTCCACCGAACAAGCGGTCAACCAACCGCCGCGATTCACCCGCAACATAATCCGCGCGTGCGACCAGAGGCGAATAGAGGAATTTACGGCCTTCCGCATGATATTCGACTGCTGCTTTTGCGGTAAGGCGTGATAGCAATGTTTTGACCGTTGCGAGTGACCAGTCTTTGGACGCAGCGACACGTGACGACACGTCGGTCGCAGTAAGTGGCGCTTGCGTCCACAGGACCTCCATCACGGCTAATTCTGCATCACTAATTCGTTCTTGCATTTCGACTCTCCGACTACAGACGTAATCGAGTCGATTACAGATGTAAACAGATTTTTGACATACGCCTGAATACGGCAACAGCTAATATGTCGGTTATTCTGACACTCTAGAAGTTATTAACACGACGATAACCATCTAACCCTGTGATTTATATATGTGCAGTAAAACTGGCACAGGGGGTGCATAATAGTAGGTGTTCAACACCCCATATGAGCTTTGGACGGGTGGTTTGCTAATGGTCTCGCACCACCCGTCCAGCTTACTCCAACATTTCAACAAAAAAGGGCCGGAACCCGTATGGATTCCAGCCCCCTCTCGCGACCCTTATAGGGCTTGATTATTTTGCGCCGAAATTGATCTTCGCATTGATACCGAAATACCGATCAGCTTCACGCGGGATAATGTAGCGGAATGAACCGCCCGGGCCACCCGATACGATTGACGAAGCGAAGTTCTTGTCAAACAGGTTCTTAACCTGAAACGCCAATCGCCACCCATCGTTTGGATCAACCAGCGCAGCCGACAAATCGACCGTCGCGTAACCATCTACTGTAGATCCAAGGCGTATCGCCGGATTTGGGCTCAATTCATAAATTTGGTCTGATTGCATTGCCATTTGTCCGGCCAGTTCGACATTGGCAAAACCGCCGGTCTCAATGTCATATTGCGCACCAAGCGACATTTTCCATTCAGGCGCATTAGCAAGCGGCGTGCCTTTGGCAATTAGCTGCGTCGCGTCAGCTCCGGGCGGCAAGCGGAAATCTTCCACGCGAGCTTTGTTATATGCCAAGCCGCCGGTCACGCTGAACGAACGCGATGGCCTTGCAACGAAATCAAGTTCAAAGCCTTTGGTTGAAACCGATCCTGCATTGGTCAACCGCGTTGTGCGAACCCCAGCTACAAAATCGGGGCTGTTGGCTTGGTAATTATTATATTTAGCATAATAAGCCGCAACATTGACGATCAAGTCGCCGTCAAGGAAGGTATTCTTCAATCCCACTTCATAGGCGTTGACGGTTTCAGGAGCGATCACACCTGTGCCGACAGTGGTAAGGTTATAGAAGATATTATACGCTGGCCCCTTATAACCGCGAGTATAGCTGGCATAGGCCATATTGTTTTCGCTCAGGTCAAGCTGGACAGCCGCCTTTCCGGACAGGTTATTGTTGCTCGTGCCTGTGCGGAACGGAATTCCATTAGACACGCCAGCAACAAATCCAGTTGCAGGCAGTGTCGCAACTAGGCCGTTATTATAGACACCAGCATCGAAGCTTGGCTGCACACCCGGGCCTGCAAGCGTTGTGCGACGGATGTGGTTCACGTCCAAATTATCATGGGTGTAACGCAAGCCGCCGATGAAACGAAAGCTGTCGGACAGGTTGAACGTTGCTTGACCGAAAACAGAGACGTTTTTGAACACCGAGCCGAATTCCGCCGTTCCTGTCGGGAAAAGCGATGGTGGCGCACCGACCGAACCACACGGCACCAATACCGCTGGGCGTGGATTAATTTCGCATGTCGTTACGCGCCGAGTAAACGTGCGATCAGACTCCGCTCTCGAATAATATGCGCCAACCACATATTCAAGAAATTGACCTGTGGGTGAGGCAATTCTTAATTCTTGAGTAAAAGTCTTGCTTATCTGCGGTCCATTGTCATGCAATTGAGCCAACCCCACGCGACCCGGAGCTCCGGCAACCTGAAGCTGATCAGCATAAGCTTGATCCAGCCAGTCACCATCGCGGATTTCAGTATTGTCCCAGCCACGATAGCTAGTGATCGAGGTGAGCGTATGTTCGCCCAGTTCGATATCGGCTTGCAATGCAATTCCCCAGCTTTTTTCTTTTGTTGCCGTTTGCAAATTCTGGCGGATGTTGCGCGATGCGCTGCCGTTAAAACCTGTGCCTACCAATGCTGCGGCTGGCAGAGCATTGCCAGGCGTTGTGCCAATGATTTCAGCGCAGCAATCATCGTTTGCCTTGCGGAAATCTCCGCGCAGCGTCAGTGTGACAGTGTCGCCCAGATTGGCTTCAATCGCGCCGCGTATGCCGTAATGCTTATATCCGTTGACCTTGTTACCCGTGGTCAGATTGCTAACGTTGCCGTCATAATTTCCGTAAAATCCGGTGAAACGTGATCGCAGATTTTCGCCAAGAGGAATATTGACCGTTGCGCGGCCGCGATATTCCGATTTGGTGAAATAGGATGCTTCGACCGTTGCACCGAAATCAGCGGTAGGACGCTTGGTAACGATGCTAACGACGCCGGCCGATGCGTTCTTGCCGAATAATGTGCCCTGTGGCCCGCGCAATACTTCGATACGTTCCACATCGAACAAGTCGGTAAAGCCTTCACCAGCGCGGCTTAATACAACACCGTCAAGGACGGCAGCAACCGAAGGTTCCGCTGCGATCGAGAAATTGATCGTACCCACACCGCGCAGGAAGAGCGCCTGATTAAGAGACGTACCCGATTTGCGGAAGTTAAGGCTGGGGACAAGATATTGTGCATTCTCCAGATTGATGCCGCCGTTATTGGCCACTGCTTCACCGCCAATAACCGAAACAGCAAGCGGAATATCTTGCAGTTTTTCCTCACGTTTTTGCGCGGTAACGACGATTTCGTTGCTTGCCCCGTCATCGTCAGAGGCATTTTGTGCAAATGCAGGCATGGCGACACCAAGCGCAATTGCTGTACCGCCGAGCAAAGCCGCGCGAAAATATTTTTGTGGCGTTTTTTTAGAAATAAGCATCTGGTGCCTCCCGCTGAATAACTGCTATTCATTAAGCAATTTATTGATTTATAATGTATAATATTAAAAGTGCAGTCTATAAATTACGTGTTTGACATCTCTTGCAATGCCGAAACTGCCTTGGTATGTCAAGCGGTGTCATATTCGATATGATGCGTTGATCCATGACTGTTGCAATGATGCCATAGCCCCGTTTTCAAGCATAGGACCCCTGCTTCTGTCATTTAATGTTGCCTTTCATAAAGATGGTTTTGATCTGTGCCTAAATGGTGAGGTTTTGCTGTCGCATCGCATAACAGCTCCGGCGTTTTCGATTGGCCAAGGTGAAGCGGCAATAAATATGCAGCGCGGCAATTTTGACATTGTCGATGATGTTCAGGAGCGACTTGTTCTCGATTGCGCTGATATCGGTTCAGACATCCGCCTATGGAATAGCAAGCGACCTGATGCGATTTTGACAGTCTTTTTTATAGATGACGTCCTGAAAACGTCCTGTTCTGATTCCACCTTCAACCGCCTGTGGATCAATCTAAACATTGCTTCGAACGAACACATTTGGGGCGGCGGTGAGCAGATGTCTTATCTGTCACTTAATGGCCGTCGTTTTCCGTTCTGGACATCTGAACCCGGTGTCGGGCGCGACAAGTCAACCGAACTCACACGGATCATGGACGCGCAAAGCAGGGCGGGCGGGGATTATTGGACAACCAATTATCCGCAACCGACATGGCTGAGTTCAAAACGCTATGCCGCGCATTTGGCAACCGAAAGCTATTCGGAATTTGATCTTAGTAAGCCGGGCATATTGGGCATTGAGTGCTGGAACATTAATGTTGCACTCGAATTCTTTGATGCGCCTTCGCTCGCTGACCTCGTTACCCGACTGTCCGACCGCTTTGGACGTCAACCGCAGCTGCCTGATTGGGCAATTGACGGTGCAATTGTTGGACTAAAAGATGGCGAAAAAAGCTTTACCCGTCTAGACAATATCATCGCGTCAGGTGCAAAGATATCGGGTTTGTGGTGCGAAGACTGGGTTGGCATCCGGCACACAAGTTTTGGCAAGCGCCTGTTCTGGGACTGGAAATGGAATGCGGCGCGCTATCCCGAATTGCCCGCACGGATTGAAGCCCTCGGCGAACAAGGCATCCGCTTCCTTGGTTATGTAAACCCCTATCTCGCAGTCGATGGCGCGCTGTATCAAGAGGCGCTGGCTTTAGGATTGCTTGCGCTGCGGCAAGATAATGACGATGTCTACGCCGTGGACTTTGGCGAATTCGATGCCGCTGTGGTTGATTTCACCAACCCCGATGCGTGCGACTGGTTTGCCGAACGTATTATCGGGCAAGAGATGCTGGATTTCGGCCTGTCGGGCTGGATGGCGGACTTCGGTGAATATCTGCCCACTGACGTGCGGCTTTTTGACGGCAGCGATCCTATGGAAGCACATAACCGGTGGCCCGTCCTTTGGGCAAAAGTCAATGCCGATGCTATCGCCAAACGTGGTAAGACCGGGTCAGCAACCTTCTTCATGCGCGCCGGGTATTCCGGTGTTCAGGCTCACTGTCCTTTGCTTTGGGCCGGTGACCAATGCGTCGATTTTTCGCGGCATGACGGGATCGGCACGGTGATTACGGCCGCACTTTCCGCAGGGTTAATTGGCAATGCCTATTCGCACTCCGACCTTGGCGGCTATACCAGCTTGCACGGCGTCGTGCGGAGCGTGGAGTTGCTCCACCGCTGGATCGACCTTGCCGCCTT
>JAYUPC010000113.1:0-10670 GCA_043760355.1 Sphingomonadales bacterium
CGAGGATGAAGGCATTACTGGGAACGCGGTTGCAACAGCAGGGGAAACGGCAACCTTGCTTGGCCTGTCGAGCGCACCCGCAGTTGCCGAGCCACTTTCCATCGCCCGAGATATGATGTTGGCAGAGGAAAGCGGCGCGCGCATTCATTTCCGTCAGGTGACTACTGCCAAGGGATTGGAGCTGATCCGTCAAGCCAAGGAAAAGGGGCTTCACGTCACCTGTGGCATTACGCCTGCGCATTTGTTTCTGTCCGACAACGCCGTATCCGATTTCCGCACCTTTGCCCGGCTATCCCCGCCTTTAAGGTGTGAGGGAGACCGCCAAGCCTGCATCGCGGCGGTCGCCGACGGAACTATTGATGTGATTGCATCAGGTCATGATCCGCGCGGCCCCGAAGACAAACGCCTGCCTTTCTCGGAAAGCTTGCCCGGCATGGCTGGGGCGGAAACATTACTCGCGCTCTCGCTTAATCTTGTCCGTGATGGGCATATCAGCATAAGCCGAATGTTCGAACTGCTCGCCACCAACCCGGCAAAGATACTCGGGTTAAACGCGGGTCAGATATCGCATGGGTTTGAAGCCGACCTGATCCTGATTGATCCAGATGCCCCGTGGCAAGTTGACGGCAACAAAATGGCCGCACTTGCGGGAAATACGCCCTTTGATAAACTACCCGTCCAAGGCCGCGTCCGCAAAATGATGAAGGGCGGCAAGGTCATATGACCCGCCGCCCTTATCGAACTTCAATACTTGTTAGTTAGCGTACAGCGACCTTACGGCCAGAAGCAGAAGCCATCCGCACAGGCGAACCGCCTGATGTGCTGCGAACGATGCAAGCGCCGCCCTTTGCCTGGATCGACTGACAAACCGATACAGCCGAAGCCTGATTACCAAAACCCATCGCGGCTAAGCGAACCAAGGTTTTGCCGTTCACAACGACTGTTGAGCTTGCCGAGCTGAAATCCTGCAATACGCCGTAGCGTTTGGTATATTGATTCCACGCTGCCTGTGCGCCGGCAGCCGACGAAAACGCACCCAGCTGGATCAGATGCGTACCCGATACAGCGCGTTTTGGCGCAACACCGGCCATTGCAAGCTTAACCGGCTTAGGTGCCGCAACAATTGCACTCACGGCTTTTGCAGGGCCGGTTTGCGCCTTAATCAGCGGCGCTTCAACAGCTGGCTTTGAAGGCTCAACCGCGATGGTCGCAATTTTAACATTGGCCTCTGGTGCCGAGAAACCCGCGCTCTCAGAAGCTGGCGCAGGGCCAACGGCGGATAATTCCTCAACCGTTGCATTATAAGCAATCGACACGGGTGATGATACTGGTTCAGCCTGCGCCAAATTGGCTGGAACACCCGAAAGTGCCAAACGAACCGGCTGACCTGCGTCAATTTGCGGCGTTACCTTAAGCAAACCGGCAACGCGCATTTCATAGGCACCTGGACGGGCATATTGTGCCCATTCGGCAATATGCTGATTGACCATGACTTCTGGCATATCCTGTACCGCCATAATCCGCGCCTCACGCCAGCGTCCATCAAGTGCATAAGCCAGCGCCAGATTTTGACGCGTACGGGCGGTTGCATTATCTGAACGAATTGCTTCAACCAGAACATCGACAGCCTGTTTGGATTGACCGGCAAGTGCCAGAGTCAGGCCGTAATCGCTGGCAGAGATAATTGAACGGTTCGCTTCAACTAACGAAAGCGCTGAATCCACATTGCCTTGTGCAATACGGGTCAATGCAAGGCTAACAACAGTGCGCGGGTCAACTTGCCCCAGTTCGATAACATCCATCAAAGTACGTTCCGCCGACTGGAAACGCCCCTGAGCCATATAGATACGGGCAAGCTGTGCACGATAATCGCGATTGTTCATATCGGCCTCTACGGCCATTTCGGCATAGCCAAGCGCCTTGACATAGTTACCCTTGGCCATCAACTTTTCAGCTTTTCGTGCCCAGCTATGCGCTTTTTTCAAAGTAGCACCGGGCGCTGACGCGTTCAATGCGTCGTCCAAGCCAAGGCTGCTCCAACCAACACTTGGCACAGCGACTACAGCAGATGTCAGAGCCATCTTTATAATAAGTTTGCTGTTCATTTCGATCACCTCAAAGAAAACTGTATTTGATAAACATAGAAAATTACCGCCCCGGTACACGGGCAGCAAGCTGCTCGATTTCGGGAATGCTATCTAAAAATGCGTCAAGTGCTTCGGTCACGATCAACTGCGCCGAACGGTTGCTTACCGCGCAAGCCAGACGGAGCTTCAAATGCCGGTCATTATCAAGCCGTAATGTGAAGGCAGCTTTTGCCTTTGATCCCGGAGCAGCGCGCTTTTTTGGTGCTTTCAC
Organism: Sphingomonadales bacterium; assembly: GCA_043760355.1. Taxonomy (GTDB): domain Bacteria; phylum Pseudomonadota; class Alphaproteobacteria; order Sphingomonadales; family Sphingomonadaceae; genus Sphingorhabdus_B. The sequence goes on from JAYUPC010000113.1 coordinate 2,359, forward strand.
GACTTGTCGTGCTGCAACTTCGGCGATGCTTGGTTTCAAACGAACGATCGGTGTCATGGAAACGACGACTTCGGGACGCTCCTCTTCTTCAAAGGTGCTATCTTCTACGGAAGAAACTTCTTCGCTGTAAAGTGCCTCAAAACCGGCATCGGATTGCACCTGTAATTGTTCGGCAATGCGTTCCTGTTGTTGGCGCACTTCGGGTTTTACTTCTGGAACAGCGCCTGCGAGCGGATTATAGCCCGTGTCATGTTCATAATCCATTGGTGCAGTAGGATCAGGATCGACATCATAACCCATGTCATTCCAACCCAGATCATCTTGCGAAACCGCAAGATTGCCGCTGCTGCCAAACATCGACGGACGCCGCATAGCGGGGCGTGCAGCCCCTTTGCGTGCAAGTAACAGCCCGGAAAGCGATGCTGTTGGTTTTGGTTCCCCCATGTTCATCACTCCTGCTTAGCCCATGACCCGGCGGCCAAATCCACCCATAGGGCGGGCGGCAGCGGCGGGTTGCTGGGCTTTGGTTGCGGCAGGTGCGCTGAAAACAGTGCGGCGAAAATTCTTTTCAAGACGGTCGGAGATATAGGCCCAGAGGTCTTGGACTTCCTTGCTTGAACGGCCATTTGGATCGACTTCCATCACCGTACGCCCATCAATCATCGATGCGGCAAAATCAGTGCGATGATGCAGTGTGATCGGGGCAACGGTTCCATGCTGTGACAAAGCAACAGCAGCTTCCGAAGTAATTTTTGCTTTTGGTGTTGCGCCGTTGACTACAAAAATAAGCGGCTTGCCAGCGCGCTCGCACAAATCAACGGTTGCGCCCACGGCGCGCAAATCATGAGGACTTGGGCGGGTTGGCACAACGATCAGCTCGGCAACCGAGATAACGCTCTGGATTGCCATTGTGATGGCAGGCGGTGTATCAATCACAGCTAACTTAAAGCCCTGTTGACGGAGCACCGCCAAATCAGAAGCAAGGCGCGCAACAGTGGTTTGCGCAAACGCAGGCAGATCAGCCTCACGCTCGTTCCACCAATCCGAAAGCGACCCTTGCGGATCGATATCGATAAGAACCACAGGCCCGGATCCGGCCAACTGCGCCTGAACTGCCAAATGTCCCGAAAGCGTGGTTTTACCCGATCCGCCTTTTTGTGATGCACATGCGAGTACCCTCACATCAATCCCCTTTTGCAAGATGTTTCAAATGCCGGTGTGACAGAACACAGCTAATAATCAGTTAACGCTGTCGTTAAAAATCTGCCTGACTTCATGATGTTTCGCTTTGGCAAAGCTTGGTTGCAGCGATGTCGCATTATATTGCATCTTTGTTCTGCCAACTGGTTAAGCTATTAAGTGCAGGCGTTTACCATTTGGCCATTTTCTGTGTGTATAACGTGTCGGGTTATAGATTTTGGAGTATGAATTATGGGTCGCAAATCCTTTGGTGCAAAAATAGGTTTAATCGCGATGGCGCTTGCTGTGTCTGTGCAGCCCGCCTTTGCCGATGTGAAAGCCGGCGTTGATGCCTGGATCCGTGGCGATTTTGAAGCGGCGGTAAAACAGTGGCGCGAACCTGCATTAAAAGGTGATCCAGATGCTCAGTTCAATCTTGGCCAAGCCTATAAAATGGGTCGCGGCGTTAAAACCGATCTGAACATCGCGCTCGATTGGTATGCAAAGGCAGCGGCACAGGGACATTTACAAGCAAGCGATAGTTATGGCCATTTGCTGCATTATCAAGGCAAGGTCGCGCAAGCGCTGCCTTATCTGCAAGCATCCTCGGCACGAGGTGAAGCACGGGCGCAATATTTGCTGGCAACTGAATTGTTCAACGGTGTCCATATCGAAAAAGACTGGGTTCGTGCCTATGCACTTATGACCCGTGCTTCTTCTGCTGGAATGTCGCCAGCATCGCGCAGTCTTGCGCAGATGGATCAGTATATTCCATTGGAACAACGCCAACAGGGTACCGTGCTAGCAGGCGAGCTTGAACAACAAGCCGGGCGTAACCGTGCGGCACAAGTGGCAGGTTTCCCGATCAATACCTCTCCGCCAAAACCAGGCGCACGACCAATTCCGGTCCCGCCGTCAAATCCGCCACCCAGTTCTGCTCCGGGTTTCCCGAGTGATGTTCCAGTATATGGCGATACGCCGCCGGTGGCGCGCCCGGCACCTGTGCGTACAGCCCCGGTTCGTGTTGCACCTGTTCGTACAGCACCTGCTCCTGCCCCAGTTCGCGTTGCTGCACCGGGTGGCAATTGGCGAATCCAATTGGGTGCTTTTGGCAATGAAGCCAACGCACAAAAGCTCTGGAATTCGCTTGAAGCGAAAATCGGTGCACTCGCATCGCTGCAACCTTATCTCAAATCCGCAGGCAGCGTGACACGCTTACAAGCCGGGCCGTTTGCATCACGCAGTGCGGCTGATGCTATGTGCGCAAAGATCAAGGTTACTGGCCAAGCGTGTATCGCGGTTCCGAAATAATCTGTTGAGGCACAAGCCTCAATCACACAGTTTTTCAATATCGCGTCCCAAAGTTCGCCGGGCATTCTCATCGCCCTGTTCCACTTTGTAATAACGTGTGCCTGACAGGCTGGCGCGGTCCGAACAGTAAGACGCACATCCTTCATCAATGGAGCCTGGTATCCGCAGTTCAACGCCGTCAAACTCTGCTGCAAAAGAGCATTCTTTTTTGCCGCTCAGGGTGATTTGCACCTTTTCACCGTCCGATTTAGCGCTTCCCTGTGCCTCGCATTTGCTTTCAGGACCAAAAACCGCGAGCAAACCGATATTGAATTGCGAAGACCCATTTGCGACTGCACAAAATTTGTCAGTGCCAAGGTCGCTGCGCGTTTCAAACCGTCCACCCAGATCAAAATTGTCCGGATCTGGAATGATCCCCGCAGCAATTGCTTTTTCATCAAGCGCACGCCCGACATCACTTTGTTCAACAGCTTGACCCGGGCTCTCTGAATTGCCGCAGCCGCTAACAAGCAACATCATAAGAGTAAGCGGAACGATGAATTTCATATCGGTTCCAACCCGTCGGCACTAATCCGCCGATAAAAACAGCTTTGCACGCCGGTATGACAGGTTGGGCCATCGGGCAGCGCTTTGATCCAAACAGCATCCTGATCACAATCGATCCGCGCCTCCAACAAGTTCAGGAAATGCCCGCTGCTCTCTCCTTTGGTCCAAAGCTTCTGACGACTGCGCGAAAAGAACGTAACTTTGCCGCTTTCCAGTGTCAGCCGCAACGCCTCTGCATTCATATGACCGACCATAAGGACTGCGCCATCACTGGCATCGGTAATAACCGCTGTAATCAAGCCGCTGGCATCATATTTCGGATCAAGCACCAATCCGGTTTCGCGTTTATTGTCCATAGCATCGACCTAACCGAGCGGAGGAAAAAGCGCAATCATGCGCTTGGCTGGAGATTCTTTGTCATATCCTTGTCATAAGGGGGAAGACATGAAGAGCCGACCCGCCTATAGCGCATTTAACCCAAGCTCTGGCGGATTCGATACAAAGCTATGCTGACCACCCATCCTTACGATGACGACAAATTGCGCGAAGAATGCGGCATATTTGGTGTCTGCGATACCGGTGACGCCGCTGCTATGGTTGCACTAGGCCTCCATGCGCTTCAGCACCGTGGGCAGGAAGCCGCCGGTATCACTAGCTATGACGGGACCGAATTCCATACGCACCGCGCGATGGGCCATGTCGCCGGAAATTTTGACCGTGAAGAGATTATCGGCGCGCTCAAAGGCACAAGCGCAGTCGGACATGTCCGGTATTCGACGAGTGGTGAAACCTCACTCCGCAATGTGCAGCCCTTATATGCCGATCTGGTATCTGGTGGCTTTGCCGTGTCGCATAATGGCAATATCTCCAACGCGCTCAGCGTACGCCGCGATCTGGTGCGGCGTGGGTCAATATTCCAATCGACATCGGACACCGAAGTTATCATCCATCTGGTTGCAACATCGGGGTATCGCACTTTACTCGACCGGCTGATTGATGCGCTCAAGCGGGTTGAGGGCGCATATTCTCTCATCTGCCTGACCGCAGAGGGTATGATTGCTTGCCGTGATCCGCTCGGTATTCGTCCTTTGGTCATGGGCAAGCTTGGCGAATCGTTTATTTTTGCTTCGGAAACTGTGGCGCTTGATATTGTGGGTGCAGAATTTATCCGTTCGATTGAGCCGGGCGAAGTCGTTGTCGTTCGTGACGGCGTTTTGACCTCGCATAAGCCCTTCATTGCTATCGCACCGCGCCCCTGCATATTCGAACATGTCTATTTCTCACGCCCCGATTCGATTGTCGACGGGAACAGCGTTTATTCCGTGCGCAAGGCGATTGGTGCGGAGCTTTCTCGTGAAAACGGCGTCGATGTTGATTATGTCATCCCCGTGCCCGATAGCGGCACGCCTGCTGCTATCGGATATGCCGAAGCCGCCGGCATTCCATTTGAACTTGGCATCATACGATCCCATTATGTGGGCCGTACCTTTATCCAGCCAGGCGACGGCGTTCGCCATCTGGGCGTTAAGCTCAAACATAATGCCAACCGCAATCTGGTCGCAGGAAAAAAGATTGTGCTGATTGACGATTCAATCGTGCGCGGAACAACCTCGCTCAAGATTGTGCAGATGATGCGCGAAGCGGGTGCTGCCGAAGTTCATATGCGCATCGCCAGCCCACCAACAATGAACAGCTGCTTTTACGGTGTGGACACGCCTGAACGTTCCAAATTGCTTGCCAGCCATATGGATGTTGAAGAAATGCGCGAATTCATTCAGGCTGATAGCTTGGCCTTCATTTCCATAGACGGGCTGTACCGTGCACTGGGTGAAGATGCACGGCACAATGGTAAGCCGCAATATTGCGATGCGTGCTTCACCGGCGATTATCCAACAACCCTGACCGATCAGGATGAGCTCGATAACTCGGATCAGCTCGTTTTGCTGAGCGACAGAAAAATCGCCTGAATATGAGCGGGGTTTTTGAGGGACAGATTGCACTGGTCACAGGTGCAAGTCGCGGAATCGGGGCGGCCACAGCAATTGCACTCGCAGCACAAGGTGCGCATGTTGTGCTGACGGCGCGCACAGCAAAAGATTTGGAAGCCGTTGAAGATACCATTTTTGCAAATGGCGGTTCGGCCACAATCGCGCCGCTTGACCTGACTGACGGCGATAGCATCGGGCGATTGGCAGTGGCGGTCAAGGAACGCTGGGGTAAGCTCGATATCCTTGTGCTCAATGCCGCGATGCTTGGAACGTTAACGCCTGTGCCGCAAATCGACGGTACTGATTTCAATCGAATCCTGACACTTAACCTTTTGGCGCAACAGGCAATGATAGCTGCCTTTGACAGCCTTATCAAAGCGAGCGAGCGAGCCCGCCTTGTTGCAATTACCTCCAGCGTCGGCACCGCACCCCGCGCTTTTTGGGGAGGATATGGCGCATCAAAGGCGGCGCTAGAAACTCTGGTCACCAGCTACGGTCAAGAAATGCGCAACATCTCAACCCTTAAGGTCGCGATTGTTGATCCCGGCAAAACCCGCACGGCGATGCGCGCCAAGGCCTATCCGGGGGAAGACCCCTCGAGCGTTAAGGAACCAGCGATGGTGGCAGATGCAATTGTTGGATTGCTCGCGGCTGAGTTTGAGACCGGGTATCGGTTGGTATTGGAGGGATAGCAATTCCCCCTCTCCCGTCGGGAAAGGAAAAATACCTATCCCTTAACAACAGCATAAGCCAAAAGTGCCCTTTCCCGTGCTTCACGGTGGCCAATAATCTTCCTTGGATAGCCCTTTGTCCGCACCCCGTGCTCTTCGGGGTCATGCAGATACGGCTCACCCAAATCGGCCAGTTCGGGAACCCATTTGCGGATATAGGCCGCCGCGTCAAACTTCTCTGACTGTGACAGGGGTGCCATGATCCGCACAAACATATTGCTGTCCACGCCCGTCCCCGCGGTCCACTGCCAATTGGTTGCGTTGCTGGCATAATCGGCATCGACAAGCGTATCCCAAAACCAACGCTCACCTTCACGCCAGTCGATCAACAAGTGCTTGATAAGGAAAGACGCGGTAATCATCCGCACCCGGTTGTGCATCCATCCTGTCGCCCACAATTCCCGCATGCCGGCATCAACGATAGGATAACCGGTGCGCCCCATTTGCCAAGCCTTCAAATCCGCAGTGACCGCTGGATCACCCAGATCACGCCAAGGAAAATTATCGAACGCCTCGCGCGCGTTTTTGCTGCCATAGTCAGGATATTGGCAGATCACATTCTGCCCGTATTCGCGCCAGACAATCTCCTTCAGAAACACCTCGACCGATCCCCCTGCCCCCATATGCGCGTGCCACGCCTGCGCGGCTGAAATCTCGCCAAAGTGCAGATGCGGGGACAGGAACGATGTGCCAGCTACTGACGGGAAATTGCGTTTCTCATCATACAATCTCGCCCTATCAGTAAAGCCTTTAAGCCGCTCATGCGCGCCTTCCTCGCCAGGCGTCCACATATCGGCCATACCAACTGACCAATCGGGTTTGGTCGGCCGCAGATCAAAGCTCTCCAACGCATCGCTTTCTGGCCAATCCGCAGGCGCTGTAATAGCCTTAGGCGCTGGCAAAGGCGCAAGTGGCGGCATGTGCGCAGACAGCGCGCGCCAGAACGGCGTATAAATCTTGAAGTCCCCGCCACTGCCGGTCTTCACGCTACCCATCGGCATCAGGTAATTGCCGTCATGGCGGACAAGCTCAACCTCGGCGGCCAGAGCCTTTTCCGCATTGCGCCACCAGGGTTCATAATGGCGGATGCAATGCACTGCCGAAGCCCCGGTTTTCTGAGCAAGTTCACACAAGATTTCAACCGAATTACCCTGCCGCAAAATCAGCTGTGAACCGAGCTTGCGCAAATCGGCATCGAGCGATTTCAGACTATGATGCAGCCACCACCGAGAAGCGCCGCCCATCTTGCGGTGCTTGGGGGTTTCGTCATCTAGGATGAATATAGGAATAATGGGTGCGCCAGTTTTGACAGCGGCGGTAACGGCGTGTTGGTCAGCAATGCGAAGGTCGCGGCGAAGCCAGAGGAGAATGGGAGCGGTCATTGCATTTCTTTCCCGCGAAGCCTTGCTGTCACGGTAAATGAACCGCGCGCAGGCGATGCAGCAAATCGCTGATCGGTAAATGTCACTTCTTTTGCGCTCCAATTAAGTTTTGCTAATGGCATACGTGACCAGAATAAAAACGCCTTCACTTGCGAATTGTTCAATATAGCTTGCGTGACAAGCTTATCATTCATGCCGTGCGCGACCACTCTGTCTATTTTCACTCCATTTACCGCAGTGAACAAATTGAATGATCCGCTCCCCGCATAATTTTTATCCCGCCACAGCACCTCGCGTTTCCAAAATGCCAGAGGAATGGCGTTTGCTACTACCAATTCGGGGATAATCGCCGTATCGGGGGTTTGAGCAGAGCTTTCAACATATGGCATGATTAACCCGCCGGCAATACTAACTAAATCACCGTCTACATAAACAGCTTTTGAAACTGCCAATCTTGTGATCGTCTCTGCATGTTTTGCAATCAAACCGTTGGCAAAGATGTACGCGCATAAAACTAAAAATGCAGCCTTTGCAGGTCGCCGCCAATCTGATCGCTCCGCCCTTTCGAGACGTAATGAAAACCAAACTCCAAGTCCTAACACTATCAGCATCCAGATATCGACAATGAAAATACTATCGCCGTAAAACCACTGATGCGAAAACGGCTCCAACAAGCGGACGCCGTAATTGTTTAACCAGTCCAGCGCCGGATGGCTAAGCGTACCAATATACGCCAATGCCAATAACCAGCCCTTATGCACAGGCAACCGTTTTTCAGGTCGCTTCCCGCGCCGTGTTTGCCAGCTGTCATACCACAGCATCGCACCCCACAGCAGCAGCGGCAGCAATACCCAAGCAATCGGCCCATGCGTCAACCCGCGCCGCAATGCCAAATGTTGGTTCCCGCCAAGCAACACCGCCACAACATCAATATCGGGAATATTCGCCGCGATAATGAGCGTAGGCATCGCCAAGCCTGTCTTCCGCTTCAATCCCATCTGGCCCAGCAAGGCGCCGACGAGGGAGTGGGTCAGATTATCCATTCGAAGTCGCCCTTTTTTGGTTCACACAAAGACACGAAGATGTCAGCATTAACCTATCTTGCCGTAATAATCATTGGCGATGCGCCTTAGACCCGATTTGAATGTGGCTTCGCCAAAGTTCATCAACAAACC
>JAYUPC010000114.1:0-3668 GCA_043760355.1 Sphingomonadales bacterium
ATATTTTACCGGAGACGGATGCCGCCGCGATGACGACGGCTATTACTGGATCACTGGCCGTGTTGATGATGTGATCAATGTTTCTGGTCACCGTATGGGAACCGCGGAGGTTGAAAGCGCTTTGATGCTGCATGTGCTGGTCGCCGAGGCCGCCGTTGTCGGGTTTCCGCATGATATTAAGGGGCAGGGGATTTACTGCTATGTGACCCTGAACGCCGGTGTTGAGCCAAGCGATGCCCTGATCGCTGAATTGCGGGCGCAAGTGCGCAGCGAGATCGGCCCGATTGCGTCACCCGACCATATTCATTTCACCCCGGCACTGCCCAAGACCCGCAGTGGAAAGATCATGCGGCGCATCTTGCGCAAAATTGCGGAGAATGATTTTTCTGCCTTGGGCGATACTTCGACGCTGGCTGATCCAAGTGTAGTTGATGGTTTGATTGCTGGAAGGAAGAACCGGTAGTTTTTTGTCAGGTATCTTGTGCCTTGCACCAAAACATCCTCCATACTATCCCAGTTTAATCACTCGATTAAACTATGAGGATGATTTTATGCCGACCACTCAAGGTCCTTTAACCGGGATACGCATCATCGAACTCGCCGGAATTGGTCCCGCCCCATATGCGGGGCAGTTGCTTGCCGATATGGGGGCGGACGTTATCGTGATTGACCGACCCGGACCGGGGCGCAAGGCAATTGATGCGCGGGGCAAGCGGTCGATTGTGCTCGACCTGAAACAGGCGGCAGCGATTGAAACTTTATTGAAACTTGTCGCGCGCTCCGATGTCCTGATTGAAGGTCTGCGCCCCGGCGTGACCGAGCGGTTAGGGGTGGGGCCGGAGGCGTGTCACGGGGTTAATCCAAAGCTGATCTATGGCCGGATGACCGGATGGGGACAGTCAGGGCCGTTTGCGCAAATGGCGGGGCATGATATCAATTATATCGGTATGACTGGTGCGCTGAATGCGATGGGTCGCAAAGGAGAACCACCAATGCCTCCGCTTAATCTCGTGGGTGATTTTGGTGGCGGTTCTATGTTTTTGGTGACCGGGATTATCGCAGCGTTGTTGCGCGCCGAAAAAACCGGACAGGGCGATATTGTCGATGCGGCCATTGTCGATGGCACGAATTCGCTGATGAGCTTTGTGTACGGTATGGCCGGGCTGGGCCAGTGGCGGGCGGCGCGGGAGAGCAACTTGCTCGACGGGGCGACGCCGTATTACCGGTGTTATACGACCTTGGACGGTAAATTTATGGCGGTGGGTTGTATTGAACCACAATTCTTTGCCGCGATGATGGAACGCTTGCCGATTGATGTGCAAACCTATGGCGGGCAGAATGATTTTGGCCGCTGGGCACAGCAGCATCAGATTTTAGAAAGCGTGTTTGCCGCAAAGTCCCGCGATGAATGGGAAGCCGTGTTTGCGGGAACCGATGCGTGCGTTACGCCTGTGCTGGATTATGTCGAAGCTGCGATGCACCCCGCCAATACGGCGCGGCAAACGCACATTAGCGAACCCGGCTGGACCCATCCACAAATCGCACCGCGTTTGGCGAGTGCGGCACTTGCGGAAGGTTTCGCTATTCCAGAAAAGGGCGGGGATTACAGTAGTATCTTAACGCAAGCCGGTTTGAACAAAAGCGAGGTTGCAGCGCTGGTTGCGACTGGCGCAGTTGCGGCCGGATAAGGCAACAAAAGGGCCGACCTCTTTTTAAGAGGCCGGCCCTTTGCTTGCGCGACGAAACTTAAATCAGAATTTGCCGCGTACGGTTACACCAAATGTGCGTGGTTCCAGAATGAACGTTGAACGTGATCCCGAACGAAGTGTGGTATTAAATGTCACCCCGCGGGTTGGTTCGTCTGTCAGGTTCTGGACCCAGAATTCAATACCAACACTGTCACTGGCTGTGCTGATACCGGCGCGAAGATTAATCTTCACATTGCTGTCTTGGATATCGAATGGCAGTTTGGGCGTCGTTCCAACTAATGCCACCGTTGCCGGAAGCTCCGTTGGCTGCGTTGATGTCCGTGAATCGCTCTCCAACTTAACCTGCGCCGTCAGGAAATATTTTGCGTTATCTCCGATGGTGTTGGCATAGGTTGCCCCTGCAATCGCCGTAATTTCGGGCGCATTGGTAAGGGCCGCTCCACACAAGTTCGCCACATTGATCTCGGTAGATGTACCTGCACAATTTTTGGGATAGGACGCTTTGGCATAGGTTAGGGCGCCTGTTACGGTGAAATGGTCATCCGGGCGCATAACGGTTTCAAGTTCAAATCCCTTTGATTGTGCCTTTGGAACATTGAATGTTTGGAACCGTGTTCCAGTGAATTCAAGAACCTGGAAATCCGTGAATTTTTCCAAGAATATGGCAAGGTTGGCGGTCAACGCATTATCGATCAGCTTGGCTTTTACTCCAAGCTCATAGGAATCCACCAATTCAGAACGAAAGCGCGGATCTGCGCCGCCAATGGCCGCCGTGCTATCAAGGTTAAACCCGCCGGATTTATAGCCATGGGTAAAACTGGCATAGGTGTTTACCGAACCAAAATCATACAGCAATTTGCCAGTATAGATTAGCTCGTTATCCTTGAACTTGCCGGAGAAACTGCGTGGCAAGGGGAGTACAGCGGATTGTGGTAAATCGGCTGGTGCCAAAAAGGGCAAACAGCCAAGTACAAGGATCGTTCCCCGCAATAAGGGAGGAACATTGCCAAGGTTATTCACGATCCCGCGACAGGTTGGATTGGTGTTTGATACAGGTGCGTAGGAACCGTCCTTTGATTCGTCTGAGTAGCGTAAGCCGAACGAGAATTTCAGATTGTCGGTTATGGCAAAGCTATTGTTGGTGAACACCGAAAAGCTTTTACTGTTCTGTGTATAACCATTGGTCGCGCGAGTGAGTGCAGGACTAGCGCCGGAGAACAGCTGCAATGGTGTCGGGCCAAGCAGGCCGCCGGTTGGCCCGAATAGCAGGCCACCCACAAATCGGTCATATTGCGTTCCAAGCGAGAAGCTTACTTCTTGGCGAATATCTTCGGTAGAATAATAGCCACCTACAAGATACTCCAACCGCCCGTCCATGGTATCCCCCTGCAAACGCAGTTCGTGGGTCATGGTATTGATCTTGGTATTGTTCAAATCGACGTTAAAGATATCCAATGCAGTAAAGTCGGTGTCATAGGATTCCAATCCTTTGAATTTACGGTATGAACCAATGTAGATTAAGTCCGCATCTTCACCTAAGGGAACGTTGATTTCGCCTGTGATGCCATAGTTTTTTATGTTTCCAGTTGGCGCAAAGTTGGAGGATGCAATGCGGTCTTCTACGGCCTGTAATCCGCGATTGTCCTGAAACTGTCCGCCCCGTAAACCCAAGCCAACGGCGTTGAACAATCCAAATGTTTCAACAGGTGATGCTTGTAATTCAATCGCGGCACAGCATGCAGCTTTATTTTGCGCATAATCGGCAATGATGCGGCCTGTTACGCCGCCCAAATCAAAACCCAGCTGACCGCGCAAAAGGAATTGATCTGCGTCATTAGAATCGCCGACGTCAGCGCCATTAACGCCGCGTAGTTTTACAAATCCGTTCCGTTTTCTATAAGCTCCGGTAAGGCGCAAGGCCAATGTATCTTTTACAACTGGAACGTTTACTGCGCCTTG
>JAYUPC010000115.1:0-10322 GCA_043760355.1 Sphingomonadales bacterium
TTGTCGGGTTCTTGCAAGCCGATGATCGAACGCATGAGCACTGACTTGCCCGTGCCCGATCCACCAACAACTCCCAAAATCTCCCCCCGCCTGACATCCAGATCAAGATTTTCATGGATCAACTGCTCACCAAAGCTGTTTCGCAAGCCCCGCACGCGGATGATGATATCTTCCTCTGCCATCAATCCCAGCCAATACTGCTGAAGAACACAGCAAAAAAGGCGTCGAGCACGATCACCAGGAATATGGCCTGTACCACTGCGGCGGTAGTTTTAAGGCCAACCTGTTCGGCATTGCCCTCAACTTGCATCCCCTGAAAACAGCCAGCCATCGCAATGATTGCGCCAAATACCGGGGCCTTAATAAGCCCGACGTAAAAATCGGTGAGTGGGGTTACTTCGCGCAGGCGCTGTACAAAGGTCGCAGGCGGGATTTCAAGCACGATCCAGCATAACAGCCCACCGCCGATAATCGCCATGAGCGACGCATATATCCCGAGCAGCGGCATCATCACCACGGTTGCCAGCACACGCGGGATCACCAAAGCTTCGGCCGGAACCACACCAATGGTTCGCATGGCATCAATTTCTTCAGTGATCTTCATAGTTCCGATTTGTGCGGCAAAGGCCGACCCTGATCGCCCGGCTACCATGATCGCCGTCATCAATATACCGAGTTCACGGAAGGTCAGCCGACCGACGAGGTTGACGGTAAAGACCTCAGCCCCAAATTGCCGCAACTGAACTGCGCCCTGTTGTGCAATTACGATCCCAATCAGGAAACTCATCAGCCCGATAATGCCAAGGGCACGCACACCGACATTGTCGAAATGCTGAACCACCGCGTGCAGCCGGAACCGGCGCGGATGCAGCATCAATTCAAACGCGGCCTTGATCGTCTGCCCGAAAAACGCCAGAAAATCGAGCAAGGTGGTAAAACCTAGCATGACGCCTTCGCCCACTTCGCCCAGCAACCAAGCAAGCGGCGTCGGGCGTGGGGGAACAACAACCTCTTTCTTGTCGACCCCGCTAACGACATCAATCAGCCGCTTTGCATCCGCATCCGCCCCGACAATATTAGCCCCGGTTTCACGCGCGGTGCGGTAAATCAACCACGCACCAACCGTGTCCATATGATCGATTGCGCTAAGGTCAATGTGTGCAATCGCGCCATCAATCGTCCGCAGCCTGCGGTCGAGATCATCGACCGATGCAATCGCCAGCGACCCCGTAAAGCGCAGGACAACGCCGCCGTCGGGTAAGTCTTTTTGGTAGAAATCAGCCAGTTCCGCCATAATCAACTATGATTGACCGATTCTGAAGATAATCACAAGCGGTAGGTTAACATCTGCGGACTTTCCCTGACGCGTGATTTTGTTATGACGGGCATATGCAGTCAAACCCACTCCACCCAAAGCCGCCCAAAAAGCTCATCGCAATCTATGACATGGACAAGACGGTTACCCGCCATGCGACCTATGGCGGTTACTTGAAGCATATCGTTCGCGGTTATGCGCGCTGGCGGGCGGTTATGCTGCCGATATTGCCGTTTGGATTGGCGCTTTACGGTGCAAAAATCTGGTCACGCGGGCGATTAAAGGAATTTTCGCAAAGCCTGTTCATCGGCAAATCGGGTGATTGGCGAAAATTATCGCCTTTGTCGGAAACCTATGCCGATACCGTTTGGCTGGATGATATTTACTCAGAGGCACGCCAGCGTATTGCTGCTGAAAAAGATGAAGGCTATCTTCATGTTCTGGCCACTGCATCCTATGAAATCTATGCCGCTGCTATCGGATTACGTTTGGGTTTCCGGCATACAATCGGCACAGAACTGGAAATGGGCGATGGCAGCCAGATGATTGCAAAAATCCGCGGAGAAAACTGCTATGGCGAGGCGAAGATGGACCGCATCCGGGCGTGGCTTGCCGATCAAGGCTTGAGCCGCGAAGATTGCTATATCCGTGCGTATTCAGACCATATTTCTGACACGCCTCTGCTGGAGTTTGCCGACGAAGCCTTTGCCACCAACCCGCATCCTCCGCTTGCTAAGCTGGCAAAGGAGCGGGGATGGGCGATATTGGATTGGCGCTAAACGGCCGCCAATGCCTGTTCAAAGTCGGCAATCAAATCATCGGGATCCTCGATACCGATAGAAATCCGCACGAGATTATCCGAAATGCCAAGGCGATCTTTGCGTTCCTGTGGTACTGATAGATGTGTCATCGCGGCTGGGTGAGACGCCAAAGTTTCGGTGCCACCAAGGCTGACCGCAAGTTTCGCAATCTTGAGCGAATCGAGAAATTTGAAACTCTCCGTCTCTCCGCCCTTGATGAATACTGAAAAGGTTGATCCCGCACCCATGCAGTGCCGGTCATAAATATCCTGTTGCCGGGCATCTTTTATCATGCCGAGATACCCCAGCCCCTCAACCTTGGGATGTTGCGCCAGATATGCGCATACCGTTGCGGCATTTTCGCCCGCCCGCGTCATCCTCAGCTCCAGCGTTTCGAGCGAACGGAGCAACATCCACGCAGTATTGGGGTCACAGATTGTGCCAATGGTGTTGCGCATCATCCGGATCGGATCGAGCCATTTTTTTGCACCAAGAACACCGCCCGCGACCAGATCGCTGTGCCCGCCGACATATTTGGTCAGCGAATAGACGACCAGGTCCGCGCCGTGGCGCAGCGGCTGTAGCCATATCGGCCCAAGGAACGTATTGTCGATGGCAATCGGCGGCGCGTCTGTATCGCCGCACACGGCTTTTCGCGCTGCTGCCACACCCTGAATATCAACCAGCGCATTGGTCGGATTGGCCGGGCTTTCCAGATAAATCAGCGCCAGCTTTCCGCCCTTTGCCGTTGCCATTTCTTTGGCTTGGGCCAGCATCACCTCAATCTCGACCTGCGTTGCGCCTGCTGGAAAATCAAGGAAGGTGATGCCAAAACGCGACAGTATCCGCGCAATCATCGTTTCGGTCGCGGCATAAAGCGGCCCCGAATGCACGATCACGTCATTCTGCCCAACCAGCGCCAGCATCAATGTCGCAATCGCCGACATGCCCGACGAAAATACTAAGGCATCCTCGGATTCCTCCCAAACGCCAAGCCGATCCTCCAATATCTCCTGATTAGGATTATTGAACCGCGAATAAACCAGCCCCTCCGCGCCGCCCGGGCGTTTACCCGTAACCCCTTCAAAAAACCGCTTGCCCGCCGCCGCACTTTCAAACGCAAAAGTCGATGTCAGAAAGATCGGCGGCTTTAACGATCCTTCGGACAGCGTGGGATCATAGCCATGCCCCATCATCAACGTGGAAGGCCGAAGCTTACGACCTCCGATAGTTTCGATGGGCGTTTTTGGCTTGCGGCGCGGATTGAGCGGAAGTTCTGGCGCGTCGGTCATGGGCTGGGTTCCTCGATTATGAATAGAGGAGGCTTATAACATAATTTGTTACGGTTGAAACTATATTACGTTTACCCATGAAGCAATCCAAGCTTGTGAATAAATCAATCCTCCGCAATCAAGCTCGTTTCCATCGTCTCCGGCAGCATCAACGTCGCGATCCCTGCTACCCCGATCATCACCGCGACATAGATGTAGAACACCCATTCGACCCCTGCGCCTTTTAGCCACAACGCGACCATCTCGACAGTGCCGGCAAACATCGCGTTGCCGATGGCATAGGGCAGGGCAACGCCGAGGCCGCGGATATGCGCAGGGAACAGCTCGGCCTTTACCAGTGCGTTGTTCGCGCTGTATCCGCTTTGCAGGGTGAGGGGAATGAGAAGCAGGAGAAATGCCGTGATCGGTGACGTGACATGCTCCAGCATCAGGAACACCGGGATCGCCGCAACTGCGCCGCCAATACCGAACACCAACAGCATCGGCTTGCGCCCGAACCGGTCGGCAAGGCTCCCGAATAGTGGCTGCATCAGGGTAAACCAGATGAGTGCGGCGGCGATGATATAGGTCGCGGTGGCTTTGTCAAAACCCACGGTGTTGAAAAGGTATTTCTGCATATAGCTGGTAAAGGTATACGCGCCAAGGCCCCCGCCAGCCGAGAGCATCGCGACAAGGATACTTTCGCGCCGGTGATCGCGCCACAGCATCGCGGCGGTTGAAGGCGGCCGGTCAGCTTGCTGGTTTTCAAACGACGGTGTTTCGGCCAAGTTGCGGCGCAGAATGTAGACGGCGAGCGCGAGCAATGCCCCGATGAAGAACGGCACGCGCCATCCCCATGCAGTGAGTTCGGCTTCGGTCAGAAATCCCTGCAGTACCACCGCGACAAGGATCGCCACCAGCTGCCCTCCACACAGCGTCATATACTGAAAACTTGCCCAGAAACCGCGGTTCTTGCGCGGTGCCATTTCGGACAGGTAGGTTGCACTTGCTCCGTATTCTCCGCCAAGCGATAGCCCTTGTGTCATCCGTGCGAGCAAGAGCGTCGCGGGGCCAAATATCCCGGCCTGCGCATAAGTTGGTGCCATCGCAAGCAATAGGGAACCGATGAACATTAACCCGACCGACAGTGTCAACCCAGCCTTGCGCCCCTTTGCATCGGCATAGCGCCCCATCACCCATGCGCCTATTGGTCGCATAACAAATCCCGCCGCAAAGATTGTCGCGGTGCTCAACAACTGTGCGGTCGGATCGCCCTTGGGGAAGAATACCGGTGCGAAATAGATGGCGAACGCGGCATAGGCGAACCAGTCATAATATTCGACCAAATTGCCTGCCGATCCGCCGATGATCGATATGAAGCGTTTGCGGGTTATCGCCATTATATGGGTAGTCCGATAAGCGAAATCTGTGTGCCATAGTCGCTTTCCCCAAGATGGCAGCTGCGGCGATAGCTAAAATAACGTTGGGCCTGGGAATAGGTATCCTGTCCCAGACATTCGATCCGCGATATGCCAGCCGCAGCCAGTCGCGATGCGACATAACCTTCGATATCGAATTGGTGATGGCCTTGCTTGCCAGCGCCAAAGAAGCGTTCATTGGCGGGGTCGTGTTCGGCAAAGCGGCGAAAGAAGACATCATCAACTTCATAACTTTTCTGCGCGATGCACGGGCCGATGGCGCAGATTATCCGGCTGCGGTCTGCGCCAAGTGCTTCCATTGCGGCAAGCGTTGCCTCGTTAACGCCAGTGACCGAACCCTTCCACCCGCTATGCGCCGCACCGACCACTCCTGCTTCCATGTCTGCGAACAGAACCGGCACACAGTCCGCCGTCGATATGCCGAGCAGGACGCCGGGTGTATTCGTGACCATTGCATCGCCCTTTGGCGGGTCATCCTGATTATTGGCGCCGGTGATCGTCGTTACATCCGCCGAATGGATTTGATACACCCGTGCCAAGCCAGCACCCGGCAGCACTGCTTCAACAGCGCGCCGCCGGTTTTCGATCACAGCATCGCGGTCGTCTTTGGAACCAAGGGCGATATTCAGGCTGGCGTAGATGTCGCCCGAAACGCCGCCTTTGCGGCCAAGGAAGCCGTGGGGGATGCCGGTTAGTGATTGTGCTTTGGTAACGTCGATTGTCATGCCCACTCCCTAAATGCCTTCTTTGCAAGGTTGGCGCGGCTTGGCAACTGCGCTATTGCCAATAAACTTCTATGCCCAACCACATGCTCATCTTTGGCCTTGGCTACACCGCGTCGCATTTGGCGGATACCTTGCGAGCGTATGGCTGGCTGGTGACAGGGATCAAGCGATCGGCTGGGGAGGGCGTGATCGCCTTTGATGACCGGGCGACGGTACTGATGGCACTGCAAAGCGCAACGCATATTCTGTCATCGGTGCCGCCGGTCATCGGGGAGGGTGATCCTGTCATCATGCACTATGGCGACGCAATCTCTGCGGCTCCCGCAAAATGGACCGGCTATCTCTCCTCAACGGGCGTATACGGCGATGCACAGGGCGCATGGGTCGATGAAAGCACAGCACTGGGCGCTGGCAGGCGCAGCGCACGAACGGACGCTGACATTGTTTGGCAGGGGTATAGAGCAGATATGCGCATTTTCCGGCTGCCCGGCATCTATGGCCCCGGCCGAAGCGCGCTTGACCGTGTGACGCAGGGCAAGGCGCACCGTATAGACCTACCCAACCAGATATTCAGCCGTGTGCATGTGGATGATATCGTATCGGGCGTGATTGCCTCCTTTTCGGGACCCGCCGGTGTTTATAATCTCGCCGATGATTTGCCCTGTTCGCAAAATACGGTGATTGAATATGCGGCTGAGCTTTTGGGGATCGAACCGCCGCCACTGCAATCTCTTGAGGAAGCAGCACTTTCACCCATGGCGCTGGCCTTTTATGCCGAGAACCGGAAGGTTTCGAACCAAAAGGCAAAACGCCTACTAAGTTGGCGACCGCTTTATCCAACGTATAAACAGGGTCTTAGGGAAATATGCGATCAAGGTAAGACGAAATCTGATTGACGGGCACGTAAACCGTCGTCAAACTCCATTCAAATCGGCAAAAGACCGGTAACAGGGAATGTTTCAGGAGACAGAATTTGGCAACAATGGCCGCTGCACCACCATCACCACCCTCATTATTACTGGCGTTTACCGAATTGCCGCGTGCGATGATGGAGGCAAGTTCAGTTCCCTGGCTCAGCCCGTTGTTGATGCAGGCACAAAAGGGCGATGGCCATCCGGTGATGTTGCTTCCCGGTTTTATGGCGTCGGACCGGTCGATGGCGATACTGCACCGCTACCTCAAAAAGCTCGGCTATGATCCCTATTACTGGGAACTGGGCCGCAATCTGGGGCATAAAGCAGTGGGTCAGGAAGGTGAAAAGATGATCGCCCGGCTTGACGAGATATATGCTAAAACCGGGCGCAAGGTTAGCTTGGTCGGCTGGTCACTCGGCGGGTCATTTGCGCGGATGTTGTCGCGCCGTCGCTCCGATATTGTGCGGCAGGTTATTTCGCTGGGTTCGCCGATTTCCGGCACACCCAAATCAACCAACGCCTGGCGCGCTTATCAATATGTGACGGGGCAAAAGCTTGATGATCCCAAGATGAAGGAGCAGGTCGAGGAAGGGCATAATGTGCCACCCGTTCCCTCAACCGCAATATTCTCCCGCAATGACGGTGTGGTCGCCTGGCAAAATTCGCGTGAGCCGAAATCTGATACTACAGATAATATCGAAGTACGCGGAAGCCATTGTGGGCTGGGCGCTAACCCAGCTGTTCTCTGGGCCATTGCCGACCGCCTAGCGCAGGCGGAGGACGGGTGGAAGCCCTTTGAACGGTCCGGAACGCGCGCATGGGTATATCCGTCTTCGGGGCATTGATAAGAGCTTGTTGAGAATAAAAACAACGCTCAAAATACAATAACCACGTCATTCCCGCGCAGGCGGGAATCCGTCACCTAAGTTATAATTTACAAATCACCGGTGTTTAATATTGAACGCTTAGATGACGGATTTCCGCCTGCGCGATAATGACGTGGTTCAAGAATTCAAAACTACGCGCTTAATGCCTAAAAACTTTAACGCAAATCCGGCAATGTCTTCAGCAAGGTGGGTAGCAGCCCTATTACAGCGCTTTCCAATGCCGCCTGCTACCTATGTAGCCAAGGAGCTGATCTTGGCATCGCCACGGCGCTTAAAATCGGTTTTAGAACCTATATGGTTAGCTACCTTTGGTCATCTTAGATTTAGGCTTCGTTTTCGGTTTATCTTTCTTAGGTTCTTTTGCTTTAGCGGGAACATCCTTCGCCTTACCTGCTGGTTGATCCATATCCGCCGCCATCAACGCATCAAAAGACCGCTGTAATGCTGCGGCATAATTTGCCGGATCGGGCATGATCGCCCTGTCACTGGTAAAGGAAATGGCGATTTCCGGGCCATAGCTGTAGATAGTGTTGATAAGGCCCATACCATCAAAAATCGGCCCAAGCCCCATCATCCTCACCAGCTTTGCGCCTGCAAAATACAGCGGCACACGCGGTCCCGGGACATTGGTTGCAACACAGTTGAACACTGGCGAATGTATGTTTGATACGCCCAGCCGCGTGTAGAGCCGCGCACCAAGGCCAGCGAGTGCAGCGGGCAGGAATTGGCTGTAATCGGTCAGCGTTCGTGCGCCAACAGCATTGGTCATCGCCTTGGAGTTCTTCACTTCTTTGTGGATATAACGAAGCCGCTCTGCCGGATCTGCGATATGGGTACCCAGCTGTACGGTCATTGCCGAAACCAGATTGCCAAGCGCTTCTTTCTCACCCTCTGCCCGTACCGATATCGGTGCCATCGCGGTCAGGCTTGCCTTGGGTAGATTATCGCGAGAAATCAGATACTCACGCATCCCGCCGCCAATTACTGCCAGAACAACGTCATTGACCGTTGCGCCCGGTAGGCGGTCTTTAATCGCCCGGATATCCGACATTTGGAATACCGTCCCGTCAAAAACCCGGTGTGGACCAACTTTGCCGCTGAAAATGGTTTGCGGCGCCATACGAGCACCTTTTAATGACACATCGCCTCCTGCAATTCCCTTGGTCAGGCGCGCTATTCCCGGCACAGTATTCGCAACGGTTTTGGCAAAACGGAACGGTTGGGTGACCGAACTCAACCATGTCCTGACCAGCATCTCGCCGATCTTTGGATCATCCTCGGCTTTCCAGTTTGAAGGCGGCACATCGCTGACGGGTAGGGCCTCCAGGTCATGCACAGATGAGCTCAGCTCAACGCCTGACATCCCGTCGATCGCGGCATGATGCACCTTGGACACAAGGGCAAAGCTGCCCTTTGGAATGCCCGGAATATTGTTCAGTCCTTCGACAATGTTAAACTCCCATAGCGGCTTGGTCATATCCATCCCGCGTGCATGCAGTCGGGCAACTTGAATACACAGCTGACGCCAATCGCCGGGTTGGGGCAGGGCCACGTGGCGGACATGATATTCCAGATCGAAATTCGCATCCTCGACCCAATAAGGATGGTCGAGATCAAGCGGTACACGCACCAGTTTCTGACGGAAGCTTCGCGCTTTATCTAGGCGTCCTTCGATATGCCGGAGGATATCCTTGAACCTTACTACTCCACCCGGCGCGGTCGATGGATCATATATGGCCATCGACCCGATGTGCATCGGCGTATTCGCTGTTTCCATATAGACAAAACTGGCATCCATTGCGCTCAGTTGTTCCATGACATTATCTCCCTATTATAAGATTAGGTTAGCCACACAATTTGCTCTTGGCGAGTCCTTATGCCCTGACCCTAAGACTTGCGCGCCTGCATTGCTACAAGCAGCCCGATCATTGCTAATACAGCCCCCGATCCCGCCAGTAAGGACCATTGATAATTCTCAAACACAGTTGATAATGTCATCGCAACGACTGGAATAAGCACACTGGTATATGCGGCCTTTCCGGGGCCAATTTCACGGATCAGCCCAAAATAGAACGGGAATGTAATTACTGTCCCGACTATTCCCAAATAAAGTACGCCGCCAAGATAGCCGATATGATGGTCAACGACCGGCGGGCCTGCGGTCACACTCGCAAAGGCCGCATTGGCAAGCGCCCCCCAAAGCATTGACCACGCGAGTATGGTGATGGTCGGATGGTGGTTCACTTTGTCGGATGCCTGGATGACATTGGAAACCGATGCACTGATGACGGCGGCAAGCGTCAGGGCGATGCCGAACAGGACGGCGGTGCCGCCAACCGGAGCAATCCGGTATTCGCGCAGCATAAGCAGCGCGACACCAGCACAGGCGATGGTTGACCCGATCCAGAATGATCGTTCAACCTTGCGCCCTAACCACCACTGTCCAAGCAGGGCATTGGGCATAATCAGCAGCGCAAAGATCACCGCAACCAAGCCCGAGGTGATATGGTGTTCCGCTGCATAAACCAGATTGAAATTGAGCGCGAATTGCGCAATGCCCAATAACAGAGCCCAACGCTGTCCAGCCATATCCATTCTTAGATTGATGCCCTTGACCGCGCCAAGAGCAAACATGCCGATAGCCGCGATGCCAAACCGGTAACATACCGACCACGCAACCGGCACCTCACCCAACTGACCGCGAATAACCAGCCAGGTTGATCCCCAGATCAGCGATACCAGTAAAAACGGCACAAGAATGCGGGGTGTGAACAGCCCGGGTTCTTGCGCGGAAATGTGTGCAGGTGCGTTCACAGGCCGGGGTTCACAGGCCGGGGTTCACAGAGCTGAGATCGCATGCGCTAAAGGGGTCACGTCATCTGCCTCATGTTGCCAGCTGGTGACCAACCGCGCAGCACCGTCACCCCAATCATAAAAGTCAAATCCCTGGTTGCGCAAGTTTGCGGCTTCA
>JAYUPC010000116.1:0-10297 GCA_043760355.1 Sphingomonadales bacterium
AGCAGGATGCGGCGATAGCCGTTTGCGCTCATGTTTTCCTCAATCCCGAATGCAGATACGACAATGGCGCATAGCTATAGGAGCCACGCGCCATATCGCCAAGTGCCTTCCTTATCCCTCTCCTGTGGGAGAGGGTTGCGAAAGCTTGGCAGCTTGCTGCCTAGCTGTAGCTGGGTGAGGGGTTGTACCCTATCGGCAGGGCAGAGCCCCTCACCAACTTCGCCAAAGCCTATCGGCTAAGGCTTCGTGTCCTCTCCCAAAGGGAGAGGGAAAGTGTCAATTACCAACCGCTGCTGCGACTTCAGCCGCGAAATCGGAAACTTCCTTTTCGATGCCTTCGCCGAGCTGGAAGCGGACATAATCCGTCAGCACGATGGGCTTGCCGACTTCTTTGCCAGCCGCTGCAACAACGTCGGATATTGTGGTCTTGCCGTCCATTACGAACAACTGGCTAAGCAAAGCATTTTCCTTGGCGAATTTCTTGACCGAGCCTTCGACCATCTTTTCGACGATGTCGGCAGGCTTGCCGCTTTCGGAGGCCTTTTCACGAGCAATCCCGCGTTCACGCTCCAGCGTGTCGGCGTCCAAGCCGCTTTCGTCGAGTGACAGCGGAAATGCCGCTGCGATGTGCATCGCAAGCTGTTTGCCAAGACCGTCGAGCGTTGCTGCATCCGCTTCGCTTTCGAGCGCCACGAGAACACCGATGCCGCCCATGCCGGGTGCTGCTGCGTTATGCACATAGGATACAACGCGGCCATTTGTTACCGACAGCGATCTGGCGCGGCGAATGACCTGGTTTTCACCGATAGTCGCGATGTTGCTGGTCAGTACTTCCTGAACCGTGCCGCCAGCGGGATAGCTGGCAGCCAGAATGGCTTCTGCATCATTTGCACCCAGGCTCAATGCCACGCTGGTTACGCTGCGAACGAAATCCTGAAACTGGTCGTTCTTGGCCACAAAGTCGGTCTGGCTGTTGATTTCAACCGCAGTCCCCTTTGTGCCTTCAACCGAAACACCGACCAGACCTTCGGCCGCCGTACGGCTTGATTTCTTGGCCGCAGTGGCAAGGCCCTTGGCACGCAGCAAATCTACCGCAGCTTCGATATCGCCAGCGGTTTCGGTCAGCGCCTTTTTGGCATCCATCATGCCCGCGCCCGAACGGTCGCGGAGTTCTTTTACGGCAGCAGCAGTAATCTCGGCCATGTTTTGTCCTTTTCGAATCAGATTTTATGCTTGGGGCGACGTCTTGTACCGGCCCTAAATGCGTCAACCCGGCGAAAGTGGGAATCTATCACCAGACCTGTCGTCATATAGGAGAGGTTCGGTGATAGATTCCCGCTTTCACGGGAATGACATCGTTCTTATGCCTCGGCAGCAGGCGCTTCTTCAGCTACCGCTTCAACCGCAGCTGCTTCAACAGCAACCTCTTCAGCCGCAACAGGCACAGCTTCTTCAACCAGAGCCGGCTCTGCATCGGGCACAACCTGCGCACCCAGATCAACGCCGCTGGCAACCTTGGCCGCCACATTGCCCTTGGTCGCCGCCGTTGCAACAGCTTCGCAATAAAGGCGCAGCGCACGTGCCGCATCGTCGTTCGCTGGAACCGGGAACGCAATGCCATCGGGCGATACGTTGGAATCAAGGATTGCAATTACGGGAATACCCAAAACATTGGCTTCCTTAATCGCGAGTTCTTCCTTGTTCGCATCAATCACGAACATCACGTCAGGAATACCGCCCATGTCGCGGATACCACCAAGGCTCATTTCAAGTTTATCCCGCTCACGCGTCATTTGCAGGATTTCTTTCTTGGTAAAGCCGGTGACTTCACCCGAAAGTTGTTCTTCGAGCGTTTTCAGTTTCTTGATCGAATTGGAAATCGTCTTCCAGTTGGTGAGCATTCCACCCAACCAACGGTGATTGACGAAGTGCTGGCCAGAGGCACGTGCCGCGTCTGCGATCGGCTCTTGCGCTTGGCGCTTTGTGCCGACGAACAGAACCTTGCCGCCATGTGCTGCGGTCTGTGCGACAAAATCCAGCGCACGGGCAAACAAAGGCACGGACTGCGATAGATCGAGAATGTGGATGCCGTTACGCGCGCCGAAAATATACGGCTTCATACGCGGGTTCCAGCGGTGTGTCTGGTGGCCGAAATGGGCCCCAGCTTCAAGCAATTGCTGCATGGTAACGACAGGTGCCGCCATGGTACTTCTCCTTCCGGTTGAGCCTCTGGGAAACTAGAACGTCAAACCAACCTGAAAGGCCGGGGATCAGCACCGGTATGTGTGTTTCCCATGTGGAATGCGGCGCACTTAGATGTGGGCGGGTGGTGTGTCAAGAGGCAAAGGCGCGCAAGATCGCATTCTAAGGGTAAAGTCAATGCACGCTTCGATGCAAACCGCCATTGCCCCGGACCCATCCCCCAAACTGCGCGCCGCTTCGGAGCCAAAGCGATATAAGAGACAAACTGTGCCCTTAATGCTGTCTCCTGTGCCGCTATGCTGCAAGCTGGAAAGTCACACTAAAGTCTAATCTGAAACTCTATGGAACGCGCCGCGGTCGTGGCGGATGACGGCGATGCTCATAGCCAGAGCAGGGTGACGACGCTTAATAAGACCCGTTGCAGGGGAAATCCTGCATTGCAGTATAAGTTAAGCGGCTATTGAACGTGGCACTGTAATTGCGTAATTCATGTCACAGAAATTCTAAAACTACGCTATATCCATCGCAATATCTGCCGCGCGCAATAAGAAAAAGGGGAAGCATTGCTGCCTCCCCTTAGTCGTTTTGGTCTTGGTAAACTGTTTTCGGATCAGCGGCCGTTATTAGCAACTATGTCTACTGCTGTGCCTCCGCCTGATAGAGCTGTGAAGGTAATGGCATAGGCGCCGCCGTCATTATCGCGGGTCCCGCCCAGCATGTGTTCACCCGCACGGAGCTCATAATCGGCGGTAAAGCCGCTGCGCTTTGCGCGGGTGTAGTAATAATCAACCACATCCTGCCGGGCCGCAGAAGTTGTGAAGCTTGCCACGCGGATATCGCAAATGCCACCTTCTACACCGCCTGCTTCTTTCACGCGGCCTTTGGGATAGACGGGGAATTCAAACGGCATACGCGATGCCCATGCGGCACCGTATTGCAATTTTGCATCGCAGGTGCCTTTGCCGCGCGTCACCCCTGCTTCTGCGGCAAGTGCGCCCAAAGTTACGCCGCGTTTATCGCCGCAATTCTGGCAATCTTGCGCGGCAACCAGCGTTGGTTTGGGCGCGCGCAGCATCTTAACGGCGTCAAGCTCCTCACCCGAGGCAATCGCGCCTTCATAACCATTATCGGGCGGCAATGCTCCGCTTAGCGGTTTGTCAGCCGTCTTCACGACATTCACATTCGCGCTGTCGGTCATGTCGGGATCAACGAGTATCCGGTCATCGAGCGCCGCGTTCATCGCCGGGTCGCTGCCCTTGCCAGTCAGTTTTTCATCAAGTGCCGCAACCGCCGCTTCGTCACCCGCCTTTTTACCGCAGGCAGATAGCGCAAGCACGGCGCAAATCGCAAGCATTGGAAGTTTGAAAGTGGTACGCATCACAGGCTCCTTAAGACAATGATTGTAGCGTTGTCGCTTTGGGTGCCAATTGCTAGAGCGAAACAGGGTTAATTCCAGTGCCTTGTCGCTTTACCATGACGCCAAAGCCCAGAATGTACCAGCACGGGACAACACAGCTGCAAAGATTAAGCTTTGCAGCGTTTCAGGTCCGATTACTTGATCACACCGCGATAAGAAAGCGAACCCTTGGCACCAGGCGCAATCGCATTTGCAAAGGCCCAGCGGACATGCGTTACATCGGCCGCAGTCGCAGCGCGTTCTTCTGTTGCGACACCTTCAACAGGCACAGCCTTTACCTTTAATGCGGTCAGCTTGCCCCAGGTAACGCCGTTATCGACAGAAACCTCGGCCCAATCCTGTGCGGCTTCGATAAACTGTACAGGACCCGGCATTGGATTGGTCGCACGGAAACCATCGGCTGGTTCAGTACCTTGATTTGCATATTTCAATGTAAAAACCACTTTGTCACCGGGCACGACAACCACGTCCTTGGGGCTTTTCAGCTGGACGGTTTCTTTGCCATCCACGCCGACAACAACGCGCTCAATCATTGCTTCGCTAGACAGCGTAACCGCAGGCGCGGTCGCTGCGGTCGCGGCACGTGCAGCGCCTGCAATGGCCAACCCCGATCCCGAAGCCGCCGCCAAGGCCAGCGCAACGCCATAAGCAACCTTGATGTTCAACATTTGTTTCATGATCCCGTAATCCCGTAATTCTATCCACATATGTCGCATGATGATTATCGTTAAAGAAGGTTAACAAGCGGTAAAAGTAAACGTAAAATCACATGCATTTGTTCATTCCAGCAAACTCGGCGGCACTGCACGGTTTACGACCTCACGCAGCGCAAACGCCGTCTCAATCCGCGCCACCCTAGGCAGCCGCGCTAGTTCCTGCCTGTGAATACGTTCATAGTCTTCGAGCGATCTGGCTTTGACCACCAGCAGATAATCGTCGCGTCCCGACATTAAATGGCACCGCAATATCGATGGGCTCTGCGTTACTGCTGCTTCAAACGCCGCCATTGCTTCCTCGCTTTGGCCCTCCAGCGTGATCGTGACCATCACAGTGGCCCCAAAACCAAGACGCGCAAGGTTCACATCAGCGCGGTAGCCGCGCAATACGCCATCATCCTCCAACGCCTTTTGCCGACGTGCAGCGGCACTTGGGGACAGGCCTGCTGCTTCGCCAAGCTCTTGCTGAGTCGCGCGGCCATTCGTGACAAGTGCGCTTAATATTTTGCGGTCCAGACGATCAAGTTGCATATTATCTTCACTATTCCATACAATGATGGTGGATATATGCGCTATCATAAGAATAATGTCCATAATTTGCACACTAAAGCCACTGGACCGGTGATAATATCCATACATCAAACAGGATTTGGAGAGAAATTATGCATGTCGGCGTCCCCAGCGAAATCAAAGTTCATGAATACCGCGTTGGCCTGACGCCGGGTGCCGTCCGCGAATATGTCGCGCGCGGGCACAAGGTTACGGTACAATCAGGTGCCGGTGCTGGCATCATGGCGAATGACGAAGCCTATAAAGCGGCTGGTGCACACATTGCTGCCACTGCTGCTGAAATCTTTGCGGGCTGCGACATGATCGTTAAGGTTAAAGAGCCACAGCCCAAAGAATGGGTCCAGCTGCGCCCTGACCAATTGCTCTTCACTTACTTGCATTTGGCTCCCGACCCCGAACAAGCCAAGGGCCTAATCGCAAGTGGTTGCACGGCCATCGCTTATGAAACCGTGACTGATGATCGCGGTACCCTGCCCCTGCTCGCGCCGATGAGCGAGGTTGCGGGGCGATTGGCGATTGAGGCCGCAGGTGAAGCGATGCGACGCAGCGAGGGCGGTGCCGGTATCCTGCTTGGCGGCGTTCCAGGAGTTCCAGCGGGACATGTCTGCGTTCTTGGTGGCGGCGTTGTTGGCACACATGCCGCGCGCATGGCCGTTGGCCTTGGCGCTGAGGTTACCATTGTCGACCGGTCAATCCCGCGGCTTCGTCAGCTTGATGAACTCTTTCAAGGCCGCGTCCGTACCCGTTATTCCACGCTCGAATCCATCGACCATGAAATCAGCATTGCCGATGCCGTCATCGGCGCGGTCCTGATCCCGGGTGCCAGTGCGCCCAAACTTATTACGCGTGCTATGCTTAAACACATGAAACCTGGCTCTGTGCTGGTCGATGTTGCGATTGACCAAGGCGGCTGTTTTGAAACTTCCAAAGCCACAACGCATGCAGACCCGACCTATGTTGTCGACGGCATCATCCATTACTGTGTCGCCAATATGCCAGGTGCCGTGCCGCAGACCAGCGCTGCTGCTCTTAACAACGCTACCTTGCCTTACGGATTGGCGCTCGCCGACCACGGGCTTGATGCTATCCGGGCTGATAAGGGGTTACTCAATGGCCTCAACATTCATAAAGGCCATGTGACCAGCGAAGCCGTTGCGCAGAGCCTTGGGCTCGATTGGATAGATCCGGCCATAGCGCTCGGCGCATGATCGAACTCGGGTCTAGGTCACCGACTCATAAAAATATCCAAACGAAGAAGCGGTTATAACCATATAGGCTCTAAAACGTATTTTAAGGTACCGTACAGGCGCATAATTACCTCCCCGCTACCCAACTAGTCAAATGCAGTCCGCTTCGCTCTAAGAGACCTTCACGGGGCTTACAGGACATGTTGGCAGATATGCGTCATTATGCGCAAAACCCATGAGCGATTTTATGAATCGGTGACCTAGGGTCAGGACCTAGTTCGTATCAACATTCGGCTAATGTGTGGGTGACTTGGCGGCCTGCTGCTGCTAATCTGTCATACATGATCAAAACCGGCAGGATCACCGCACATCAAATTGCTGTTCTTGCTGGAGTTTCTCAGCCTACTGTCTCGCGTGCCCTTCGCGGCGAAAAACGCGTCAATGAAGAAACGCGGCAAAAAATACTCGATATCGCGAGTGAGCTGAATTACACCGTCGATCATAACGCGATGCGCCTGCGTACGCAGCAGACCAAGACTATTGCGCTTGTCGTTCTGTGTCGTGACGGCGAGAATAAGGCTAATATCAACCCCTTCTATCTCTCATTGCTTGGCTGTATTGCAGCATCTGCGTCGAACCATGGCTATAGCCTGACAGTTTCGTTTCAGGATTCCCCGGCCAATTTCTTCGCCAATTATGTCGGCAGCCGCCAAGCCGATGGCCTGATCCTGATTGGCAGCGGACAGAATGTTAAGGGCTGGCAATATTTCAGCGACTTTGCGCGGCATGATACCCCGATGATTTGCTGGGGCGCGAGCGACCATGACCTGCTCGCGATCAGCAGCGATAATGTACAAGGCGCAAAGCTTGCAATTGCGCATCTCCGCGCGAAAGGCTGCACAAAAATCGCCTATATCGGCCCGTCTGACAGCGAACAGCCACAGTTTCAGGTCAGGCTGGCGACTTATCTAGCCGAAATGAAAGCGCACGGATTGGAACCGATCTGCCCTGCTTTGCCGGAAAATGCGGTCCGCGAAGAACAGGGGCATGAGGCCGTTGACGCGCTAATCCGTGACGGCATTGCCTTTGACGGGATATTTGCAGCTAATGATTTTATCGCACTTGGCGCAATGCGTGCACTCGATGAAGCGGGCATAGTTGTCGGCACTGATGTGCGCGTTATCGGCTTTGATGGTATAGCAACCGGCGGCTATGCCCAACCACCACTTACTACGATTGAACAAGATTACCGGCGTGCGGGGGAAATGCTGGTTGAGGCGCTGATTGCCATTTTGAATAGTGAAGATCCGCAACGCGATCCTGTACCGGTGCGGTTGCTAGAACGGGGTAGCGCTTAAAGCCGAACCTATTTCGGCGAATGCACTTTCATCGATGCGGGCCCCGGCGTATAATTCGCTTTGGTTTCTTGAAGTGCCAAAAGTGCGCGTGCACGGTCCGCACCGGTAAAGCTGCCGGTTGTCAGGCAAAATTCGACCAGATTGTCATTGGGGTCTTTGGTATAGATCGACTTGCACCAGTTATGGTCGACCTCCATCACTGATAGC
Source organism: Sphingomonadales bacterium (assembly GCA_043760355.1). Classification (GTDB taxonomy): domain Bacteria; phylum Pseudomonadota; class Alphaproteobacteria; order Sphingomonadales; family Sphingomonadaceae; genus Sphingorhabdus_B. Next base: position 7,658 of record JAYUPC010000116.1, read on the forward strand.
CCGGCCATCATCCATTCCGACCGCCGAACGTCCAATTCGGCTTCACTGCGGACGGCAAAGGCAATGTGGTTCATTTCATCAGGCAATCCAGCCGCTTTGCTCAGACTAGTTTCAAAATCATCGCCGCCGGGCACATCGTGCATTTCCCAAAACGCAATAAAGCTGCTGTCATCGCCGTGCATCCGGTAAAAGAAATGCTTGGCCCAGCCACCCGCCATAACTTTGGCAACCTCGACCTTGACCAGTTCAAATCCCATAACGCCTTCATAAAACGCATGGATCGCGGAGATATCGCGCGTCGCAAGAGCAAGATGGTGGTAACTCATGTCCGATTTTCCTTGTCATCAACCATGCGCATTACGTCGGCATTAAAACCTTCGGGCGCGGGTACTTCGGTAATGCGGTCATCCACATCATCAAATTCCAGACGAAGCGCTTTGCTGGTGACTGCGTGCATGTCATACCATGCGACGATATAGGTCAGTTCAACAATCATCTCGTCATCAAGATGGGATTTGAGTACGTCAAATATGCCGTCCGCCACGCGCCCACCCATCAGGACCATTGCGTCGGTATAAGCAAGCACGACGCGCTCGACTGCGGAATAACAATCGGCAATCTGCCAATGCGGTATCGCTGCAATCTGTTCTTCAGTAACGCCGTAAGCGCGTGCCGCCTTGCAATGCTGAGAAAACACAAATTGCGATCCGCGCGCCCAACCGGCACGCATCTGTCCCAGCTCGCGTAATTTGGAATCAAGTTTGCGATCAGGCGAACGGTAATATTGAAACCCCTGGACACAGTGTTTGAAAGTCGCGGGTGAGTTTGCAAACACAGTCCACCAATTTCCTGGCGTGCCTGTTTCGGTGCCGGGTTCCACGACAGGATCACGATCACCAAACAACGCGGTATATAACGTTTGCGCGAGCGGATCGGCGTCCGCACGGGGAACCTGCTTCAAACGGGGCATATCTGATTTCTCCTCTGTCCGCTTCTATAGATCAACTTTTTTCAATATCAATTTTCCATCTGCGTTTTGCGTGATAAAGCCATGAGATGAAGGCGAGAATGATATTATGACCAGCACACCCGATTTTGATTTTGGCTTAGGCGAACACGGCGACATGATCCGGGAGAGCACAATGCGCTTTGCGTGCGATCGCATTGTACCCATTGCTGCAAAGATCGATGCAGAGGATTGGTTTCCGCGTGACCTGTGGCCCGAAATGGGCGCGCTTGGTTTGCACGGGATTACCGTGGCTGAAGCCGATGGCGGACTTGGCCTCGGCTATTTGGAACATGTTATTGCGTGCGAAGAAATCAGCCGTGCGTCGGCGTCGGTCGGCTTAAGTTACGGTGCGCATTCCAACCTGTGCGTCAACCAGATTGCGCGCTGGGCAAGCCCTGAACAGAAAGCCAAATACCTGCCCAAGCTGATCTTGGGCGAACATGTCGGCAGCCTGGCTATGTCCGAAGCAGGCGCAGGCTCAGACGTCATGTCAATGAAACTGAAAGCGCAGGCGGTACAGGGCGGCTATATCCTGAACGGCACAAAATTCTGGATCACCAATGCGACTTATGCAGACACATTGGTCGTCTATGCCAATAGCAGTGACGGCGGACGCGGGATCACGACATTCCTGATCGAAAAAGATATGGAAGGATTCAGCATCGGGCAGAAGATCGACAAAATGGGCATGCGCGGCAGCCCGACAGCTGAACTCGTATTCAATAACTGCTTTGTCGGCGAAGAACAGATCATGGGGCCAACCAATGGCGGTGCTGCTGTACTGATGTCGGGCCTCGATTATGAACGCACGGTGCTTGCAGGCATTCAACTGGGCATCATACAGGCGTGTCTGGACGTCGTCATTCCTTTTGTGCGCGAACGTAAACAGTTCGGCAAAGCCATAGGTAGCTTTCAATTAATTCAGGGCAAAATCGCCGACATGTATGTCGCGCTGAATTCGGCACGCGCCTATGTCTATGCCGTGGCGCGCAATTGTGATCTGGGCAAAACCACACGGTTCGATGCGGCAGGAGCAATCCTGCTGGCGAGCGAAAGCGCAGTAAAAGTCACGAATGAAGCGATACAGGCACTTGGCGGTGCGGGGTATACCAAGGATTGGCCAGTAGAACGATATTACCGCGATGCAAAGCTGCTGGATATCGGCGCTGGAACGAACGAGATACGCCGGATGCTAATCGGGCGGGAGTTGATAGGGGCTTGATGTTTATATCGGTATCAGTATAATGTTGTCAGTCGAGTTCCTTGGAGACTCTCTTTCGCGTCTTGTTGCCTTTCCAAAAGAGGCAACACGTGATGCGGGTCGGCAACTTGGAAAAGTACAAGCTGGAAAGAGTCCTGACGATTGGAAGCTAATGCCCTCGATTGGTAAAGGTGTGAGAGAAATCCGCATTTGGGAACAAAATGGAACCTATCGTGTGATCTACGTAGTTAAATCACATAGAGCGGTGTTTGTGCTTCACGCGTTCGTCAAAAAGAGTCAGGCAACGGCCAAAAAGGATATTGAATTGGCACGAAAGCGATTGAAGGAGGTTGTATGAACGTCACTGACCAAGCAACAGGACAAATCTATCGGGACATTTGGGATGCCCTTGAAACCAATCCGATTGAGG
>JAYUPC010000117.1:0-10176 GCA_043760355.1 Sphingomonadales bacterium
CAAATTGATGATCCGGTCAAGATGCGTCTTTGATCACGAATTTCTTCTGCATCTTCTACATTGAGAATGTTTGATCCCAATTTTGGTGCGACCAGACCAAAGCCGACGACCAAGCCCATCAGTAAGTAAATAAGGCCAACTCCGCTCAAGATCACCTGATCGGCAGCCATTGTTTCGGCATCCAGAGCGCCGAGGCCAAAATAACCCGCAAGCCCACCAATTAAGCCGCCAAAGGCCAATTGAAATATCAGTTGTCGACCTTTTCGGATGTTCACCTCCATAGATATGTTAGACATCTCAATTTCCTTCTGTTTCCCAATGATCGACAAAAATGTCTGGAACCTGACAGGCAAATAGCTTCGCAATCCGCATCGCCAGCGGCAGGCTAGGGTCATATTTGTCCGTTTCTACAGCATTGACGGTTTGCCGGGATACACCTAGCCGCCGAGCGAGTTCGCCTTGGCTCCATCCGGCTTCTTCGCGGTAGCCTTTTAATCTGTTTTCCACACAACGCACTCCTGCCTGTCAAGACTTCTTTACATAGTCCGAGTTTGCGTGTCAAGAGTTCTTGACAAGTCAGACCAGTGCGAACAAGCGTTCGGCGTGCAAACATACTGACCGTTTTTTTTGCACCGAAACTGCGGCAGCGCTGCAAAAGCTACTCAAAGCTCCAGCCTAATTTCAGCGAAATTACAGTGACCAAACGCATACTGATTACTTAACCGCTTCAACACGAATGTGCGGCTTAAGTTTAGCGGATTGATCCGGCTTCCTCGACCAGGGTTTGCGAGCAAAAAGCCCCAATTCGCCGAGCCGACCGCCGCTCCCATTACAAAAGCGATGGGAATTAACCTCGGTGCGTGTTTGCGGCGGATCTTTGGTTCAGGACAAAAACGAGCCAGTTTAATGAACACCGCCCCAATATTCCGTGCTTTGAAAACAAATTATCTCGTAACTGTCATGGGCACAGTAACGGGTGCTGGTTCTAGAATAACCGGCGGTGTCACAGGTGGCTCGACAGGTTTTATGATGACTGGCGGCGCTGGTGGTGCAGGTGGTGGCGTATCTAGGTTCTTCATAACAATAACCTGCTGACCATATTTTGTGACGTCAAACAGGTTTTTGGCGAAAGAAAGCGGCAAGCGCACACAGCCATGTGACGCAGCACGCCCTGGATTGTGCCCGGCGTGAAGCGCGATACCATCCCATGTCAAACGCTGCATAAACGGCATCGGCGCGTCGTTATAGAGATTGGATTTATGATCCTTGTTCTTTTCCAATATTGTGAAAATACCAGGGGGTGTTTCATGCCCCTTCTTACCCGATGATATAGTAGAAAAGGCCACAAGCGAACCATCTTGGAAGACATAAAGGCGCTGTATATCAAGAACAACTACAATCTTGGTCTGGCTTTCTTTCGTTGCACGGCCCTCCCAAACAAACTCGCCTGGCTTCAACGAGTCCGTCGCCGCAGATTTCTTTGCAACCGGCTTTTTTTGCACGGCAGGTGGCGCCAAAGGAGCAGGCTTGTTCAGCGGCGCTTCAGGTACAGGCTGCTTATCTGGCACTACAGTAGTAGGTGGAATGGCAGGTGGCGTGACCACCTGTGCCGGAGCGTTTTGGGCAAAACCCTGTGCTACGGTCACTGGGGAAATTGCCACAACTGCTAACCATATTGACCGGTTGAACTTCATGATATTTGCCTTTTGTTGTAATTGGTCGCACTTAGTATTTGCGACCAATGGACGCATACGTACGACGAATCAACATTATTTACGTATTCCTAAGGCCTTCCATCACTCAATTCATCGCAAATCAGTGCAGTGTGATGTATTTGACACGCCCAATCGCACTCTATTTGCGTCAAAATGACGAATGATAGCTTTTGATAAAGCTTTGGAGCGCATACATGTACATCATGACATTAATTAACCGTCGCGCTTTCCTGGGTTCCGCCGTGCTCGGCGCAGCTGTGCTTGGCGTAAACGGCGGTTTGTTAGCGGTGCCAGCAAAAGCAGCCGGGATAAATCCGGTAAGCCCCGACCTTCTTCGTAAGGCCAGCGCGGCATTCGGCCAACACAGTGCATCGATTACCCAGCGTGACATTATCGCGATTGCCGATTTCTCGGCCCCTTCACGCGATCCCCGCTTTCACCTGTTCAACGTACACAATGGCGACACGACAACATTGCTGGTCGCACATGGCAAGGGATCAGATCCCGGCCATAGTGGATGGGTACAGCAATTTTCCAATATACCGGGTTCCGAAGCATCCTCGTCAGGTAGCTATGTTGTCGGCGAAACTTATTTTGGCCAACATGGCCAATCGCGGCGCCTGATCGGGCTTGATCCCGAAAATGACCAAGCCGAAAGCCGGGCGATCGTTATCCACCCCGCCTGGTATGTCAGCGACGCGATGATCCAGGAACACGGCAAACTCGGCCGTAGCCAAGGCTGCTTTGCTGTATCAGAAGGTGATATTGAACAAGTGCTTACTCGTTTAGGTACGGGCAGCCTGTTGTTTGCGGATAAAATTTAGTTATACCCGAATTAACCACAATCACCCTAAATTCCGCATATTTTCCAGCCAAAACGACAAAGATTTGCGCTCAATCGCGATGACATTGCGGCGTTTTCAGCATATCTTTTATATCTAACTAGAAAAGAGTCGCACCCACACACAGGTAGCTTCAACCGTGGCACATTCACGGGAAAGAGATACTTGCCTTTTTCTGAAGGAGTGCACTCATGGCGCATACACAAGGCGGACATCGCGGACAGGATATTGACAATGATTTCGGCCGGTTTGGCCGGATGTTTCCGAGTTTGCGCGGGCCGACATTTGACGAAGATTTACTCGCCGATCTGGCCCGGTCAATGATCAAGGAAGACGCAGGTAAGGATTTCGGTATTGGTGACGGCGATGAAAATCCCGATTTGCCATCGGCCTACACCTATTTCGGGCAGTTTGTGGATCATGACCTCACGCTCGACCTGACCGGCCTTGGCGAACAAGAAGCCGACCCGAGTGCAGTTGAAAATTTCCGTTCGGCACGCCTTGATCTCGACTGCGTCTATGGCCACGGCCTTGGCAGCAGCCGTTTTCTCTATGACTCGGACACCATGACATTCCGGATATCGGCAAACAATATAGCGCCAGCCAAACCCGGCAAAGTGCAAACCAAATTCGATCTGTTCCGCTCCCCCGCTGGTACCGCCCTGATCGGCGATCACCGCAATGATGAAAATGTGATTGTCGCGCAAATCCAGCAGGCATTCATCGCCTGCCACAACAAAATCATGGCCAGCAGTAATATCATGGACGTGTCGGTCACCGGTTATGAACGTTTTCGCAAAACGGTGGTCACTGTGCGGCATCATTATCAGTGGATTGTGCTCAAAGACTATCTGGCGCGCATTTGCGATCCGGCTATCTATGCGGCAATGGTCCCTGCGCAGATGGGTTCCAAGCCCCATGTTCGCCATTATGATGCAACCGGCGCAACCTATCCCTATATCCCGATTGAGTTTTCAGGTGCCGCTTACCGTTTTGGCCATTCGATGGTGCGCCCGTCGTATGCGCTAAATTCCGAAGCAGGCATCAAGCCCGAACTTCCCGAAGATCCCAGAAAAGCCCGCACCCGCATTCCGATTTTCGATATGGTTACGGGCAAAGAAGACCTGCGCGGGTTCAAACCGATCAACCCGGCGCGGGGTATTGATTGGGGCTATCTGCTCGACGTTCCGGGAACCCCGCCAGCGGGCATGGCGGCGGGTACAAAGCTAACCCAGCCAGCGTACCGGATGGACAGCTTGCTCGTCGATCCACTGGCCGACTTGCCCGATCATCAGGGGCAGAGTGTTAAACGCAAGCGCAGCCTGCCCTTTCTCAATCTTCTCCGTGGGTCGATGATGCAGCTACCTACTGCTGAACAAGTGGCTGCCGAACTGGCAATGCCAATGGGCGGATTGGGCGCGTTTCCCCTGCTGTCGCCTAAAGAAATCTGGTCTTATGGCTCCAGACATATGGACCCGGCCAAGATAGCCGATCCGAGCGATAAAAAGCTGGTCAAGGATTTGATCGCCAGACGCAAAACACTTGGGGCCAAATTTGCGGGACACACGCCGCTCTGGTATTATGTTTTACGCGAAGCCGAGTTTAGCAGCGTTACCGATAAGAACGATATGTTTGGCGGCACGCGCCTTGGGCCGATGGGCAGCATATTGCTGCTGGAGACGTTCCTCGGATTGCTATGGGCCGACACGGACTCCATCCTGCACCATGTCGGCTGGCGTCCGCATCCAGAGATTATGGGAGCTGCGAATGTGGAGAAATTCGGGTTGAAGGAATTTATGCGTTATGCGCTGACGTAGGGCTTGCGATATTAACCTGAGCATCAAAATCCTCCCCGGAACGGGGAGGTGCCCTCTCGAGAGGGCGGAGGGGTCGGGTGCGTCATATTCTGAAGACGCGCTAAGCAGATAACGCCCCCTCCGTCAGCTATGCTGCCACCTCTCCGTTCCGGGGAGGATTTAGGTTATACGCGACTCTAATACTGTTCTACTTCGCCGAAAACACTCCGCAAATAACCCGCTTACCGCTATTCCCGCTGGGGTCAGTTTTATAGTCATCGGCCTGTGCGTGGATAACCAGCGCCGCGCCGTCGCCGTCGATCAACCCGCCAGTGCCGGTCAGCGGCATATCAGGTAGGCGGGTTTCAACCGATGCCTTGCCGTCCGCTCCCGCGACCAGATTGGGCAGGTCACCCATATGCGCGCCCATCGGATTATCACGCCCATGCTGCTTACCGCCCGGATTAAAATGCGGCCCCGCACTGGCAAAATCCGGGCCATCACATTTGCCAACCGCGTGAATGTGCATCCCGTATGTGCCATTTGCCGGAAGGTCGGCAGAAACACTCAGCCACAGCCCGTCACTGCGCTGCGACAATGTGGCAACACCCGCAGATTTTCCCTCCGCGCTCGCCAAATTGGCAATCGCTACTTCCGACACCGCAACCGTCTTCGCGGTTTCCACAGATGCGCAACTGGCACATAAGGGAAGCATCCAAAGGGTTATCAAAGCGCGCATGATTTGCTCTTATTGGGTGTTTTTAGTTGCATCAAAACATACACGCTTTTGTGCAGTTTGGGAAATAGCAGGGATTGAACCGGTGACGTAGACAAACTGAGGGGTGGCAGAGTGTGGCGGGGGATGTCAGAATTGGATATATTGTGTTCGCTAATTTAGTGCTCAGACTGGTGACAATAAGTTTAATTCCGCTACCGCTACGTGATCCGTGAACACATCAAGAGCAAGAGCGTCGAGAAGGCTACGGTCCTCATCAGAAAAACGTCTCACCTCGACATGCCCAGTATTGGAGCCGTCCGGCGCGTGTACGAGGCGAATTTTCTTGCCGTAAATTGCCGCTGTTTTCCTTGTGACTCCAGCTTGACCGATTGCGAAGAAGGCTTTCCCACCTAGCCTCTTGGATTGTAGGCTGTCTCGAAACTTTGATGCGGCATAAGAATAAGTCGCTAACGACTTTGGACCATAATGCTCGACCCAAGTGAGCGAAAGCCCACCTTCATCAGTAGGGCGGATAGAGAATGCAATTGCTACGATGCCTCTAAAACTGTCATCATCAGGATCACGTATCTGCTGACTATACGGCACATGACGCATTAAATGATCGCCGTCGGGAACCTTACTTTTACTCAACGCCAAACCAAGCTTCCGGTATGTATGGGGTCAAGTGAACTTTGATCGATATCAGCGAAGTCATACCAGCGGTTCTGTCGCCATTCGCGCAACTCACAATCCATTGAAGGCGATCATTACTCTTGAATTCAATAGTTAGCCGATTGCCACCAACTTCCCACACAGCCAGAAGATGGCCATCTGGGTTCAACGCAAGGGATGGCTTTGACTGACCGCCTTCTGTCATCATGAATCTGACGAAGCTTTTGTATGATTCAAGCATCAGCGGTTTATCATCACCAAACCACTCGTCACAATCATGAAGCAAATCAAGTTGACGAAAATAACGATCCCTTGCAACTAAATCCAAACGCATGGCAACGCGAGATGTCCAGATTTTGGCATCCGCCAATGCTTGAAATATGCGTTCGACTAATGAGCTTGGCGCAGTAAATTTTTCAGCTGGTGCGATTGCATCAGGCGCAATCAACCCATTTTTGATAATATCTGAAATTCCCAAACCCAATGCGCTTGAACTCGAGGCTGAAACCGACAATTGTCTTTGATTTGCGTTACTTGCCAGAAAGCTTTCATTAAGTGTCATCTCGAAAAGCTCTCCCGCGCAGCATTAGTAATAGATAACTCGAAAATATCATTCTTCAAGTCACGCATTTTGTATAGCAAAGAGAAAATATCTTCGATGCTTGCTGGAATATCCTGATTGCGAATTATATCAATATCTAACAAAAATGCAGCATGATTTGGAATTTCGGGTGCAATTATCGCTGATTGAACAATCACTAAAGATAACAAATTAGGATAGATTCGCTCAAAACGCCACCCATAGCTACTAACACTATCCCAAATATCTGGTAAGCTCAAGTTGATGGTAAGGTAATCCTCGTAACGAGTGATTGGGCCGTTTATTGGGACGTCTATCCTGTTAATGTACCGCACACCCAATTGGGTTATTTTTCTAAAGCCCGCTACTTCGTGCACAATCTGCACATCCCGTTTCACCCGTTCCAATAAGGCATCCCACCCTTGATAAGGTGCAAGCCTTGACCATGTCAGTGTGGTTGCATGGATAATCAAAACATCGGTCTCATCCAACGAAGAGAGTCTCGATTGAGGCTCGGCAACAAATGCAGCCTCTTGTCTTTCGAAATTTACATTGGCTCCAACAGCCTGAAGTGCAAGCTCATTGTTATATTCGCGCTTAAGTCGTTTGAGAAGCTTAGCTTGAACCGTCTTTGAAACAGGTTCAGCATAACGAAATTGTATGACCGCCTCAATTATAGGCGGCGCATCATAAGGTGGTCCCAATGCATCATTTGTCATCGTGGTCTCCCTATTCACTGCTTTTCATTTCTTATCAACCCATGATTAAACGCGCGAACCACTGTGCAAATAACTCGTCACTTTTCGGTGAGAACAGGGACAAACTCAAGGTGTGCAAACTACGTTTAATAACATATCTTGGCATAGGTTTTTAATCCTTAAACGACGGCCACCTCCCCCACCCTCAAATCACCCAATCCCCCCGCCTCACGCCTTGCGCATAGAGCAACGCCGTCAGATCATTATGCGCAATGGCGAAATCCGCAGCCGCCGCTGCCTTGGGTTTGGCGTGGTATGCAGCGCCTAGTCCTGCGGCTTTTATCATCGGGATATCGTTTGCGCCGTCGCCTACGGCCAAAACTTGCGCGTAGGATAAACCGTGTTCGATGGCGCTGGCCTCCAGCTGCGCTTGTTTAACCGCCGCGTCGACAATCTGGCCGGAGACTGTGCCGGTTAGCGCGTGATCGGCGATATCAAGCTGATTGGCGAAACTTTGCGCAAAGCCGATTTGCTGTGCCACGTTCTCTGCAAAATGGGTGAAGCCGCCCGAGATCAGAACGGTATGCGCGCCCCATGCGGCCATCGTGCGGACCAAGGTTTGTGCGCCGGGCATGATCTTCACCCGTTCGCGCAGGCACTGCGTAATCACCGCTTCGTCGAGCCCCTTTAGCAACGCCACACGCGCTCGCAACGCCGCGACAAAATCCAGTTCGCCCTGCATCGCACGTTCGGTGATTTCGGCGATCTGTGGCTTGATCCCGGCATAATCGGCCAGCTCGTCAATGCACTCTACAGTAATCATTGTGCTGTCCATATCGGATATGAGCATCTTCTTGCGCCGGTGTTCGGACGGCTGGACGCAGATGTCGGCGATTGCCGTAAGCGGCGTGAGTGCAACACGCGCCGCTGCTATGTCGCCCGTAAAACCAATGTCAGCTGCTTTGCCCGGTTCCAGCCAGACAATCTCGGCCGGATCGCAACCGGTAGCCGCCAGAGCATCGCACGCATCAGAAATCGTTCCGCTTTCAAGGGTGTCTGCTGCTATCAATGTACAAATGGGCATGACGAATCCTGATGAGAAGTTTCCGCTTGCGGTTATTGCCGGTCCGACCGCCAGCGGCAAGACCGCATTAGCGCTGCATCTGGCAAAGACGCGCGATGTGACGATCATCAATGCCGATAGTGCGCAGGTTTATGCCGCACTGCCCGTATTAAGCGCGCAGCCTAGCCGCCAAGAAATGGCCAGCGCGCCGCACAAGCTGTTTGGCTATCTCGATGGGCACACGGCCTGTTCAGCCGCAGCATGGGCAACGGATGCGAAAGCAGAGATTGCGGCCGCGCATCAGGCAGGGCGTTTGCCAGTCCTGGTTGGCGGGACGGGTCTATATTTGCGTACGCTTTTGCAAGGAATTGCGCCGATACCGGAGATTGATAGAGACATCCGCGCATATATCCGGGCGCTTTCGACGCAGGATGCAAACTTTGCGCTTCATAAAGCGGATCCGGATGCGGCCTCTGCGTTGGTGCCAAGCGATACTAGCCGGATCAAACGGGCTCTGGAGGTAATCGAAAGCACCGGCATCAGTATATTAAAGTGGCGCAAGCGGATGGAAGGCGGGATTATTGAGAGTGTTGCGTTGCATCCGCTGTTGCTATTGCCCCCGCGTAACTGGCTGCATTCGCGGTGCGATTTGCGGTTTGAACAGATGATGGAGCGCGGTGCAGTGGAAGAGGTTGAGGCGCTGCTTGCACGCAATTTGCCGCCGGATGCGCCGGTTATGCGCGCCATTGGTGTTCCTGAAATTGCTGCGAAGATTAGCGGTGCTATCACTCACGCAGAGGCCATAGCCCGCGGACAAGCCGCTACGCGCCAATATGCAAAGCGCCAATATACCTGGTTCCGCAATCAATCTCCTTCCGATTGGCCACGCTTGGAAGGAGAGATAAATGATTCAAATATAGATAAAATTGAAATATTATTACAATAATAATGCTTGACACAACAGATTATAATATATAGCGAGCCACTTCTTGCCAAATATGCCGCACCGCAGCATGGGCGTGAGAACAAACAATACGCGACAACTTCGCCAATTTAGAGACTGGACCTAAAGTGCCCGAAAAATCCGGCGCAGACATACTGATCGAAACCTTGATCGAGCAAGGCGTGGATACAATATTCGGCTATCCCGGCGGAGCAGTGCTGCCGATTTACGACGCCTTGTTCCAGAACAAAAAGATCAAGCATATCCTCGTCCGCCACGAAGCAGGTGCCGCCCACGCAGCAGAGGGCTATGCCCGTTCTACCGGCAAGCCCGGCGTCGTCCTTGTAACATCAGGACCTGGCGCCACAAATGCGGTGACCGGTATCGCCGATGCGTTTCTCGACTCCATTCCTCTGGTCGTCTTGACCGGGCAAGTTGCAACCAATCTGATTGGCAGCGATGCGTTTCAAGAGGCTGATACCGTCGGTATTACGCGACACTGCACCAAACACAATTATCTCGTCAAAGACCCAGCTGATCTTGCCAATACGGTGCGTGAAGCATTCCAAATTGCAACTACAGGCCGACCCGGCCCTGTTGTCATCGACATTCCAAAGAACGTACAGGTGGCAACTGCTACATTTGATAAGCGCAACAACAAGCCGCAGCGATACAAACCAGCAAGTGAAGGCGATCTAGCGGCGATAACCAAGGCGGTTGAATTGATCGCCAAAGCCAAAGCACCGATCTTATACACTGGCGGAGGTATAATCAATTCAGGCCCCGCCGCGAGTGCACTCTTGCGTGAACTCGCCGAACTGACCGGTGCGCCTGTGACCTCCACACTGATGGGCCTTGGTGCCTATCCAGCATCGGGCGAGCAGTGGCTTGGGATGCTTGGGATGCACGGCACCTATGAAGCCAATATGGCGATGAACCAGTGCGACGTCATGGTCTGCTTGGGCGCGCGCTTTGATGACCGGATTACTGGACGTCTGGATGCGTTTTCACCTGATAGTATCAAAATCCATGTCGACATTGATCGCAGCTCGATCAACAAGACCGTTCGCGTTGACCTTCCCATCGTTGCAGATGTCGGCTTGGCACTAAAACAGATGCTCGATATCTGGAAAGGCCGCAAACTGCCTG
>JAYUPC010000118.1:0-10096 GCA_043760355.1 Sphingomonadales bacterium
TCCAACCAAACCGGCGCATGATCGCTTGCTTTTTCACGGCCGCGGTGATCTTTATCAACGCCGCAGCTGACCAACCGGTCGGCGGCTATCGGGCTCAGCAGCATGTGGTCGATACGAAATCCGTGGTCTTGCTGCCACGCGCCTGCTTGATAATCCCAATAGGTCCAGATGCCGCCCGCCGGATAATGGCTGGCCAGTGCATCGGTCCAGCCATCGCTGAGCATACGGCGATAAGCCGCAATGCTCTCGGGTTGACGCAGTGCATCATCCAGCATTGCTTCCTTTGACCAAATATCGTGATTATGGGGAATGACATTATAGTCACCGACCAAGGCAACGGGGATTTCCAGCGCCTTTAATGTTACGGCGCGTGCACGCAACCGCTCCATCCATGCAAGCTTATAATCGAATTTGGGGCCGGGTTGCGGATTGCCATTGGGCAGATAGATGCTGGCCACGCGCACACCGTTTACATCGGCCTCCAAATAGCGGGCTTGTTCGTCTTCGGGATCACCAGAAAGGCCGCGCTGGGTTTCAACCGGGGTTGTTCCTTTGGCAAGGATCGCGACACCGTTAAAACTCTTCTGACCGTGCCAGATCGCGCTATAACCGAGCTTTTCAAACTCGGCAGCAGGGAAGCCTTCATCTTGGGATTTGACTTCTTGTAAGCAGGCGACATCGGGCGCGGTTTCCTCCAACCATTCGATCAGACGGGGCAGGCGGGCTTTTACGCCGTTGATATTGAAGCTTGCGATTTTCATTAAACGGAAAAGCTTGACCCGCACCCACAGCCCGATGCTGCATTGGGGTTCGTCACCTGAAAAGATTTGCCACCAAGCGATTCGACGAAATCAACCGCCGATCCGCGGACAAGATCCATGCTTACGGAGTCGACAACCAATTGCACACCGGCTTCAACCGCTATCATATCATCGTTTTCTATGCTGTCGGCCATACCGAATTTATATTGGAAGCCAGAACAGCCGCCGCCTTCGACAGAAAGGCGCAATATTGGGGATTTACCAAGCTTTTCGGCAATCTGCGACACGCGGCGCGCGGCATTTGGTGTCAGGATGATGTCTGCGGGAGAAGTCATATACACTATGTAGGGATAAACAAATGGGGCGGCAAGGCTTTCGCCTCACCAGCCCCTAGATTACACCCTCTCCCAAAGGTGATGCGTTTGGTTATCGGCTTACTTAGCCGGACCACCAGATGCTGTAATATCGATTTGTTTCGCGGCAAGCAAACGATTTGCTTGATCGGACGATTGCACTGATGGTGCAAGAAATGCTGTAGGATTTACGGCCTCGCCGCCGACGCGGACTTCATAATGTAAATGGCTGCCGGTTGAACGGCCTGTGGAGCCCATATAACCGATGATATCGCCTTTGCGGATGCGTTGTCCTGATGAAACATTAAGCGCCGACATATGGCCATAACGTGTCTCAATAGCGTTACCATGTTCGATCTCGACATATTTGCCATAGCCTGAAACCCACTGTGCGCGGCCAATGATGCCGTCTGCGGTTGCGTGGATTGGTGTACCAACGGGGCCAGGAATATCCATTCCTTTGTGCATGCGGCTAGCGCCACGAATGGGCGCACGGCGTGGGCCAAAATTGCTAGATAGCGCCATCAGGTCGACAGGGTTGCTTGATGGAATAGCAAACGAAACTTTTGCAGGGGCACCCTTGGCAAGGCCCCAATTATCATGAATTGCACGGAAATCTGGATCTGAAAGGCCCAAGGCCGTTTGATTGGCTTTTACATCTTCGGGATTAACGCGGAAACTGTCAGAAGCATTAGCGGCAGATGCAGCCATTGCGGGTGAGGTAGCGCTGGCAATAAGCAAAACTCCGGCCGCGAGCGCCAACTTGGTTGTGAGTGTTTGGCGCGAGGCCAAAAATATGCGTACCATAAGCGTGTACAAACCTTATTTTGCGACCCGCGCTTTGGCGTAGCCCCGAATATATGTAAGACAGTTAATCTGCCCACCCCTTATTGACACTGAATTGCGGGAGCTGTCTTTTTATTGCAACCCACAGATGCCGTGTGCGGGTTAAACTGCGCCTTGAACGGGGTGAGTTGTTGAATTGAACATAAAAATAGCGGAAACTGGCGTAAAAGCTGATCTTTCTTTATTAACATAAGGTAAAACAATAGGTCCGTCGCGGTCTGATTTTGTCCGTTTTTGGAGTATATTGTCAGAGGTTTTGAGCTGATTCGAGAACCACGGCTGCGTGACCTGCAACCTTTACTTTGCGCCAGACAGAAGCAACCTTGCCGTTCTTACCCACCAAAAATGTAGCGCGTTCGATACCCATATAGCTTTTGCCGTACATCGATTTTTCGACCCAAGTACCCATTTGTTCGCACGCATCGCTGGTTTCGTCAGACAGCAAAGTAACAGAGAGGCCGTATTTAGCAGCAAATTTGGCAAGCTTGTCTGGCTTGTCTTTTGATATGCCATATACCCCGCAGTCGATTTTGGCGAAATCAGCGGCGATTGCGGTAAAGTCCTTCGCTTCATTGGTACACCCTGGCGTATCGGCCTTGGGATAGAAATAGAGGACGAAGGGGCCTTTGAGATCGGCCAAAGAGAGGCTAGCGCCGTTGCTGTCCTGAACGGTAACAGAAGGAAGCGTATCACCAATATCAGTCATTTTTATCTCCTGAGAACGAATCGATTTCGTCGAATAATCTATGCCATGCTTTGACCACATCATCATGCGCAGAATCAATCTCGGCGATAACGGATGACCAATCCGGTAAATCCAAACAGCGCGCAATAAGCATTTGGGCAGGCTCTGGCGGCGGTTCGCAGTCCGGCGCAACGAGCCGCAATATAACCAACAACCGAGACAATAAATCTTGCGCTTTGACGACCTGTGGTGACAGCAACCCTGCTTCCAATAGCTTTGCAGCTGCCTGGTCAAGTTGCGGCATAAGGCCATTATGATACTCAAGTTGCAGCGTATGGATGATGAATTCGATATCGACCAGGCCGCCGCGCATCGCCTTTACATCAAGCGTGCCTTTGGGTGGCTTATGTGTTGCCATATCGGTGCGCATATTGGTGATGTCGGATTTTAGGCGAATAGCATCGCGTGGCATATTCAACACGTCATCGACGATCGCCTGCAATTGCCTGCGCCCCTGCACGGATCCGAAGATGGGCCGGGCACGGGTTAAGGCCATATGCTCCCACGTCCATGCCTCGCTCCGCTGATAATGGGCGAAACTATCAAGCGAAGCACAGAGCAGACCTTTCGCCCCTGAGGGACGGAGCCTAGTGTCGACTTCATAAAGTGCGCCGGATGCCGTGGGAACCGAGAGAGCAGCGACAACGCGCTGCGCCAGACGGTTGAAGTATTGCGTCGCGCCCAGCGGCTTGGGACCGTCTGACTCGGCCGCATAATCGCCCGTGAACAACAGGATGAGATCAAGGTCGGACGCATGGGTCAGCGCCTCTCCGCCCAATCGGCCGAGCGCCAGGATCAGAAGTTCTCCGCCGGCTATCTTGCCATGCGTAACTTCAAACTCGGCAACGGTTGCCTGCGTTAAAATCTGCGTCGCGGCCTGCGCCAAATGGGCATAGCAGCGGGCAATGGCGAGGGGATCATGCCGTCCCTCGATCAATTGCACACCCAGCGAAAACCGCTGCTCACCGACATAGGCCCGCACATTGTCGAGGATCGATTGATAATCCTGCCCGTCGGTTTTCTGGTTCAGCGCCGCAATATGCGACGCCGTGCCTTCAGGTAATTCAAGCGCGGTAGCATCGATCAAACCGTCGAGCAGTTCTGTCCGCCGTCCCAATGCTTCGGCGAGCACAGGCGCATAGCTTAAAATATCGGCGACAAGTTGTAACAGGGCAGGGCGCGCTTGCAACAGCAGGAAGAAATTGACCGCACTGGGCAGGGCCGCGATCATATTGTCGAACCGGGCGATGGCGCGTTCGGGGTCGGGCGCCCTTGCAAGTGCGGCGAGTATCGCGTGGAGCACAGCCTCGAACGCCTCACGCGCCGCTTCGCTGCGGATTGCGCGAACTTTGCCACTGCGCCAGCGGCTCAGGCGGTGCGCAATATCGGTGGGATTGGTAAATCCTAGGCTACTTAATTGGTCATCGAGCGGAAGGCCCTCTTCCGCAATGCGTGGGCTGGAGCTTGTCTGGGGACCGGCGAGGATGTCGTATATAGCTTGCACCTGTTCAACGTGCCGCCGAAGTCCTGTAAGCAGTTCATTGCCGTTAATGAGGCCGTGTAGCCGTGCTAAGGCATCCAAATCATCCTGCTTATCCGGGATGGCATGGGTTTGCCGGTCATTCACCATTTGCAAGCGGTGTTCGATAGTGCGCAGCGCGGTGTACGCATCCGATAATGTAGCTGCATCAGCAGGATCAATCCGTCCCGCTTCGGCAAGTGCAGCCAGTGCTGCCCGCGTATCGGCCATACGCAAGCCGGCATCGCGTCCACCGTGGATCAACTGATGGGCTTGTGCATAAAATTCACACTCCCGTATCCCGCCGCGCCCGCGTTTCAGATCATAACCAAGGCCCAGAGTCTGCCCACGGGAATAATGGTCCCTGATCTGCGCGCTCATATCGCGGATGTTTTTAAGCTGGCCAAAATCAAGTGACCGCCGCCAGATAAAGGACTGGATTGATCGCATGAAATACGCACCAAGCATATGGTCGCCCGCACAGACCCTTGCACGAATAAACGCGGCTTGTTCCCAAGCGAGCGCACTGGATTCATAATAGCCAATTGCGGCCTCAACAGGCAGGGCAATCGGGCTTACCTCTGGCGAAGGACGCAGCCGCATATCAACGCGGAAGACATAGCCGTTTTCATCCGTGGTCGCGAGCAGGTCAATCACCCGTTTGCCAATGCGGACCGCACTTTGCGCCGGATCTTCGCCGTCACGGCGGGGCAGGGTCTTGGGATCGAACAGGAATATGGGATCGATATCGCTCGAATAATTCAACTCCCGCCCGCCATGTTTGCCCAGCGCAATCACAGCGAAGCCCTGATTGGGGCTGCCTGGAACACGTTCCTCGATTGCGGCGGCAATGGCGGTGTCGAGCGCTTTATCGGCAAAGTCAGATAGTTCGGCGGTGACACGGGTTAAGTCCCAAGCGCCCGATAGGTCGGCCATGGCTGTTACAAGTGCGACCCCCTGGCGTTGACGGCGGAGAGTGGCGGCGACAGTGTCGGCTTGGATAGAGAGGGCGAAACTCAGTGCAGCGTTGAGTTCGCCGGTCTGGATGATAGCAACAAGCTTGGGCTGGCGATCAATAAGGTGCGCAAGAAAAGGGCTATTGGCCTGGGCGCGGTTAAGAGCATCACAAATAGCCGGATCGGTCATTTCTTAAGATAATCCCGCCGGAAATCGCTCGTGAACGCGGCAAACTGACCCGCAGCAATCGCACTGCGCATCCCCGCCATGAGCATCTGGTAGTAATGCAGGTTATGCTGAGTCATCAACATTGCGCCCAGCATCTCGCTCGACCGAACCAGATGGTGCAGATAGGCGCGGGTATATTTGGCGCACACCGGGCAACTGCAGCGATTATCAATTGGCCCCTGATCCTCGGCAAATTTGGCGTTGCGGATATTGAGCGGGCCGTGATGAGTGAACGCTTGACCATTGCGGCCTGACCGCGTGGGCAGCACACAATCGAACATATCAATACCGCGTTCGACCGCACCGACCAGGTCATCGGGTTTGCCGACCCCCATCAGGTAACGGGGCTTATCGGCTGGCAACTGATCGGGCGCATAATCAAGGCAGCCAAACATCGCTTCTTGTCCTTCGCCCACTGCCAGACCGCCAACTGCATATCCGTCAAAGCCGATATCCCTCAGCGCACCCGCCGACCGTGCGCGCAGTTCTTCGTCCAACCCACCTTGCTGGATGCCGAACAGCGAAGCCCGCACGGCATGTTCGGTGCCGCTGTCAAAACCGTCACGTGACCGCTTTGCCCAGCGCATCGACAGCTCCATTGATTTCGCTGCCTCTTCGCGTGACACGCCGTTTGCGGGGCATTCATCAAATGCCATGACGATATCCGACCCCAATAACCGTTGGATTTCCATGGATCGTTCGGGGCTGAGCATATGGCGCGATCCGTCAAGATGGCTCTGAAAGGAAACGCCTTCCTCGGTAATCTTACGCAGCGCCGACAGGCTCATCACCTGATACCCGCCGCTGTCGGTCAGGATCGGGCGGTCCCATTTCATGAAGTTGTGTAAGCCGCCAAGCCGTGCCATCCGTTCCGCCCCTGGACGCAGCATCAGGTGATAGGTATTGCCAAGGATAATATCCGCGCCAGTAGCTCGCACATCTTCCACACGCATGGCTTTGACTGTGGCAGCAGTGCCAACGGGCATGAAGGCAGGCGTTGCTATATCACCGCGCTGCATTTGAATGCTGCCGGTGCGGGCTTTGCCGTCTGTAGCGTGAAGCGTGAATACGAATCGGGGGGACATGAATTGCCTTTAGCCACGCCAGTGCGATGAAGGAAGCAATTGGCGAAGGCTAATAAATCGCTTATTGCACGCAGCATGGGGCGCACATCTTCCAATACACTTCGCCATTTGGCCAGCGCGTTGATCGCGGCGGGGGCGCTTGCCTCTTGCGGGGACGGGATGGTGACGGTCGATTACACTGCGGAAGATAAGGGACTTGCCATGCCGCAACCCCAAAAGGCCACCCGTGAGAAATGCTATGGCATTGCTCTTGCACAGCATAATGATTGCGCGGCAGGCAAGGGAACCGATTGCGCGGGGACAGCGGATAAAGATTATATGCCCGACCGCTGGAAATATGTGCCTGCGGGTAATTGCACTGAACGCGGTGGATCGCTTGACGAACCTGTCAAGCCATATGTCAGCCAGAAATAACAGGTGTGAATTAGAAGGGGCAGAGCATATTAGAGCATCGTGACGTAAATCTGCATCATTCGTCATTGCGAGCGAAGCGAAGCAATCCAGGGTTATGCAGCGCGACTCTGGATTGCTTCGTCGCTTCGCTTCTCGCAATGACAATTCATATTTTATGCAGCACGCTCTAATATCCACAGACAAAAAAAGGCGGTGCTTTCACACCGCCCCCTTCATATTCTTGATCGTTAGACCTTAGAAAGCCTGACGCACGGTGATGCCGTATGTGCGTGGCTGGTTGGTTGCAAAGCCCAGACGCGCACGGCCACCACGTTCGCGGTCAAACGACAACAGGGCATTTTCATCGAGCACATTGTTGACATAAGCGGTCACCGAAAGGCCACCGTCAAAATCAACGCCCGCGTTCAGGTTCACCAGCTGATAGCTTGGCAAGACCAGATTGAGCGTTGTTGCTCCTGTACCTGTCGCGCCACCAAAAGCGAGACCGGAGGTGAAAGTGCGCGGATTGCCTTCCTGATCGCTTGGCTGGGTGATGCGGTTGCCAACATGCTGGAATGACGCCCCGACAAAACCTTCAGCACCGGCACTGACCGGGAAATTATAGCTGGCGTTGGCCGAAATCTGGAACTTTGGTACAGTAGGAAGACGGTTGTTATCGCGGATACCCGCAATGACGACGCCTGCTGTGGTGGTGACCGAGGAGTCAAATTTTGCACTCAGCAAACTGCCCGAAATCCCCAATTCCAAACCGGTTGCCGGACGTGCAGTCAGTTCGAATTCGATTCCCTGTGTATGCGCCTTGGGAACGTTGAAAACCACACGTGAAGAACAGCTTCCGGCATCGGCCGTTACCTGAAGATTGGTGATATCGGTATAGAAGGCTGCGGCGTTTAAGGTGATACCGCTGAACTTCGATTTTACGCCAAGTTCGTAATTCCACAGTGTTTCATCAGCATACCGCGGACGATTACCAAATGTCAGCGCGTCAATGCCGGCTGCACCGCCCGAACATAATGGAATGTTCAGCGGGTCATTGATCCCGCCTAAACGGAAACCTTTTGATGCCTGCGCGTTGAACGTGACATCATCGGTTGCTTTATAACTGGCGAGCAAACGCGGGGTGAAGCCATCCGATTTAGTGGTGCCGGTTTGATTGTCGCCATTTGCAAACAGACCACCTGATTTGAACAACCGGTCTTCGCTGAAATCATAATAACGGCCACCGGCGGTTACGTTGAGCTTCTCGGATATGTCATAGCTGGCCTCTCCAAAGACGGCCTTTTGCTTGATTTTATAATTGATATCGGAGTTATACGGCGAATTGAGCGGGAAGCCGTTGGCGACTGCCGCAGCAGGGGGAAGGTTGTTATTCGGATTTGCGTCAGCATTTACAATAGCAGCACGTCTCGCAAGAGCGTCATCATAGCCCGGCGTTGGCAAACGCTGCGCATAATTGCGATCGGTGTTGGAATAGAACCCGCCGAGTACCCATTGGAACGGACCGTCACCATTTGAACTTAAACGCAGTTCTTGAGTAAACGATTTTACATCAGTTGTGTCTTTAAGGTTCGATGGAATTATAGAGTCTGCTGCTGAAAAGCCGAGATCGATGTTGACGCTGTTAGTCAATGCACTTGCATCACGACTCACCAGAATATCCCGCTTGGTATAGCTGCTGACCGAGGTCAGATCAACGCCGCCAAAGCCGAATTTCATGGTGTTGTCGGCAATGACCGTTTTGTCGTTAAAGCCTTCACGTAACAGCAAAAACTGTTCACGTTCATTGAAAGTAACCTTAGGGCGTGTTGTTGTGAACGGGTTGGCGTAAAGGTTGAAGACTTCCTGACGGTTAAAACCATTGGTGTCGATCTTTTGGTAAATTACCCGTGGAGTGATTGTAATGTTGTCGGTTGGCGCGATAGTAACCGCGATACGGCCACCGATCCTGCTGCCGTTATTCACATTTTTATCAATCGCCCCACCTTCACGGCGCGCATTGATAAAGCCGCCATAATTGGTGTAATATCCAACCGCACGAATGGCGACCTTGTCCCCAATAGGAAGGTTGACGGCAGCTTTCAAATGGCCCGCGAAATCATCGCCGACAAAGTTGACGTTGCCTTCGACCGAACCTTCGGTCTTATCAAGCTTTGGCTGGTTGGTAATATAGCGAATGGTGCCGCCGACCGAGCCCGAACCAAACAACGTACCTTGCGGACCACGCAGTGTTTCAACGCGGTTCAGGTCAAACAGGTCAAGGTCGGGTGTAAACAGCGACAACGAAATCACGGATTCGTCGAGATAAACGCCGACCTGCTCCTTCACGCCGGGCTGGTCGCGGACCAGTTGGCCGGCCGAGATGCCGCGGATGGCGATCTGGCTCTGGCCCGGGCCGAGGTTCTGGACGGTGAAACCGGCGATACCGCGCGAGAGCTCCTCGATATTGGTCACGCCGCGTTCGCGCATCATCTGCTCGCTCTGGGCGGCGATGGAGAAGGGCACGTCGATCAGCGCTTCGTCGCGCTTCCGTGCGGTCACGACCAGTTCTTCGATTTCGGTCTGGGCGAAGGCGGGGGCGGCGGTGGCGGCCATCGCCATGGCCAATACGCTGGCTTGGGCGGCAAGCAGGGTCCGGTTGGAAATCATGTGGGTGCTCCTGACGCGCGACAAACGGTCGCGCCGTTGCGCCGCCATTACCCTAGGTGACGGGGTTTACGCCACTCGCCTGAGTGGTGTCTGTGACAGTCGCGCGTCACCTGTGTCCTAAAGGCCTCAGCGCTCGTGCGCCGGCACGCTCGGCTATTCCCGACCTTCTAGGATCGCCAGCGCCTGCTCGGCCAGGGAAGCCGCCCCATTGATCGCCTCCCGCTCGCTGGCCGCCTGACCGGACTGGACGCGGCGGAAAACCCCCTGGGAAATCGAGGCCAGCCGGAAAATACCGAACGCCATATAGAACGCCCAGTCGTCGATGCCGGCGCGGCCGGTGCGTCGGCAATAGGCCGCCACATAGTCGGCCTCGGTGGGGATGCCGCTGGTGGCGAAGTCGATCCCGTCCAGGCTGCCCCAACCCGGCGAATGTGAGCGCCAGATGAAGCCGTTGTAAGCGATGTCGGCCAGCGGATGGCCGATGGTCGACAGTTCCCAGTCCAGCACCGCAATGATCCGCGGCTCCGTCGGGTGGTACATCA
>JAYUPC010000119.1:0-9837 GCA_043760355.1 Sphingomonadales bacterium
ATAACCGATATGGTTTTCTGTAGGAAAGAGGTTTTTACACCGTTGGCGTATCATATTATAGTATAGCGATAATTATTCACGCAGAGGCACAGAGGTCGCGGAGAAAGTCTTTCTGCAACCTCTGCGCCTCTGCGCCTCCGCGCCTCCGCGTGAAATAAATCTCACTACCCTTAGAGCTAATGCCGCACTTGACACTTACCGTTATTTCTGTAATATCAGAAATAATAAAAGGAATGAGTCGCTATGGGCGTTGAAAAATATCCTGAAGCTATGGAGTTCATCCTGCACTGGGGTGAGATGGGGACGCATTGGGGAGCCAGTCGTTCTGTCGCCCAGATACACGCACTGCTATATTTGAGCGATGCGCCACTTGATGCCGAGGCGATTACCGTGGCGCTGGGACTGGCGCGATCCAATGTGTCTACTGCGCTGAAGGAGCTGCAGGGTTTTGGAATTGTCAAACGCATACATATTCCGGGTGACCGGCGTGACTATTTTACCGCAGAAACCGATCTGTGGGACCTGTTCATGGCGATCACTGCCGAGCGTAAACGCCGCGAAATTGACCCGACAATTGCCAAGCTGGCCGAACTAAAGGCGCGCATGGGGGCGAATAAAGACCTGCCCAAGCATGTGCAGGAACGGATTGGACGGATGCACGAATTTATCGGCACGCTGACCCATTGGTATGATGATGTCAGGCGGATCAACAAAGCTACGCTAATTACACTCATGAAACTGGGTGCCAAGATTGTCCGTTTCATTCCGGGCAGCGCCAAACCCTAACTTTAGCAACGAGATGGAAAAGCCGATGCCACCTCAATATTCATTTACCTCTAATTTTCGTTAATTACAGAAATAACCGTAATACTCTCTCTCCCAAGAAAGGTTAGTATCATGACAGTTACAGCATATGCGCTTTATCTGATTATCGCGATCAGCATGACGATCTGGGTCGCGTACACGCTTTCCACAAATGGCAAAATCTATCTGATCCGCTGTTTTGGTCATGATGCCGAATTGGCGACCAGCATCAACCATTTGTTGGTGGTTGGATTTTACCTCGTCAATTTTGGCTTCATCGCGCTGGCGCTGAGCACGGCGGGTGCGGTTCAAACCACAGAAGAGGCAATGCGTTTCCTGGGTTGGTATGTCGGGATTGCGACTTTGGTTCTGGGTGCGATGCACTTTTTCAATATGGGTGCGGTAACGCGGCATGGTCGCAAAGTTGCCGGCTGGCTGCATGAACGCGCGCCGGAACCCACGCCTGAACCTACAGAGCAAGAGCGCACTCCTGCCGTTACCAAGCGCGATAGCATCTTGCGGTAAACACAACAGGCAGATAGCGACCGAAAATCGCTATCTGCTTTTTTTGTTTTCAATTCTCGAATTCCGCTAAACAAAATCCAGAAATACAGTCCGCTTCAATTTCTCTGGCTTGATGCCGTAATGCGTTGCGAGTGCGCCGGAAACCAGGTCTTCAAAGCGCTATGTCGGCTTCAAATCGCGCCCTTGATATAGCTTGCCAGTTGCCAGCCCCGGCCAGTCAGCCTTCACACTACCGCCATTTGCCAGAGCACCGCCAAACAACATCGCGGCACTTGCTGTACCATGGTCCGTCCCGCCAGTACCATTGAATGCGACTGTGCGGCCAAATTCTGTTGCGACCAACACCAGAGTGTTATTCCAATCCGCACCAAGCCCGTCGCGCAATGCAGCCACTAGTGTATCGAGTTCATTCAACAGGGCATTTAAGCGGCCTTTGTAATCATTTAGGCGCAGTCCGTGTTTAGCCGCAAACTTCAAAATGTAAGAATTTGTCGCACGCTAATGTCAGCCCATTTTACGCACAAATACGCAGCCCGCCGAATAGCCCGCACCAAACGAACAAATCAGCCCCACATCACCGGCTGCCAAATCTTCGCTGTGTTTGTGGAAGGCGATTATTGAACCCGCAGACGAGGTGTTGCCATAAGTATCAAGAACCGTCGGGCTCTCGTCTTCGGTCGCTTCATGGCCGAGTACGCGGTGTGCAATCAGCCGGTTCATGCCTGTATTTGCCTGGTGTAGCCACATACGGCGCAAGTCACTGCCCGACAGGCCAAGGCTTTGTGCATGTTCAAGGATCATTTGCCCGACCATTGGCACCACTTCCTTGAATACCTTCCGGCCTTCTTGCACGAACAATTTGTCGTTGCGCGGTCCGCTTTGATTGACAGGGCCTTTGCCGTGCGCACGGTTGAGGAAGCCGAAATTGTTACGGATATTGTTCGAGAATTGCGTTTTCAGCCGCGTACCAAGGATTTCCCAATGGCTTGCAGGGGCAATGTCTTTGGCCTCGACAAGGATAGCGGTTGCCACGTCACCGAAGATAAAATGGCTATCGCGGTCGCGCCAGTTAAGATGCCCCGAAGTAATCTCTGGATTGACCACCAATACCGATTTCGCGTTACCACTGCGGATGTAATCAGCCGCCGTCTGAATGCCGAATGTCGCAGAGGAACACGCGACGTTGATGTCAAAGCCAAAGCCGCGCTGCATACCAAGCTCATGCTGAATCTCGACCGCCATCGCGGGATAAGCGCGCTGCATATTTGACGCTGCACATAGCACAGCATCGACATCTGCAATATCGCGTCCGGCCTTATTGAGGGCATCACGACACGCAGCAACGCCGATTTCGGCCATGATCGAGATCTCATCATTAGGGCGCTCGGGATAACGGGGTTCCATAATATCCGGGTCCAATATCGCACGCTTATCCATCACATGCCGCGATTTGATGCCGCTCGCCTTTTCGACGAATTCAACCGAACTATGGGTTAGTGGCTCTAGGTCCGGGTTTGCCGCATTATACCGGTCTGCACACGCGTTGAAGCTGGCGACCAGTTCTTCGTTGCTGATGGTGTCGCTTGGCGTAAAGAGCCCGGTTGCCGAAATCACCGGCACGGCATTCTGGCCGTATTCTGACATATTGCTATCCCGCTTATTGGAGTTTCTAAGTCGCATAACTAGACCGCTGCGCACAACGAAACAAGCCAATTGCAATGCAGTGAATTACTGGATTATAGAAACATTCGAGAAGAGGATTTTTCCGGACATGCAGGTTGTCGAACGCAAACCAAGTGCTGTATCGCGCTGGATACGAAAATTGCTGGTCGGCATATACCACCGGCACGGCTGGAAGGCATTTGGCGAAGTCCCTTCCCCGCGCAAGTTTGTTCTGATTGCAGTGCCCCATACCAGCAATTGGGATTTCATCTATTTCATTGGCCTTACCGAAGACCTGGGCATCATCCCGCATTTCATGGCAAAACGCAGCCTGTTCCGCTGGCCGTGGACAAACTTCATGTTCGATATGGGTGGGGTGCCAGTGGATCGGGGATCAAACCAGAATTATGTACAGCAAATGATTGATGAATTTGGCAAACGTGACGAATTCATGCTGACCATCGCTCCTGAAGGCACACGCGGTTCGGTAAAAGCGTGGAAGACAGGCTTTTACCATATCGCAATGGGGGCAGGTGTGCCGATTGTGATCGGAATGATGGATTACGCAACCAAGACCGGTGGCCTAGGCCCGGCCATCTGGCCCACCGGCGATTATGCCGCCGATATGGCAAAGGTTGCAGTTCTATATAATAAGATAACGCCAAAGCACCTTGCAAAAGGAATGACCAAAGCAATCGAGGGGGACGGGGCGCAATGAGTTTGCTGTTCAGCGTATTGGGGATAAATGCCGTTGCCCTTTTGGTGATTATATTATTTTTATGGGTGGTAGCTGTCCGTATTCGCGATGTTTCGTTTATTGATGCCTTTTGGTCCTTTGGCATGGTGTTGCTCAGCTGGGCGAGTTGGTTGCAAGTGGACGCTGCGTCGACCCGCGCGAATTTGTTGCTCGGATTGGTAACCCTTTGGGGGTTACGGCTCGCGATCCATCTCTTCACACGTTGGCGTGCGCACGGCGAAGACCCACGATATGTGAGAATTATCGACAGCGCGATGGAGAAAAAAGGTTGGAGCTGGGGCAAGACTGCGCTCATCATGGTATTCCTGATGCAGGCACCGTTATTGTTTATCACCTGCCTGCCTGCGCAATTGGGGATCATCACCAGCCACGCGGCACCCGGACTTGGTCTACTTGCTTGGTTTGGCGCAGGCATAGCGCTTATCGGTATTGCCTTCGAAACCATCGGCGACGCACAGCTAAACGCATTTCGCGCCAACCCCGCAAACAAAGGTAAAGTCCTCAACACCGGCCTGTGGCGCTATACCCGCCACCCCAATTATTTTGGGGATTTTGCAACATGGTGGGGCATTTGGCTGGTTGCCGCGGACACCGGATTTGGTGTTGCCGCGGCCAGCATAATCGGACCGCTTTTTTTAAGCTTCACGCTCATGAAATGGTCGGGTGGACCATTATTAGAACGCGGGCTTAAGAAATCGCGGCCCGAATATGCTGATTATATTGCAAAGACGTCCGGATTTTTCCCCTGGCCGCCAAAGACGTAATCAGCCCTCAGCTTCACGCTCAAACGCTGCTTCACCGCCGATTTTCGCCGCCAAACGGCCGAGCATTGTTAGAACTACGATAGCCAACACAGTAGCGACAATGGCATAAGCAAATAGCGCGCCGACACTGTCCCCCAGATGCAGCAGTGCGAGCAACGCTTTGATCGCCTCGTTCCACGCAAGTGCGGCAACAAGCCCAAGCGACGCAGAAGCAAGCGCGATCATGGTTTGGATAAAGGCTTTTGGATCTTTCATATTCTATTCTCCGGTTGCGATTAGCGAAGCTTTCCTAAAACCATATAAACGAACGATCAAGTCTCACTGACCCACCGTCATAAATTGTGAGGGATAAGGCTCAACCAACGCCTGCGCAGTGTTCCAATCGGCGCTTAGCCATGTCTCGTGATCCTCAGGATGCAAAATGACAGGCATGGATTTGGAATGGACCGCGCCCACAAGCGAATTGGGTTCCGTGCTTAAATAAGCAAAGCTGACCACCTCGCTATCGCGCCATATCCCGGCGAGCGCGAACACAGGCTCGGTCGGCACAGCAAAGCTATGCTGCCGCCGTTTTCCGGTACGCAGATCTGGATTATCAGCCCATAACTGGAACGCGGTCATGGGGATTAAACAGCGAAATTCTGTATGGCGTAGCGTCCCGATCCAGAACGAGCTTTCCAAATTACGGATGCTTGTTACCGAGCGATAGGGCTGGTTTTGGCTTATGGTTGTAAAGCTCTGCGGTGGTGGCACCCCCCAGATGCGCGGCGCGATATAACGGTCGCCCTTGTTACTGCGCAGCACAACTGGGGCTGGCTTGCCCGGCACGATATAACCGCCCACCCAAGGGTCTTCACCCGGATCAGCATCAAAAACCTGGCCGATGTTTTCTGCAGTAGTGTCAAGGCGGTAGAGGCTGGTCATCCCGTTCTAGTGCCGCGCTGCTGAGGTGCTCGTCAAGCTTTGGTTGCACGCAGCCATGTGCTATATCAAATGTGTTGGAGATAAATTAAGGAGAGAGTCATGGTTCAGAAAGTTGACCGCGAATTTGGGGAAAAATATCTGACCTGTGTGGATAATTTCTACGAATACGGTGTACATCTGTTGTTTAATGACTGGTGGGAAAAGGCGCCAGCAGATGCCGTTGCGAAATATGTCGAGGCCATTGAGAGCCACGCGGAACAGGGGCCGCTTGCCGCACAGAGCTGGTATGCCAAACCGGTGTCGCTCGTGGCGCTTGAGGGCTATGCGCCCGGAACACTGGGCCATATGTATTTGCGGTTCATGCGTGACAATGATTTGGTCGAGCGTTTGGCCCTGGGCTACCGCGAACTGCACGAAGAATTCCGCGCATCGGGTAAACTGGATAACATCCCCGCAGTGATGGAATATAAGGTGCTTCGCGGGTATCAGACGCATGACCTGCACCATGTTCTAACGGGGTATGAAGCCACGCCTTTTGGCGAACTCGCGCTGCAATCTTTCCAATTGGCACAGATGGATTTTCCCTATTCCGCCATGACCATCGCGACGATCATGGGGCATATGACTTTGGTTGATCCCTATCTTATCAAGCCAGCAATGGATGCGATTACCGATGGCTGGGCTTATGGCCGGGCTTCGCGCAGCATTCAGTTTGTGGCGTTTGAAAATATGCTCGACCGGCCTTTGGACGAAGTACGCACAGAATATGGTTTGCTGCGCGGTGGTCCCACCTTTGCGCTTAATACGCCGTCGACGAAAACACCCGAATTGCTCGCGGCTTAACGAATAAAGGCGAAACGCAGGGCAAAAGCGCTTAGGGTCCGTGTCGGCACATGGCGTGCCATAAAGGAAGTATCAATGGCAAAAGGCCAAATGAAGTCGAACAAAGAAACCCGCAAACCCAAAAAGGAAGCTCCCAAGAAGAATAACGCTTCTGCGCCTTCATCCAAATCCAGCGCGGTCGGGATCGTGAATATAAAGAGCTGATCGCTATGCAGATTAATAGGGTGCGGACATTTTTCCGCTATTTGCTGGCGCTGGTTTACCTGATCGCCGGGATAACGCATTTGCGTTCACCCGCTGGTTTCTTGTCGATTACTCCGCATTGGGTGCCATCGCCGTTGCTGGTCGTGCAGGTGACGGGCTTGTGTGAGATTGCAGGATCGCTTGCGCTCGCCTTCGTGCCCCGTTTGCGCAATGTGGCGGGTTGGGCGCTGGCGGCTTATGCCGTCTGTGTGTTCCCGGCCAATATCAACCATGCGATTAATAATATAGCTATGGACGGCATACATATGAGCTGGTGGTATCATGGCCCCCGATTGTTGTTTCAGCCTGTATTTGTTTGGTGGGCTTTATATGCAGGGGGCGTAATCCATTGGCCGTTCCGCGACAAAACGCGCGGTGCTATGGCTTAGCCCGAAAATCTGTTATTGTATTTATGGCTATTTTGCCCGTTCAACCCAATTGGGAGTCGCGTGATGAAGATAGTTGACGATCATATTGAAGTATCAGGCGAAGAAGCGAGCGGCGGCGTAAAAAATCACGGGGTGCGTTATGTGCTGCTTGCATCCTTATTACTGGCCATTGCGTTTTTGTCGCTGGCATGGATGACGGGTGCTATTCTGAATTAGGGTCAGGACCCGACTAGCGCGCTGCGTTGCACTACGCTAACGCATCTAATATGAGAATGACTTCCTTCCGCACCCGTTTGCGTGCTTTTCAGGTGATGCGCGATACGCCCCCTGATCCCGGATTTATTGCAGACCTTGAATTCCTTGAAAACCGTGACCTTGATCTTTCTGTGCGGATTGGCGGGATGTTGGCGTTCAATGCGCTAATGGTCACCATCGGCACCCATCCCATTTCGGCGAGTCCGGGCGCGCCACTCAGCCTGGATGCCGCGACCCAGCCGATGCTTACTATTGCAAGCTTGATCGGGATTACACCGCTTATCGTTTCCAGCGCTTTGTGCCTGCGTGCGCTTTTACTGGGGGAAGAATTCGACAGCGAGGGATTGGAAGGTGACAATGCCTTGCGTCTTCGTCTGTTTGCCGCCTTTGTTGCATCAATTGATATCCAAAGCCGTTTGCTGCGCCAATCGGTGATCGCAACATTCGCCGGCGGGATCATGACGCTCGCCATATGGGGATGGATATTGTTCGAGAAAATGCTTTGACCCAAGGCAGCGCAAGCACAGTCCGCGTATCAATTGAGGCAACGCTGGAATATTATATTCCAGTCGCATCGCAAATATTGCTTATTGTCGAGGCCGCGCAGATGGCCGATCAAGTGCTAATCAGCGACCGATTAACGATTGACGGCGTTGGTCCACTTACGCCAGTTGCGGGCGGCGACAATGTGGGCAGGCGCACATGGATGCTGGGTGAGGGCCCTTTCCGTGCGCACTACCGGGCAGTTGTTGATGTAAATCGGACAAATACGAACATAGCTCAGCTTGAAGCCACACCCCTGAATCAGCTTGAGGGTGCGCAGATCCCCTATCTATGGCCCAGCAGATATTGCGAGTCCGATCGCTTGGCCGACTTTGTCGAGCGTGAATTTGGCGCACTGCGGGGCGGAGCAAAGATTGCCGCGATGGCGCAGTGGATCTATACCAATATCGAATATCGATCCGGATCCAGCCAGGGCAAAACCACGGCGATCGATACCTTTATCAGCCGACAAGGTGTTTGCCGCGATTTTGCGCATTTGATGGCGGCCTTTGCCCGTGCTGCTGATATTCCCGCCCGTCTGGTTTCGGCTTATGCGCTGGGCGTGAAACCGCCCGATTTCCATGCGGTAGCGGAGATATGGCTGGATGGAAAATGGCACCTGATCGATACGACACGCCTTGCTGACCCTGACCATATGGTCCGCATTGCCGTGGGTCGTGATGCGACCGATGTGGCGTTTATGACGATTTTCGGGACAGCCGATTACTGCGATCAGAGTGTGCAGGTAAGCTTGGTCGAAAGCATTTAGACCAGCATCTCCAATGCCGCACCCTGCCCCAGGAAATTTGCGGGACTGGCGCTCGCGCCGTACGCCCCGGCACAGAATATCGCGACCAGATCGCCAATTTCGGCACGCGGCAGATGCGCCTGATTTGATAGCATATCAAGCGGCGTGCATAAACAGCCGACCACAGTGACAACCTCCTCAGGGGCGGCATCAAAGCGCGTGGCAATAGCGACGGGATAGTTACGGCGGATGACAGTGCCAAAGTTACCGCTGGCTGCCAATTGGTGATGAAGTCCGCCATCGGTAATCAGAAATGTTTCGCCGTGGCTGATTTTACGGTCGACTATGCGGGTCAGGTAAACGCCCGCTTCGCCGACCAGATAGCGGCCAAGTTCGATACAGAAATCTGTTGGTGCCACAATCGCGGGCAATTTAGCGAATGCCGCCTCCAGCGATTGACCAACAGCTTCTATGTCAACCGGCGCATCTCCGGGGAAATAGGGGATGCCAAATCCACCCCCCAGATTGACGTGTGGCGGAGAAATACCTGTTGCCTCTGATAATGCTACCACAAGGCGCAGGGTCTGGGCCTGCATTTCAATAATTGCATCAGCACTCAAAGCCTGGCTGCCAGCATAGATGTGATAGCCGCGAAAATCGGCGCGGGCATTGATGATGTGTTTGACCAGATCGGGCACACGTTTAGCATCCACGCCAAATTGCTTCGCGCCGCCGCCCATTTTCATGCCCGACCCTTTAAGGTCAAAATCCGGGTTCACGCGCACAGCAATCTTTGGAATAATCCCCAGTTTTTGCCCCAAGTTAACACTGCGTAACGCTTCGTTCTCGGACTCGCAGTTCAGCGTTACGCCCGCCTTTATCGCCGCCTCCAATTCGCGGTCGCGCTTGCCGGGGCCTGCAAAACTCATAACCGAGGGATCAACCCCCGCCGCCAGCGCCAACGCCATCTCGCCCCCCGAAGCAAGATCAAATCCGTCGACGAGACCGTTCATGAGCGTCAGCAAAGGCGGAAACGGATTACCCTTCATCGCATAATGGATTGCCAACCGCTCTGGCATAGCCGCCCGCAATTCCGCAACTCTTGCACGTAAATGGGCGGATGAATACACAAATAACGGCGTATCACCGGCCTCCGCCACCAAGGCAGACGCCGTCCGCCCGCCAATCGCGAGTTCGCCGTTTAGCGCGCTGTATCCAGCGGGGATGGGACCAATTGGTTTCACGCATATTTTGTTAGCGTGTAGGGGTAAAGGTTTCGATAAAGCCTTGCATAAATCCTGCAAAATGAAATCCTAGATTATAAGTGTTACTTTATCCGCCGCGTCAAATCATGCACCGGACCAAAGCCGACAAAGGCCG
>JAYUPC010000120.1:0-3421 GCA_043760355.1 Sphingomonadales bacterium
GGTGTCACGATGTGGATGATGCAGAAACTCAATCCGCAACCAATGGATGAGGTGCAGAAACAGGTGTTCGCGATCATGCCGTGGATGATGATGTTCATGTTCGCATCGCTCGCCTCCGGGCTTCAGTTATATTATGTGGTGTCGAATATCTTGACGATCCTGCAACAAAAATGGCTGTATTCACGGCATCCGATTTTAAAGCAGCAGGCGGCCAAGGATGACGCGGATAAAGCGATAGCAAAGGCGGCGGGATAATCGTGGACCCGAAAATATTCTCCGGACCCGTCAATTTCCTTAAATCTGCGCCCAAGCTTGAATTCCTGCCCGAACCCACGGTGCCGGAAATCGCGTTTGCCGGCCGGAGCAATGTGGGTAAATCAACGCTCATCAATGCGCTGGTCAACCGCAACAATCTGGCGCGTGCATCGAACACGCCGGGGCGGACACAGGAACTAAATTTCTTTGATGTTGGCGAACCTGCGCTGTTCCGTATCGTCGATATGCCGGGCTATGGCTATGCCAAGGCACCGATTAAAACGGTTCGCCAATGGCGGTTCCTGATCAACGATTATCTGCGGGGGCGGGTAGTGTTGAAGCGGGTGTTCGTCCTTATTGACAGCCGCCACGGGATCAAAGAGGTTGACCATGATATCATGGGGATGCTCGATGCAGCAGCAATCAGCTACCGGATCGTGCTCACTAAAACCGATAAGATCAAGGCGACCGAATGCGCGGGCGTTGAGGCCGATACCATGGAAAAACTGCGCAAACATGTCGCGGCCTATCCTGATATCTCGGTTACTTCGGCAGAGAAAAAAGGCGGAATAGAAGCGCTGCGTGAGGCTGTGCTGGAGGCGGTTGCGGCCTGAACAAAAAACCGAAACCATGAGCTTGTCGAAGGGTAGCTCTGGGCTTAGAAGCAATCTTCAACAGGCTCTGGACTAGGGTGGAAATGAGCGACATGACCATGAAACTTATCATAGGGAATAAAGCCTATTCCAGTTGGTCCTTGCGCGGCTGGTTGGCCGCCAAACAATCCGGACTTCATATTGACGAAGTCGTTGTGCCTCTGTTCGATGAAAATTGGGAAACGCGCAAGAAGGAAGCCGATCTAATTCCCTCCGCCGGTAAAGTCCCTGCACTGTGGGACGGTGAAAGCGTAGTGTGGGAAAGCCTAGCCATCATCGATTATCTTGCCGACAAAGTGGGCCGTGACCGGTTTTGGCCAAAGGACGAAGTCGCACGCGGTATGGCACGGGCAATGTCGGCCGAAATGCACAGCAGTTACATCTCGCTACGCCGCGAATGCCCGATGAATGCACGTGCGACCTTTGCAAACGTATCAATCAGCGAAGAAACCCGCGCTGATGCGATCCGTATCCTGCAATTATGGGCAGAGGCGCGATCCAGATTTGGCAGCGAAGGACCGTATCTGTTCGGCACATTCAGCGCCGCCGACATCATGTTTGCGCCAGTAGTCACACGGTTTGTGACTTACGGCTTTACCCTACCGGGCTTTGCACAGGTCTATGCCGATTCGATAATGGGGCATCCGTGGATGCTGGAATGGTATGCCGCCGCAGAAGAAGAGCCTTGGGTCATTCAGCGGATCGAGGATGCGGTGAAGTAGAGGCCCTATTGCAACCTATCCGTCGGATACGGCGTACCGTCCTTGTGATAATATCCATCCGCATCAAAAGTCATATCGATATCGGAATAGCCGCCACCTTTACCCCGATCACCCGTTCCTATCGCGATAAACACGCAATCACTCTCGCTGCGGTTTTGTAAGTGATGACCGTTTTTCACCCCTGCCGGAAATGCCGCGACGTCGCCTGCGCGTAAAACACACTCGCCATCATCTTCGATCAAAACGGCCTCACCCGATAGCATGATGACCAGCTCATCCTCACCCTCATGCCAGTGCCGCTGCGATGACCAGCCGCCGGGTTTCAGGACAACATGGCTTGCGCCCATCTGCGTTAAGCCGGCAACAGGGGCCAATCGCCGGTACCAGCGGCCTTCGACCTCTGTGTCAAAAGGCGCTGGATACCTACTGGCTTTGTTTTGCGGGATAGAAGCGATATCGATTTTGGGCATTTTTTGGAACTCTTGAATAGAACTGATGGACAAAGCTTATCCTTGTTGCCATCCCTGCAAAAGCATGAATGACATTACGCCCCTAATCCTCGCCCAAGCTCTGATGTCCTGCGAAAGTGTGACGCCTGCCACCGGATCGGTCTTTGACACATTTGAAACGATGTTAACGCCTTTGGGCTTCACAGTCGAACGCTTTGTGGCCGGAGCACCACCGCACGGTCCAGTCGAAAACCTCTTTGCCATACGCGGAAATTCAGGCCGGCATTTCGCCTTTGCCGGACATCTTGATGTCGTGCCGCCCGGCGATGGCTGGCACAGTGCGCCGTTCGCTCCGGAGATACGCGGCGACATTCTATACGGGCGCGGTGCGGTGGACATGAAGGGCAGCATTGCAGCCTTTGTCGCGGCACTCCAACATATTCCCAAAGATGCAGGTACGATCAGCCTGATTATTACCGGCGACGAAGAAGGCCCGGCAATTTACGGCACCCGTGCGCTGATCGAACATATGCAAGCACGCGGGACTGTCCCCGATCTGTGTCTTGTCGGCGAACCAACTTCGGTCAATCAACTGGGTGATATGATGAAGATCGGGCGGCGTGGATCGGTCAATATGTGGATCAATGTGGCCGGTGCACAGGGCCATGTTGCTTATCCCCACCTCGCCGATAATCCGATTCCCAAGCTAGTAGCAATCCTGTCAGAGATTGAGGCTATAACGCTCGACCATGGTACTGACTGGTTCCAGGCGAGCAACATCGAGGTTACAGACATCACCGTCGGCAACCCCGCAACCAACGTCATCCCGGCCAAAGCAGAGGCGCGGTTATCGATCCGTTTCAATGACCTGCATAGCGGTGACGCGCTTGTGGAACGGATACGCGCTCTCGTCGAACTAGGCGGCGGGACACTGGAGGCAATGGTATCAGGCGAAGCGTTCCTGACACCGCCGGGCGAGCTTTCCGCGACGATTGCCGACTGTGTTGAGGCAGTGACCGGATTACGGCCCGAAGCTTCTACCACAGGGGGCACATCGGACGCACGCTTCCTGTCAAAGATTTGCCCGGTAGTCGAATTCGGCCTGTGCAACGCAACAATGCATAAGCTTGACGAGGCGGTCGCGATTGCCGATCTTGATACGCTGGCAGAGATTTACCGACGGGTAATGGAGCGCGTGCTAAGTGCGGGATGACATTCAGCTCTAGGTAACAACCTCATAAAACAACCAAACGAGGAAGTAGTTATAACCATATAGGCTCTAGAATGCATTTTAAGGTAGCGTACAGGCGCATAATTACCTCTTCGCTACCCAGCCAGTCAA
>JAYUPC010000121.1:0-29880 GCA_043760355.1 Sphingomonadales bacterium
CGATCTGAAGTCGTCGGCAAAGTTGCCGAAGCCACTCCGGTCCAGCCGGCGCGCACCGCCAGTGCCGCCGCGGCCCCGGCGTCCACGGGCCAACCAGCGGCGTCCTTACCTGAGCGCGTAAATTGGTCCGGCGGCAAAGACGACCTCCCCGCCCTGCTCCAATCCGCTTTCGGCTTCTCCCAATTTCGCCCTAGTCAGGAAGCCGTCTGTCGCGCCGTCGTCGAAGGACAAGATGTCTTACTCGTCATGCCCACCGGCGCCGGCAAAAGCCTCTGCTACCAACTACCTGGATTAGCCCGCGGCGGCACCACCCTGGTTATCAGCCCCTTAATCGCGCTGATGGAAGATCAAGTCAGCAAACTTAAGGAACGTGGCTTCGCTGTCGAGCGCATTCATTCCGGCCGCGACCGCGCCGACTCTCGCCAAGCCTGCGTCGACTACTTACAAGGCAACTTACAATTTCTCTTTATCGCTCCCGAGCGGCTCCGCGTACCGGGCTTTCCTGAAATGCTCGCGAAACGCAAGCCATCGCTCGTCGCCGTTGACGAAGCGCATTGCATCTCGCAGTGGGGGCATGATTTCCGGCCCGATTACCGGTTGTTGCGCCCGCTAATGGATGACTATCCTGATGTCCCCCGGCTTGCGCTGACGGCAACGGCGGACGCCCATACCCGCGCCGATATCCTGTTGCAGCTGGGCATAT
The DNA here is from genome assembly GCA_043760355.1 of Sphingomonadales bacterium. Lineage (GTDB taxonomy): Bacteria > Pseudomonadota > Alphaproteobacteria > Sphingomonadales > Sphingomonadaceae > Sphingorhabdus_B. The sequence goes on from JAYUPC010000121.1 coordinate 704, forward strand.
CCGAAGACGGAATGATCGTTGCCGGGTTTGACCGGCCCAATATCCGCTATGGTATATCTACAAAGGCGGGAACTGCGGGGCAGGTAACGGACTTTGTTCAGGCCAATCCGGGTGCCGGAATTGTCTATGTTCAGTCCCGCGTCGGTGTTGAGAAAATGGCCGAAAGCTTACTTAAAACCGGACGTCCGGTGCGCGCTTATCATGCCGGAATGGCTCCTGAAATACGGCGGCGGAACCAGCATGACTTTGTGGATAGCGAAGACATGTTGATGGTCGCCACGGTCGCGTTCGGGATGGGGATCGACAAACCCGACGTGCGCTTTGTCGCCCATGCAGGGCTGCCCAAATCCATCGAAAGCTATTATCAGGAAACCGGCCGTGCAGGGCGCGACGGTGACCCTGCAAACGCCCATATGTTTTGGGGGGCGGAGGATTTTTCAAAGGCACGCGAATGGTTGCGCGATGTCGAACCGGCACGGTTGCCCGGCGAGCGTGCGCGGTTGTCAGCGCTTGGCGCGCTGGTTGAAACGGGGGGGTGCAGGCGCGCCATTCTGCTGCGTCATTTTGGCGAGGTTCCCGCAGAGGGTTGCGGCAATTGCGACAACTGCCTGACCCCGCCCAAGGCGGTGGACGTGAGCGAAGTGGCACGCAAATTCCTGTCTGCAGTATACCGTACCGGGCAAAGTTTTGGTGTTGGCCATATCGAAAAAGTACTGACCGGGCAAAGCGATGAACGCGCAATCAAACTGGGTCATGACCAGCTTTCAGTATTTGGGATTGTGGACGGTGAAGAAACCGCACTTATCAAACCCGTGGCGCGGTCGTTGCTGCTTAAAGATGCGCTGCGTAATAATGAACACGGCGGATTGATGTTTGGCCCGGAGGCAAAGGCGATCCTGAAAGGCGAGCAAAGCTTTTCGCTTGTCCTTGCCCCCAAACGTGAAAAACGCACGCGGCGTGGCGGCACAAGCGAAGCTAATCCGGTCGACAATCCCCTGTTCGAAGCTTTGCGCGCCAAACGCCGCGAACTTGCGATGGAGGCGGGCCTTCCGCCTTATGTCATTTTCCACGATGCAACCTTGCGCGAAATGGCGTCGGCAAAGCCAAGCACGCTTGCGGCTTTGTCGCGGATTACCGGTGTCGGTGCACGCAAGCTCGATGCTTACGGCGAAGCTTTTGTTGGCGTGATACAGTTATTTTAGATGAAGCGATCAACCGGTATCTTGCTTGTGATAGCAGCGCTTGGCGGGTGCACACACGGACCGTGGAAAGATTTTTACGGCGATCCTCATCCTGCCTCTATCCCGCGTGATGTCAGAACATTCGTGATCGCCGCCCAAGGTTGCGGGCATTTTTCCGGCGAAGAACCTTATGACGCGGACCGCGCCGCATTCCTAAAGAAGAATATGGACGCGCTGTGTAAAGGCTTACCCCAAAAACGGGAGAGATTGCTCAATCGCTATCCCGCCAATAAAGAGGTAGAAAGCCTGATGTCCGAAGTCTGGCAGATTTTTGGAGAGTGATTATGTTTCGCGAACTGACGCCTTATGTGTTTGTAAGCCCGCAAATCGGGATGGCTGAAATAGCTACTGCCAAAGACATGGGCGTCACGCTTATCATCAATAACCGCCCCGACGGCGAAGAACCCGGTGCACCACAAGGCGACGAGATAGAGACGGCGGCAAAGGCGGCTGGCATGGCCTATATCGCCATTCCCGTCACCCATGCCGGATTTGCCGAGTGGCAATTGACCGCAATGGCAGATGCGCTGGGCGCGTGTGAAGGCAAGGCGCTGGCTTATTGCCGGTCAGGAACGCGCTCGACTCTGCTATGGGCACTCGCGCAGTCAAAAGGCGGAATGCACCCTGCCGAAATTGCCGACCGTGCCGCAAACGCGGGGTATGATGTCGCGCCGATATCGATGATGATTGATACGCTGGCCGCGCAGGCAAAGGCATAGGCGGCAGTGCTGATCGATCCGGTCAAATATGCTATTCCGTTTTTCGCTCTAAGTGTTGCGGTCGAAATCTGGCTGTATGTGCGGCGCGGAGCCGCTGGCAAAGGCTATGCGTTTAAGGACACAGCAACGTCGCTTTTGCTGGGGACAGGCAGCCAGATTGCGGGGTTTTTGACTGCAGGTTTGATGCTTATGATCGTCACATCGGTCCACGCCTATGCGCCTTTCGATTTCGGTTGGGGCTGGTATGTGTGGCCCATTTGTTTCGTCCTCGACGATCTGGCCTATTATGTCTTCCACCGCAGCGCCCACCGCGTCAGGTGGTTCTGGGCGGCGCATGTCACCCATCATGGCAGCCAGCATTATAATTTGTCGACCGCCCTGCGCCAATCATGGACCGGCTTTATTGCGCTGGGTTTTCTGTCCCGATTACCATTGTTCTGGATCGGGTTTCCGATTGAGATGGTGTTCTTTTGCGGCGCGATCAACCTGATCTATCAATTCTGGTTCCATACCGAGGCGATTGATAAAATGCCAAACTGGTTCGAAGCCATATTCAACACCCCGTCCCACCACCGCGTCCACCACGCCACCAACGCCCGCTATCTGGACGCCAATTACGCAGGTGTATTTATTATCTGGGACAAGATGTTCGGTACGTTTGTGGCCGAAGATACACGCGACAAAATCGAATACGGCTTGGTCAAGAATTTAGGCAGCTACAACATCATCTGGGCCGCGTTCCATGAATGGGTCGGGATTGCGCAAGACATATGGGCTGCACCTTGGCGACACAAGCTAGGCTATCTCTTGCGCGAACCCGGCTGGAGCCATGATGGCTCCAGAGAAACCAGCGCGATGATTAAGGCAAAATGGGTGGCAGGGCGAGGCGGGGATTAAGTTCTTTTAGTCATTGGGTTATGGGTATGCTCGATCCAGATAGTATCGAAGAGCCTTTTTGAAAACAATCATGTGCCGCCGTAATTGCTTTTTGATTTCTGGCGCATCAAGCTTCTTTGCGGCACGATAAGCATAGCGAGGAAAATTACGATTCCTGCCAAAGTGAGTGTATCTCTTAAACAGCTGACGAAGGAAAATATTTTCGCTTTCAATATCCTGATTTCTTGCAGCGCGAATTTTCGATTTTATACCCAAATACATCTTTGAATAATATCGATTGAGTGATGATTGCCTGATCCTCGTATGCTGTCCGTCAAACGTGAAACCGAGATATTGAAATGGCTTGGTTGATGAGAGTGTCCCATTCGCGGTAGTAAATTCCCTAATTTCAGTTTTCTTATCACTCAACCAAAGCCCTATATGCTGAAGTTCGTCATTGATAATTTTCAATACGTCATCGGCGGTGTGCTCGTTTGACACAAGCACAGCTATGTCGTCAGAATACCTGCGCTAACTTCCGCCAATCGCCTGCAACCGGTTAAAGACTGCGTGATCGAATTTTGCCATACTTATGTTAGCATAAAGGCCTGAAAGAGGTGTGCCCTGAGGAATTCCATGCCCCGCAGGATTTCGATTGATTAGGCTGGGTTTTAAACCGCGAACAATTTTCCTGAATTGCTGCGAAGAGCAAATCCGACCACGCTTCCCATATTTCTCCCCTAAGCGGGTAAGTAACAAATCGGATTCAACCCATTCAAATCTCGTCATCCTCTCAAAAATTTGATAGGCCGGCTTATCCAACTCTAATGAGGTTTGGCATGTGACATCTATCAAACACGACTTTAAATTGTCATGATTAATATGATCGAAAAATCCCTTGATATCCACGGCAACTGCGACGCAGTTGTTTCGATCTCTAATTTCATCGAAGAGCGATTTTGCTTGATCGATATTATCACCAAGGCCGCTTCTGTATGCTAATATTGATGAAGAAAATTCTTTATCGCTTAAGTATACTTCATAATGACGGGAAAGCGCGTGGGTATACCATTCGAGTAGTGCGGCATCGCCGTGCGATCCAAATTTGATTGGTCGCTCTTTGTCTTCTACGACAAGCTTGCCGGTGTTGTCCTTCTTTGCCCGTCGCTCAATGCTGGTGAATCCCAATAATGGCCAAAAAGAATGACACAAGATTTCTTCGCTTGTGAAGGTAATTCCTGTTCGATCAGCCTCATTCAATGGAAGGTCAAAGTGAATGTAATTTCGTTCTTTCGACACGAAGTCATCTGTACGAGGGTCGAACTCGTCATCTTCGGGTGCGTACCCGGAGGCATTGGATACCGTTCGTCCCATATCCTCCGGGTTACTTACCTTACTCCCGGCCACCGCCGGTTCGAAATTTACCTCGTGTGGTATAATATCGCAGATGCGAATATCTGTTCCACACTCCATATCGGAATCGAAGTTACAATGACACTAAGTATCACAGCAATCCGTCGCGCGGCGCTCTTCAGCGCACTTGCGTTCCTAAACAGTGCTCCCCCGCATCCAAGCTACAGGGCTTAAGATATATGGTAACGCCTTCTGGAATATCAAGGTTTTCTGAAAATTATTTTGGGGTACGGTGACCCTGCGCACGTCCAATCTCAACATGGCAGTAATTAGAGTGAGATTTTAGTGTGACCTTAGACGCAATATCGCGGCTTCCGGTAAGATACGCATTACCACATTATCACCTTGCCAGTATTTAATCGTGCGATTAAACTTCGGTCAAAGAGGAGTACATATGGACGAGTTTGATATCATTGTGATTGGCGGCGGATCGGCGGGGAGTGCGGCGGCGGGGCGGTTATCGCAAGGGGGCAGATACAGCGTGGCCCTGATCGAAGCAGGTGGGCGCAATGATAACTTCCTTATCAAAACACCCGGCTTCATGCCCTTCATCCGCAACAGTTCAAACTGGCAATATGATACCGTCCCGCAAAAGGGGCTGAATGGCCGGATCGGATATCAACCACGCGGACGCGGGCTTGGCGGGTCGAGTGCGATCAACGCCATGGTCTATATTCGCGGCAACAAATGGGATTATGACAATTGGGCTGCCTTGGGATGTACCGGCTGGTCCTATGACGATGTGCTTCCCGTGTTCAAACGGTGCGAAGATAATGAAAATGGCGGCGATGATTTCCACGGTAAAGGCGGGCCATTATCGGTGTCGAACCAGCACTGGTCCAATCCGGGATCATCTGCCTTTGTCGAGGCAGCAGCGCAACTGCAACTCCCCCGTAATGATGATTTCAACGGGGCAAGCCAGGACGGCTTTGGCATGTTTCAGGTTACCCAAAAAGGCGGCGAACGGTGGAGTGCGGCGCGGGCCTATGTTGAACCGGCCGCCAGCAGGATTACTGTCATCACACAGGCGCTGACTGAAAAAATCATTGTCGAGGATGGCCGCGCAACCGGCGTACAAATCCGCATTGGCCGCAACCGCCGCACGATCAAGGCACGCGGCGCGGTAATCCTGTCGGCTGGCGCATTTGGTTCGCCGCAAATCCTCATGCTATCGGGCATTGGCCCCGCGGCGCATTTACGCGATCACGGCATCGATGTGGTCGATAATAAAGCCGCCGTGGGCAGCGACCTGCAGGACCATATCGATTACGTGTCGAGCTTTGCAACCAAGTCGAAAGATTTTATCGGCGACTCGCTTTCCGGAACCTGGAAAATGGCGAAAGGGATTATTGAACACCGCTTCAAACGCACCGGCGTTATGACCACGCCTTATGCCGAATCGGGTGGGTTCTGGAAATCATCGCCAGACATTCCCGCGCCTGATGTGCAGTATCATTTTGTACCTGCCATGCTTGAGGATCACGGCCGCACCAAAGTGAAGGGCCACGGATTTAGCGTCCATACCTGTGTGCTGCGCCCCGAAAGCCGCGGTACGGTGAGGCTTGCGTCAAACGACGTCGCGGTTGCACCTGCTATCGATCCCGCATTTCTGACCGATGACCGCGATATAAAGGTGCTACGTGCCGGTGTACGGCAAACGCACCGGATATGTGCCACGCCACCCTTAAGTGATTATGCGCCGGTCGATCGTTACCCTTTTGACATGAATGACGATGCGGCTCTTGACGCAAATTTACGCGCGCGGGCCGATACCGTTTATCATCCGGTCGGCACCTGCCGCATGGGGCCCGACAGCGATGCTGTGGTTGATACAAGGCTCAAATATCGGGGGATAGAGGGGCTTTATATCGCCGACGCCAGCATCATGCCACGCCTGGTCAGCGGCAATACAAATGCGCCGTCGATCATGATCGGTGAAAGATGTGCCGATTTTGTGCGGGCCGATCTGCAATAATCTTGCGATTTGCGTGATGTAGCGCTAACCGCGTGCCGCTATGAAATATATCAGCACCAGGGGGAATGCCGCGAGTCTTGATTTTCAGGGCGCTACGCTGGCGGGTTTGGCAAGCGATGGCGGGCTGTATGTGCCCGAACATTGGCCGCGGTTTACGAGTGCTCAGATCGCGGCAATGCGCGGGCTGCCTTATGTGGATTTAGCAGCAAAGATCATGGCGCCATTTACTGCCGGATCGCTTACCGAGGCCGAGCTTAAGGAATTATGTACAGCTGCTTATAGCCGTTTCAGCCACGCCGCCGTCACCCCGCTAACCCAGCTGGATAGCCAACACTGGCTGCTGGAACTTTTCCATGGTCCGACTCTGGCTTTCAAGGATGTGGCACTGCAATTATTGGGGCAGATGTTTGAACGTTTTTTAAGCGGTTCGAATAAGGCACTCACCATCGTTGGCGCGACATCGGGTGATACCGGTTCGGCCGCGATTGATGCGGTTGCAGGGCGGGAGCGTATCGAGATTTTCATGCTTCACCCGCATGGCCGGATATCGGACGTCCAACGGCGACAGATGACAACAGTGATCTCGCATAATGTCCATAATATCGCGATCGAGGGCAGCTTTGACGATGCTCAAGCTATGGTCAAACGGATGTTTAATGACCGCGAGGTTAATGGTCCGCTTAACCTGTCTGCTGTCAATTCAATCAATTGGGCGCGGTTAATGGCGCAGGTGGTTTACTATTTTGCCGCAGCGTTAAAGCTTGGCGCGCCCGAACGTCAAGTCGCTTTCTCGGTTCCTACGGGCAATTTTGGGGATGTGTTTGCAGGTTATGTGGCTGCCCAAATGGGATTGCCGATTGAACGCCTGATCGTTGCTACAAACGTGAATGACATTCTGCACAGGGCGTTGTCCAAGGGTGATTATTCGGTACTGGGCTTAACACCCACCGCTGCTCCCTCAATGGATATTCAGGTGTCGAGCAACTTTGAACGTCTGCTGTTTGATCTGGAAGGTCGTGATGGATCGACGACGGGTGCGCGGATGAAATGGTTTGAACAAATGGGCAAAATGGTGCTGAGCGCAGACATGCGCAAACGCGCGGCTTTCTTTGCCAGCGCACGCGTAGATGCTGATGAAATGGCAGGAGCAATGCGTTGGGCACATGAAGAGTGTGACGAAGTGATTGACCCGCATACCGCCATTGCGCTGCACGCGGCGCGGGTGGCCAACATTTCACCTGACGTGCCTGTGGTGACATTGGCGACAGCGCATCCTGCAAAGTTCCGCGATGCTGTTGAACGTGCAACCGGTATTCGCCCCTTCCTGCCCAATAGGATCGGGTCGCTTTTTGAACGTGAAGAGCAGTTTGTAATACTGCCCGGCACCTATGAAGCGGTGCGCGATCATATCATGGCCAATGCCGTTCGTAATGGCTGAAGCACAACAATTTGTTACGCTTATCGGCGAACCGCGCTCCGACTATACTCTGATCGATAGCGGTGCGGGTCGCAAATATGAACGTTACGGGGATAAGACCTTCATCCGCCCCGAACCGCAAGCAATGTGGTTGCCGGCTTTGGACGCGTGGGATGCTGACGCTGAATTTGTACCCGGTTCGGATGATGAAGGTGGCGGCAGATGGTACAATAATCGGCCAGTGCCGCTTGATGGCTGGCCGCTTAGCTGGAATGAAGAGGTACATTTCACAGCGCAGTGCACACCGTTCCGGCATTTGGGCTTTTTCCCCGATATGGACCCCGTCTGGCGTTGGATGCGAGGTTTGATTGCGGACAAGGCCGATGCGAGCGTGATGAACTTGTTCGGATATACTGGCGTCGGGACGCTCGCACTTTCGACTATCGGCGCGAATATGGTGCATGTTGATGCCTCCAAAAAATCAGTCGCACAGGCGCGCAGCAATGCCGAAATGTCTGGCATGTCCGATCGTCCGATCCGGTGGATCGTCGACGATGCCGCCAAGTTCGTGGCGCGCGAAGTACGACGTGAACGGCGCTATGACGGCATCTTGCTTGATCCGCCCAAATATGGCCGCGGTCCTGATGGCGAGGTGTGGCGGCTGGAGGAAGACTTACCCGGATTGATCGCCGATTGCCGCAAGCTGCTCGACCCCGATTCGCGATTCCTGTTCCTCACTGTATATGCCGTGCGCATGTCGGCGATGGCATTAGGTGCGCTATTGCAATCGCATTTTAGCGACCTGCCCGGCAAAGTTGAATTTGGCGAACTCGCAGTGCGAGAAGAAGCACGGGGCCTATTGCTGCCGACAGCGATATTTGCACGTTGGTCTAATTTGGAGCCAAATCAGGGCTCGAATAGGGGAAATATATGACTAATAACCTGATCCTGGAAATGCATGATCTGGAGGTTAATGTGCTGACAGGTATTTACAGCCAGGAAACGCATTTGCCACAGCCGTTAAAAATATCGATCAGCGCAACGCTGGAGATGGCCGATCATTATGCGCCCGAGACACCTTTGTCGGCGTCGAAAAACTATATGGACCTGAAGGATGCTGCGACCGAATTGCCAGCGGGCGTGCACTTTACCCTGATTGAGGCAGTTGCCGACCATATCATTGACCGGCTTTTTGCTGGTGATACGCGGGTCAGTGCAATCACGATCAAGATCGTTAAGCTGGCAATTGCCGAAGCCGGGGAAGCCATCGGGATTACCATGACACGGCAGCGTAAATGAGCTCGGCCCCACTCGCGCTCATCACCGGCGGTAAACGGCGGCTAGGTGCAGTGATTGCATCGCGGCTCGCACGAATGGGCTACGCACTGGCACTTGCCAGCCATGTTGATAAGGTGCCGGAGGGCGATCTTGCTGTCGCACTCAATGAATGTGACTGCGAATGGAAGAGTTTTACGATTGATCTTGGCAACCCGGAAAATGCAGCGACATTAATCGCCAGCGTTACCGGCCATTTTGGTCGTGCCCCCGATCTGCTGGTCAATAACGCCGCGATGTTCGGTCAGGATAACTGGACGGATATGAGCATGGATACGCTGGATACGCATTTCCGGCTAAACCTGTTTACACCGCTTTTGCTGGCCCGGGCTTTGGTGTCTGCCGCAGGTGAAGATACGCAGCCTGTAATCATCCATATCCTCGACCAGCGTATCGTCAATCCGCACGGTGACCAGCTTAGCTATACACTCTCCAAACAGGCGCTGGCTTCATCGGTGCGTTCAATGGCTGCGGCCTTTGGCAAGCGGGCGCGGGTGAACGGGGTCGCCCCTGGCCTAGTTATATCGACCGATGATTATTCGCCAGAACAAGAAAAGCGGCTTGGTGGTATGATGCCGCTTGGGGCGTTGCCAAGTCCATCTGGGGTGGCCGATGCCGTTGCCTATCTGGCGGGTGCAAAGCATGTTACAGGCCAGATCATTATCGCCGATGGCGGCGCGCATTTGAAAAGCTTCGACCGCGATTTTATGTATTTATGATCAAATTAAGATACTCCAGACCTTTATGCCTTTACCCATATCAGGCATAGGTTGCGCCCAAACTGGAGGCGTGCCTTTGGCAAGTAAAGCCCATAATCCTTTGGGATGCTTTTCAGCATAATAATCCAGCTCGCCTTCCAAGGGACAAGCGGCAATATACTGGATGCCATGTGCTTTTATGAAGCCAAATGACGCGTCGGGTAACGACCTCCATATCTCGATATGATCGTGCATAGCTTTTTCATTGCGGTGATGGCTGCTGGCAAGAACCGAATGCGGGGTCGTCAGCAATATTGAGGGGCCCATGTCAAATGGCACAAGGAAGCGGGCACGTGGCAATTTGGATAATGCTGCAACCGATGGCACAGACTGGCATTTTTCGTCGGCAATGCGTGCTGATATGTCACTCGCTTTTTCAGGTTTGCTGAAAATACCCTCAATGCCGTTATAACCTTCTGCTATTAGTGCGCCGGGAACAATCAGGAAGAGCATGCTGGCCACGAGCAGGATTCGCGTGCGTGGCACCTGTGAGCGCCGGTATGACTGGAACAGACTATTGATCCAGACTGCGACCAACGGAATAGCAAAGGCCGCCGCCACCGTAACTGTGCGGAACACCAGAAATGAAACCAGTATGGCATATATCAGGAAATAGCCTGCCACGCGAAGGTCTTTGCTTGCTTTGCCGCCTATTGCCTTTGCCTGCAACGCGATTAGCGCTGGAATACCGCATAAAGGGGCCGCGATTAAGATCAGCGCGTCTTTTGCATATTGGTGCCAGATCGGCAGGCCTTCGTTTATGTTGACATACCAATATTCACGCACCAGCGGATCAAGATTGCCAAATGCCCCACGCGAACATTGCGGCGCAATTATAAGGATTGCGGCAATCGCTGCTGCACCTGCGCCCAATGATGCCGCCAGACGCCAGCGCCGGTTATCCGGCGTTGCAGCTATTGCAGGCAACATGATGCCAGCCGCCAGTATGATCGCGATCAGGTAAGGAGGGGAGATAGTATCGCAATAGGTGGCGGCACCTAACCAGTTAGGCTGTGTGCCAAGGAACAGAAATATGCTAGTCAATGCAAAGCTGCTGATTGTCCAGATCAAACGCTGTCCATGCGCTTTTTCGATAACCCAACGCCAGCCAAGTAGAAGGAAAAACGCAGCCGCAGCGGGTAATCCTTCAAGCGAAATATGCAGCCATGTCGCAAGCGCCAAGCCCAGTACAATTCCCCCGCGCTTCTTATCTGGCCAGAATATCGTCCACAAAGCCAGAACTGCGAGCACAATTTGCCAGCCATGATGGTCTATGCGCATGGGCTGAAATTGAGGCAATAAGGGCGTTGAAAATAGCGTCAGGATAATAGCGATCGTTCCCGCCTCTGCATTACCCAAACGTGTTGCAATGCGGCTGAGCATGAAAGCTGCCAAGCCAAGCCCGATCAGGGGAACCGCTGTGCCTGCAATCATTTCGGCGACAGCCTGACCAAATAACGGTTTGGTAATCAGTACAATGAAGGCAAGCGGCAACTCGATCAGCCGTGACCAGTGCATTGGCCCACCATCTGGAGGATTCAAACGATATTGGGTGCTATCAAACCAGCTTTGCCCAGCAAGGAAGTCACGCAATTGAACAAGTCTTAGTTGGTCATCGGGATCCCATCCAGCGCGCGTTGCGATGATATCGCGTGCACCAAAAATCAGGAAGGCGCAAATACAGAGCCACAAAATCAAAAGCGGTTTTAACGATGGCTTTTCGCGTTCCATCAGCTTGGTTGACTGATATTCAACGAAACACACCCCATTTGCGCGCAGCATAAACAGCAATAAAGCTGATCGCAACGGCTGCGCCTTTGGCAGCGATTGCGTGGATACCCATATTGCTCAGAAATGTTACTGTTGTGACGGTGATGGCAAGGCCGAGCAAAGCCGATCCCGCAAACAACACACGTTGCCATTGCAGCGCCCCGCCATCGCGGGTTTTGCCAGGGAATACATAATGTGCGCTCACCATCCAATGGATGACGATACCGATCGAATATCCGGTTGCCGAGGCAGCAGCAGCATTAATGCCCATCGCGAAGAGACTGGAAAAGCTTGCAACATCAAAAGCAAGCGCCACTATGCTTGCCGCTAAATAGCGGGTGAACGTGAAACGTTGCCAGAAATCGAACACGGAAGCGACAGCGCGGTCCATGAGGATTAGGCCGCCTTGCTGATGTCGTTTTCGGCGCGCTCAATGCGCTTAGGCACGTCACGTTCAGATTGCAGTGCGGCGACCTGGCCTTCGCTCAATTCAACCTTAGGGACCACAATGGAAGCTTGGTCACCTTCATCACCAGCTTCATGATATTCGGCATCCTCGTTAACGTTCCAGATGTTGAAGACGCGGGCTCCAGCAACGATATTCTCCACCGTTAGCATCGCAGTCATCATCGCGTGATCCTGATTGTTATAACGGTGCATCCCGTTGCGGCCGACCATATGGAGCGTTGGATAGCGTGCTTCCAACTCGCCGCGCATGGTGGCGACATTGATTGCATATTCATCATCATAGACGGGATACGCTTTTTCCTGACGCACGACAGCGCCGCCGACAACGTCTTCTGTTTTGCATAGCCCGAGGATTGCCATTTCTTTCTTGGCTAATTCGATCAGGTCTGCGTCGCTTGAAGACCACAGCCCGTCACCTTCAAAGCAGAAATATTCAAGACCAACGCAAGCGATAGAAGGATCGGGCACCATTTCGGGTGACCAGCTGCGGAAATTCTGCACACGGCCAACCTGCACCTTACTGTCATGAATATAGATCCAGTTGTCGGGGAACAGATCGTCCGATTTAATCATCAGAGCAACGGTCAGAAAGTCGCGATATTTCAGGTTCGATGCCTGCGGGATTGATACCGGCAGCGGGTGAATACGCGCCGCCAGTTCGCGCATGGGTGCTGAACTAATGACATGTTTTGCACTGATTACCGCTTCGCTGCCATCGGTGCGGGTGGCACTCATCCGCCAATCACCGTTCGCATCCTTGGCAAGCTGTTTGAAGCTATGACCCATCAATACTGTATTGCCTTTAGCAACCACAGCATCGCGTGCGGCATCCCACATCATGCCTGGTCCAAGCCGGGGATATCGGAATGTTTCGAGCAGGGTTTTGGTTTCCATACCGTTATTGGGTTTTTTGTTGAGGCCAAGCGAACGCTTCAACCCGTCGAGCACCGCAGAACCCAGGCTGAGCCCCTTGATCCGTTGCGCAGCCCAGTCTGCGGACATTTCATCGCACGGCATTCCCCATACTTTTTCGGTATAGGTTTTGAAGAAGATCGAGAAAAGCTTGTGACCAAACTGGTTGACGGTCCAGTCTTGGAAGCTTTTTACGTTTTTGTTCGGGAATGCTTTGGCTTTGACATAGCTTGCCATGCAGAGTGTCGAGCGCCAGACACCCAGATTGAACAAGGCCTCAAACGCACGCAACGGGTAACTGTAGAATTTGCCCTCATAATAAATCCGGCTCATTCGTGGGCGCTGGATAAAATCGTCAGGAAGGATTTCGTTCCAAAGGTCGACTACTTCTTTTGATTTAGAGAAAAATCGGTGACCACCAATATCAAAACGGTACCCGTCAACCTCAACCGTACGGCTGATCCCGCCAACATAGCGTTCGTCCTTTTCGATGACCGATACGCTGTAGCCTTTTTTGGTCAGTAAATAGGCGGCAGTCAGGCCAGCTGGACCTGCGCCAATAATAGCTACATCTACGGTGGTTTCACGATTGGTTTTTGGCCCGGGCATCACGATTTTCCTCTGGTCGAACAACTTTAGAAAATCTCTGAACGAAATCCGCTAACAGATGGTTAACGGGCACTTACGAAAACCAAGAAAATGCCCCGACAAATGCTGCGCTGCAAAATAACTTGCATTTCGTGCAACTCGCTCCTATTTGACATCACAACGCATAAGGCGAGCGGATATACCGCCGCAGTATCGACAGCGTGAGTGCCTGGAACCAGGCCCGTCGATCGGACAAGATGCGCTGCTCATGAAGCTTCCCAAACACGCGGGGATGTTTTCCAAGGGGTGACCATAAGGTTTCCCTTACACCCGCTGGCGTCCCTGCTGTGCAAATCTGCGCGGCGCGAGAGACGTTTTTCGCACATTTGAAAGTATATACATGTCTTATTTTGAAGACCTGGGCCTTGCCCAACCCATCCTGAAAGCGCTTGCTGCGGCAGGATATGATACCCCGACGCCCATCCAGCAACAGGCGATCCCGCCCTTGCTGCAAGGCCGCGACCTTTGCGGAATTGCGCAGACCGGCACGGGTAAAACCGCGGCCTTTGCGCTGCCTTCACTCCACCATTTTGCCACCAAGATCAAACCGCGTCAGCAGTACAGCTGTCGCATGTTGGTGCTTTCCCCGACCCGTGAGCTTGCCGCGCAAATTGCAGAGAGTTTCAAAACCTATGGCAAATTCCTTGGCCTGACCGTGCAATGTGTATTTGGCGGCATGCCGATTTTCAGCCAGAAGAAAAAACTTGCTGGCGGCGTTGATATCCTTGTCGCGACGCCGGGCCGTTTGATTGATTTGATCGAGCAGCGTGCAGTGACGCTAAAAGACGTCGAAATCTTTGTGCTTGATGAAGCTGACCAGATGATGGATCTTGGTTTTATTCATGCGCTCAAGAAAATTGACGGCCTGCTGCCTAAAAAGCGCCAGACACTGTTTTTCTCGGCCACCATGCCAAAGGCGATTGCCGAATTGGGCAACCGGTTCCTCAATGATCCTGTGCGCGTATCGGTTGCACCAGCCGCAACCACGGCGGAGCGTGTTGAACAGTTCGTGACCTTTGTGGAGCAGCGCGAGAAGCAGACATTGCTGACACTTAAGCTCAAGAATGAGGAAATTGACCGTGCGCTTGTCTTTACCCGTACCAAGCACGGCGCAGACCGCGTTGTGCGCGGACTTGCGGGCGCGGGCATTCTGGCCGCCGCGATCCACGGCAACAAGTCGCAGGGTCAGCGGACAGCTGCATTACAATCATTCCGCGATGGTAAGATCAAAATACTGGTTGCAACTGACATCGCTGCTCGCGGGATCGATGTGCCCGGCGTTAGCCATGTGTTCAATTTCGAGCTACCCAATGTACCCGAACAATATGTTCACCGTATTGGCCGTACCGCACGTGCGGGCCGTGAAGGCATCGCGATGAGCTTTGTTGCGCCTGATGAGCGTGCGTACCTGAAGGATATTGAAAAGCTAACCGGTGTGCGCACAGCCCAAATGGGCCTGCCCGAAGGTTTCCGTCAGGCTGTCGCTGATTTGCCACCTCCTGCCAAACCATCGGGTAAAGACGTTAAGCGTGATGCGCATAATAATACCGGCCGTCCCGGCTATGCTGGCAAGAAAAATGCGCCGCGTGGTGGCACAGGCCTGAACGGGGAAAGCCGTCAGCGCACCCATGCACCGCAAGGTGGCTGGCAGCCTAATGCCGGTCCAAAAAGCGATAGCAAAGCTGACAGGAACGAACCTCGCCAAGACCGTCGCCCAACCGCCGAACGCGCCAACGAAGCGCGCAAGTCAGGTGAATTCAACCGCGGCAGTGACGGTCAAAGGCCCCGGAATTATGGTCCCAAAAAGAGCGGCCCAGGCGGGTATCGGGGAGCAGTGAAGCGGGCGGGTTAGGTTCAAGAAAACTGCACCAGATCCCACCAATTTCCGTACAAGTCTTCAAACACCGCCACCTTGCCATAAGCTTGCGTGGCGGGTTCGCGGACAAAGCGAATTCCCTTCGCGGTCATCGCCAAGAAATCACGATCAAAATCGTCAGTTTCAAGAAATAGAAAAACCCGTCCTCCTGATTGGTTGCCAATTGCCTTAGCTTGCTCATCAGTTGTTGCGCGTGCCAATAAAATTGATGCGCCATCGGTTCCAGAACCGGGTGGCGCGACGAGCACCCATCTTTTGTTCTGCAGAGGTTGATACTTGTCGGCAATAAGGTCGAAGCCAAGAAGCTGAACAAAAAAGTCTATTGCTTCATCATAATCCCGAACGATTAGAGCGATGTGTTTTAGGCATTGAGGCATAGCTTCTAATGCCTAAAATGCCGCATACCCGTAAACACCATCGCTAACCCCGCTTCATCCGCAGCCGCAATCACCTCTTCATCGCGCATCGAGCCGCCGGGTTGGATCACCGCTGTTGCCCCTGCCTCTGCGGCGGCGAGTAGGCCATCGGCGAAGGGAAAGAATGCATCCGATGCTACCGCTGACCCAACCGTTAATGGTGCACCCCAGCCGTAAGTTTCGGCGGCTTCCTTCGCCTTGAGCGCGGCAATCCTTGCGCTATCCCGCCGGTTCATCTGACCAGCACCAATACCTGCGGTCGCGCCGTCTTTGGCGTAAACGATGGCATTGGATTTGACATGCTTTGCGACTGTCCAGGCAAAGCGGCAATCGGTCAGCTCTTGGGGAGTTGGCGCGCGCCGTGTCACAACCCTAAAGTCGCTTTCTGCCACATAACCATTGTCGCGGCTTTGTACGAGAAGACCACCTGCAATCGTCTTGATCGAGAGCCCCGGGCGCATCGGATCGGGCAGATCGCCAGTTAGTAACAACCGCAAATTCTTCTTTTTGGCAAATACTGCCTTTGCTGCATCATCGGCAGCGGGTGCCGCCACTACTTCAGTAAATATCTCGGTGATCGCTTCGGCTGTTGGTCCGTCCAAGGGCCGGTTGACCGCAACGATCCCGCCAAAAGCCGATACGCTGTCGCATTCCAAGGCGCGCTGATAAGCCTCGATCAAGGTCTCCCCTGTCGCAACGCCGCACGGATTGGCATGTTTGACAATCACCACTGTCGGTGGCCCATCACGAAATTCGCTGACGAGTTCGAGGGCAGCATCGGCATCATTATAGTTATTGTAACTCAGTTCTTTGCCTTGGACCTGCTCGGCCTGGCTAATCCCTTGTGCCGTCGGTCCGAACGGCAAATACAACGCCGCCGACTGGTGCGGGTTTTCACCGTAGCGCAATGTATCGGCAAGCTTCCCGCCAAAGGTCAAAGTCTGCGGGAACATTTCACCCTGATCGGCAAAGGCAAACCAGTTGGCGATCATGCTGTCATAGGCGGCGGTCGCAGCATACGCCTTGGCCGCCATCGCACGCCGGAACGCCATGGTTGTTGCACCGCTCTGCTCTTCCATCTCGGCAACCAAAACATCATAGTCCGACGGGTCAGTGACTATGGTCACAAAATCATGGTTCTTGGCCGCCGATCGCACCATTGAAGGTCCACCTATGTCGATATTCTCGATAATCTCGTCACGGGCAGCACCCTTGGCAACGGTAGCTGCAAAGGGATAGAGATTGACCACAACAAGATCGATTGCATCTATGTTGTGCATCTTCATCGCAGCAAGATGTTCGGCATTGTCGCGTACCGCAAGTAATCCGCCGTGAACATTGGGATGTAATGTTTTTACCCGCCCGTCCATCATTTCGGGAAAGTCTGTGATTTCGGATATGTCCTTCACGCTTAAGCCTGCATCGCGCAATGTTTTTGCGGTGCCACCGGTCGAAACCAGCTCCACGTGGCGTGCAGCGAGTGCATGGCCCAATTCAACCAATCCGGTCTTGTCCGATACCGAAAGCAAGGCCCGGGCGATCTTTACGTCACGCATGATAATTTATCCCAAAAATTTGAATTGCCAGCCCATAGACAGGCCGCCTTTATCCGTCGTTGTGGCGATCACCAATTGCTGGGTTGGATGTGGCCTGCCGTCTTCATCGACAAGGATACTCTCTTCGATATCCAAAGTCCCACCCGTCGTTGCAAAAACCCAACTTGATCCATTCACCAGACGCAGGATTGCCGTTTGCGGATTATCACCCTGGTTTAGCTCAATACCTGCGCCTAAATGGAACCGGATATGGACGGGCAGGCCTTGTTTTGTCGGAGTGCGGGCTTGTGGCAGCAGGGTGTCTTCACCGCGCAACTCCAAGCCGTCACTGCGCAGAATAAGTAAACGTGAATGGATGAAGCCATAGGCTCTGCCATAGCCATCATGGCTCGCCTCAATCCGGGTGGCCTTATCAATATCGCGCCGGTCAAGACCTACCTCTGTCACGCCTTTGCCAAGCTGTCCGCCTGGCAAGATTGCAGTCGAGTTGCTGTCATCAATGCAGAGTGTAGAATGCGCTGCCGTAGTACGCAGGCCACGTGCCAAAACTGCCGGTATATTCGCGCCTAACAAGGACGATCCTCCGCAATTGATAATAATCCTTTGGTCATCATGCGAAAGCTCAAAAGCCAAAGTCGATGCGCAACCCGCAGCTGATTGCTTGGCAAGCGGGGGCGGTCCGGCATCTAGGAGTAATACAG
Organism: Sphingomonadales bacterium; assembly: GCA_043760355.1. GTDB lineage: Bacteria > Pseudomonadota > Alphaproteobacteria > Sphingomonadales > Sphingomonadaceae > Sphingorhabdus_B. Next base: position 18,785 of record JAYUPC010000121.1, read on the forward strand.
CTTTGCCGGCAGACACACGCTGGTAACCCCAATCGAGCGCCTGTCGTTGTGGCCGGGCACGTACGCTACTCGCCGCGATAAGCGCATCGATACGCTCCATGCCAATCTGGCCGGAGCCTTGCCAAGCACCAAGGCCACCATCGCTATGGGTCAGTCCCAAAAGGGCAGGGACATTGCGGCCCAAAGTATCGGATAGGAAATCGGGGATCAATTCTGCGCGCGCCAGATAGCATTGGCGCAGCAGGCTCAGCAGAGCGATCAGCTCCATCAACTGCACAGGCGATCGTGAAACAATCCCGCCGTCAGGGAACACGGTTTCCTTAATCGCCTCGATCAGGCCATTTTCGCCCACTACCCGCCGCGATTTCCCCTCGGGTAACAGCAAGGACGCGGCAACCACCCCCGCCCAACCGGTTAGTTTGGCAAAGCGTCCCGACGTGCGGGGTGCGGACTGATCCAGATGCCGGGCCGTGCGTGCGATATGGTTGATGATGCGCGACCGGTAAACGGGATCATTGCTCGACAGGATGAAGGGCGACCATGCTGCCATGTTGAGCAAGCGCCACGCGCAATTATCGACCCGCCATTCAGGTTCGCGGATTTTTCCAGTGTTACCCTCTAGCCATTTCTCGGTGATCGAGGTTGCAATGGGGGCACCGTCTGCGCGGTTCGTGGCTGCGGCCAGATCGCGGAGCCAATCGAACCGGTGAATATAATCGATCATCGCCGGGGGCAGGCTAAGCTTTACATAATCGATAGTTGCGGTTGGTTGTTCCAGCCCCTGAAAATGAAAATGTCCGACGCGGATTGCCATCCCGCGCTTGGCGTCAGCAGGCAAAGGATCACTGGGCACCGCGAGCAAACGCACAGGCAATTTGCCGGTAATCCGCATATTGTGCAGCGGCGTGCGCCAGGTCAGCTTATAAAAGCCAAGAGAAATACGTTCGGTAAGCGACTGGCTACGGGACTTGGGGCGTATCATGATGCTGGAATTCGGACGGCCTTGGTCTGAGGTTTCAGTAGAGTCAGGCTGGTCGCGCTCACGCATCGCCTGAACCCATCAAACCGATTTGAGTGCTTGGATATTGGCACCGTATTGGCTCGGCCCGCCTGCAAATGTTGCCGTGCCAGCAACCAGTGTATCGGCCCCGGCTGCTATCGCAAGCGGTGCGGTTTCAACCGTAATCCCGCCATCGACCTCCAACGCAATATCACGACCGGTCTTGTCAATCATTTTGCGCACAGCCTCAATTTTTCGCAGCTGGCTAGATATAAAGCTCTGTCCGCCAAATCCGGGGTTGACGCTCATGATCAGGACAAGGTCGATATCCTCAATCAAATAGTCGAGCATCTTGGCCGGCGTTGCCGGATTGAGCACGATGCCAGCCTTTTTGCCAAGCGACTTGATAAGCTGCACCGTGCGGTGTGGATGGGGGCCAGCCTCTGGATGGAAAGATATGATATCGGCCCCCGCATCGGCAAAAGCCTGCACATATTGGTCAACCGGTGCGATCATCAAATGCACGTCAAACGGCTTTGCGCTGTGTGGACGGAGCGCCTTAACCACGGCTGGCCCAATGGTGATGTTAGGTACAAAATGCCCATCCATCACGTCGACATGGATCCAGTCACATCCCGCTGCATCAATCGCGCGGACTTCTTCGCCAAGCTTGGCAAAATCAGCCGATAGGATCGAAGGTGCAATGCGGATCAAATTGGTCATGTTAAATCCCTAGCGAGCAGAGGGTTTTTCGGCAAGTATTGGTCGTAAATTGCTTGTGGAAACTTGGAGCTCAGTGCGTATTGGCGTCAGGACCTAATAAGCACGATCACCAAATTTCAGCACAATACTCTGAATTAAATAACGCAAAACTGGCATTATGCTCATAGGCGGCCTGTAAGCCTCGTTACAGCTCATCGGAGAAGATTTGGCAGTTAGGTACCCGAGACCTCGGTTTGTGCCTGTAAGGTGCCTTTACGGCCTTAAAATCACCTATTTGGTTATTAACTTGAGCTCCTTGAATGAAGTGGCAATCATTGGGCATTTTTCCGTCTGCGTATCTCATACAGTCTTTTTATCTTTTTTTCTTTACGGCTTTTATGAAAATTGTGCCGGATAAACATGCTAGAGATATGGCGGAACGTATCTAAGGACTTACCCTAGCTTTTCCTAAATCGGGCAACAAAGAATCCGTCGAGCCCGCCAACGTCCGCTAACATCGGTGGCATCGTTCGGATAGTGCCGTAATCGTTCGCGGTAACACCCGATAGCCGTTCGGCCGTTCGCACCGGGTCAACGGTAAAATCCTTATGCCGTTTCAGAAAGGCAGAGGCTTGCGCTTCGCCTTCATGCACCTCCAGCGAACATGTCGCGTACACCAGCACGCCGCCGGGTTTTAGCCACGAAGATACCTTATCCAGCATCGCGCTTTGCAGAGCAGCGAGTTCGTTAATCTGTTTCATGCCAATCCGGTACAGCACATCTGGATGGCGACGCATCGTGCCCGTCGCGCTGCACGGTGCATCAAGAAGGATCGCGTCTACGCTTTCTTTGGGTTGCCAGTGCATGACATCGGCCTTGACGATGTGCGCCGTTAGCCCAGTGCGCGCAAGATTATGCTCCAGCCTTTCAATCCGCTTGCCCGAGCTATCAACCGATGTGACGTTCCAACCCGCTGCGGCAAGCTGCATAGTCTTGCCACCTGGAGCTGCACACAAGTCAAGCGCATTGCGGCCTTCGCCAGGTCCTAGCATGCGCGCTGGCAGGCTTGCGGCCAAATCCTGTACCCACCATGCACCTTCATCATAGCCGTCGATTTCCTCAATCGCGGAACCACGTTGCAGGCGGATATGGCCGGGCATCAGGCTGGATCCGCCAAGCCGCTGCGCCCATTCATCGGTGGTCGCTGGATCACGCAAACTAAGATCAAGTAACGGTGGTTCGGCAAGCGCGGCCTGTGCCCCTGCCAGCATCTCATCCCCCCATGCGCTTTGCCACCGCATCGCAACACTATCGGGCAGGCTGGGCAAATCAGGCAGTGTCGCTTCGCTGCGGAATAACGCGCCAAGCACCCCGTGGACCAGCTTGCGCGGGCCGCCGTCGACCAAAGGCAGAGCAGTCGCAATCGCAGCGTGCGGCGGTGTGCCGAGTCGCAACATCTGTGCCAGCGCCATACGAATCACTGTCCGCGCCTTTGCATCATCGGGCAGACGCTGCTTGGTCTTGCTATCGATCAAATTATCAAGATCGGGCAGCCAGCGCATTACTTCCTGCGCAATCGCAATCGCCAGTGCGCGGTCGGCGGATTCGAGCCCCTTACACGCAGTATTGGTCGCTTGATCCATCGGCATCCCCATACGCAGCACGCTGTCAAGAAGGCGAAGTGCAGCTTTGCGGGCGGGAAGTCCCGAGATTTCGGTGTCAGTCATAAACTCGGCCATAAACGTGCGTGATAGGCTTGGGAAGCCCGATGCTTCATGCTATAGTGTCAACATGACTGATACTTACTCCAAGCGTGCCACCAAACGGCCTGACCATGTAAAGGCCCCGGCCTATCTGTCGAAAAGCCCGCCCGTGCCGCATCCTGAACCGATGGTGCGCAAAGACGAGCCTGATCCCGACCGGCTCGATCCTGTGCGCTATGGCGATTGGGAGTATAAAGGGATTGCGATTGATTTTTGACTTTGAAAAGCGCGCCCAAGCTTTCGTATGGGCGCGCTTTCCTTGTTTATTTACAACATTTTATGGGCAGCAAGGCATTCCCATGCCGCAACATGCGCCAAGCGCGCAACAGGCCGCTATAAAGGCACTCGGTGTGGCCGCAAACGCAGTTGTTGCCGTAAGAGAGAGGCCGATGACAGCCATTTTTGTAATACGAACCATAAAGATTCTCCAATTAAGTTAGATATAAATTCAATGCTTCACTCTCGCGGGGTGCACTTCGCGGAGGCGGGGGATCGAGCGAATTGAACAGCGAAAATGGCGCAAGTATGTCCGCGACGTGATATGATTGCCTGATTCTAACCACAGCAATGACCGGGTGGTCCGGGGCATAGCCTGCACATGCAACGCATAAGGAACAATTGTCGGGTGATCCAAAATCACAGCAATGATCGTTCATGGCGCAATTGGTCATAACGGCGTCACTATGAACTGGCCTATTCAGCGCTGTGTTGGCGGCAAAGGCTGACGACACATTGCTCATAACCAATTGCCCGCACGCAAAGGCCAGCAAAAGCATCCATTTGAACCGGTAATCCATAACTCTCCTTGTGTGATGCGCAGGTGTCGGTCAACTATTCGATTGAATGCACCCCAAAGTTACATAACAAAAACCCGGAAAACCGTGCAAGTTCACACCCGCTTTACCGTTTTTCGATTGCGTAAGATAACACATCGGGGTGGTTGGCATAATAGGATTATCGTTTGCAGTTGAAATCCTACATTTCAAGCAGGTTTGATGTGAAGCGTGGTGTTAATCTCGACCCGCCAAAAACGGTGCAGCAATTTCAGGCCGCACTCGGACCAATCGACCGCTTACCTTATCGAGCATCGCCCAAGTCGTATTCGCACGCACAATGACTTTGCCTTGCGCATCGGTAAATTCCACCCGCCGGTCAAATTGCGCACCCTTGGGAGCAGCTTCAATCCAAGTCCGCCCCGTCACGCTTTCTCCCGCCGATATGTTCCCCCGGTAATCAATCTCATGCCGCGTCACGACCCAGATATAGGCGGCTATATGTTCAGGAAGCGCCACCGCAGTCCAATGCGAAGTCGCCATATCCTGTATCCACCGCACCCAAACAGCATTGTTGACATGACCAAGTTCGTCGATGTCGGATGGGGTGGCGGTGAAGGGGAGGGTGAAAGGCTCAGTCATCCGTTGGCTAACCGAACAACTCGCTATGCGACCCCAGACGGGCCAAGGCCAACGCATCAGCCGATTTCCGGTATATCAGCACAAGATCGGGTTTGACATGGCAGTCCCGAAATCCTTTCCACTCACCGCCAAGTGCATGATCGGCCAAACGCGCTGGCAAATCAGCATCTGTTAGGAGCATATCGACGACCGGGTTTAGGACTGCGTCCAGTTTCGAGTCGGATTTCTTTTCCCGTTTATAATCGCGTTTGAAGCGATTTTGGGTTTCAAGCTCGCGCATCACAAAACGTCCGCAGTGAAATTACTCGTTGTCTTAGTCGACGCTGCGATTTGATCCACGCTTGGATTTGGTTCCGTCATATCCTTGGCCCCGATATCAAGTGCCCATTCGACCAACGAATTGTAACTAGCTTCGGTCAAACCGGGCGTCTTTTGGGTATGATGCCAGCGCATAATTAAGTGAGGATTGTAGATAATGGCGTTGCTCATAGGTCCGGATTTGCCAGCCTTGATGTCAATAAACTTTAGTTCCTGAAGCTTTAACATTCGGGTTGACCATGTATATTCGCCACGCTGCCCGCCAAAACCTGATGCATTTGCCATGTCACCATGCTTGTTTAACACCACAAAGGAATTATCCCATGTGCAACACCATAAAGTAAGAAAAGTAGAAGACACAGGCGCGCCTTTTGTCATCTCATCCATAATTTTCAAGATCAAAGGCATGGTTTTGGGGATCGTTGCAAAGCCTTTGTTTGCCTTCCTGTTCCAAAGGTAGCCTTCCACATTCGGCCAATGCAAATCCCGCAAAGCAAGTTGCTTCTTCGCAATCGCTCCAGCCTCACGTATTGTAGTCACTTAATTTGCTCCTTCTACTCGGTCATCAGGCGCCTCACATCGACGTTTAAGAGCTTATGCATCACTTGTTGATGTTTTTCAGATATTTAGATATTGTCGTAACCTATACGAGATCAAATTATACTGCGATTTAAGGTAGTAAGATACAGAATAATCATTATCTTAAAAGTTAAAATGTAACATATATTGCTTGGTATGCAATTATATATATATATTTCAGTGATTAATTCATAATTTGACTGTACTCACATGTACTTAACGTTCTACTGTGTCCTGCACGTACTTACCGTGCTGCTGGGATGGTGCAGGAAGGGGTGCGCCATTGACGGCAAGCGAGAAAATCTTCATAGCTTGAACGTAGCTACAAAGTAGCGCAGAAATTGAAAGGTGCTTTATGCCCGCTGTTGATGTTGTCCGTGCCCGTATCGATACGGGATTGAAGAAAGAAGCTACGGCTGTGTTGTCCGCTATGGGACTGTCTGTCTCTGATGCCATTCGGCTGATGCTGGTGCGTGTGGTCTCTGACAAGGCATTGCCGTTTGATGTGCGTATCCCCAATGCCGAAACGCAAGCGGCTATGCGCGACATTCAGGAAGGCAAAGTGAAGCGTTTCAAAAACGTTGAAGCTCTGATGGCTGATCTGAACGATGACGAAGACTGATTAGCCTTCACTCCCCCACCTCCATCTGCCACAACAGAAACGCCGCTTCCTCTGCATTCTCCCTTAACCTCTCGAACCGTCCCGACTTACCGCCATGTCCTGCGCCCATGTTGATTTTCATCAGCAGCAGGTTGTTATCGGTTTTCATTGCGCGGAGTTTCGCCACCATCTTTGCGGGCTCCCAATAGGTGACGCGCGGGTCGTTTAGGCCGCCGGTGTAAAGCATCGGGGGATAGGCTTTGGCTTCGATATTGTCATAAGGGCTGTATGAGCGTAACAAATCAAATGCTGCTTTGTCCTTGATCGGGTTGCCCCATTCGGGCCATTCGCCCGGTGTTAGCGGCAGGGTTTCATCCAGCATTGTGTTGAGCACATCCACGAACGGCACGTGCGCCACGATGGCCCCGAAAATCTCCGGTGCTTGGTTGGCGACTGCTCCCATTAACTCGCCGCCGGCACTTCCCCCGCTCGCGGTCAGCTTGCCTTTTGACGTATACGCTTGCGCAATCAGGCTGCGCCCGACATCGACGAAATCATTGAAGGTGTTGGTCCGTTTTTCCAGCTTGCCGTCGAGATACCATTGATACCCCAGATCATCGCCGCCGCGAATATGCGCGATGGCATAAGCAAAGCCGCGGTCGACCATTGACAGGCGGCTTGTCGAAAACCCCGGCGGGATGGCGATGCCGTATGCGCCGTAAGCATAGAGGTGCAAGGGTTGGCTGCCGTCTTTCTTGAAGCCCTTTTTATACAGCACCGATACCGGAACCATCACGCCGTCACGGGCCTTAATCATCAGCCGCTCGGTCACATAGCCGCTGGCATCATATCCGCTGGGGATTTCCTGAACCTTCAACGTCTCCATTTTTCCGTTCGCCACAGTATAATCGAGCACCGTATCCGGCGTAACCATGGACTCGTAAGCCAGCCGCAATTTCGTCACGTCATATTCGGGATTGTCATCCAGCCCCGCGACATAGCTTGCCTCGGGAAATTTGATCGCTTCGGCCTTGGTCGGGGCGGCGTAATCGCGGACTTCGATTTGGTCGAGGCCGTCAAGGCGACCCTCGGTAATATAGAAATCCTTGAACAGCGCGATGCCGGTTAGATAATGTGTTTCCGAGCCGGCGATAAGGGTCGTCCACTGGTCCGGCTTATCCAAGGGCGCAGTGGCAATGCGGAAGTTCACGTGATCGTCATTGGTCAGAATGTAGAGTTTACCGTCACGGACATCGACCGAATATTGTCTCTTCTCCTTACGCGGTGAGATCATGACCGGCGTTGCTGTCGGGTCGCTGGCGGGAACCAGACGTACTTCGGATGTGGCATTATCGCCAGTTGCGATGACGATATAATCCTCTTGCACGGTCAAGCCGACAGCGACGCCAAAACCGATATCGGGTTCTTTATAGAGCAGCTTTGCCTTTTTAGGATCATTGCCAAGCCGGTGATAATAGGCATTGTCCGTCCGCCAGTTTTCATTGGCCAGCCCGTAAACCAGCCCCTTGCTGTCGCTCGACCAGACTATGCTCGATAATGTGCCGGGGATGATGTCGGGCAGGTCCTCGCCGGTGGTCAGATCGCGGATATGTGCCTCGAACCGTTCCGACCCGTTATCGTCATAGGCATAGGCCATCAGCTTGCCATCCGGGCTGATCGACAGTTCACCAAGCCGGAAATATTCCTTACCCTTGGCCAGCTCATTCTCATCCAGGATCAGCCGATCCAGGCCCTTGTCCTCGCCCGCCACTGCTTCACGGTAATGCTTTTTATACTGCGCGCCTTCGTCAAATTTCGCCCAATAGTAATAGTCGCCATCTTTTTGAGGAACTGAGCTGTCATCTTCTTTGACGCGCCCCTTCATTTCCTGAAATATTGTCTCGGTCAGTTTTTTATGCGGCCCCATCTGCGCCTCAAAATAGGCGTTTTCGGCCTTGAGATGTTCCAGCACATCTCTGTCATCTACCTTGGGATAACCCTCGTCCCGTAACCAGTGATAGTCATCGGTGATGGTGATGCCGTGATGGGTTGAACTGTGTGGGCGCTTTTCGGCGATAGGGGGCTTGATGGTCATAGTGTCTTTCGTAACGGGGCTGGTTTGGGCATAAACGGGCATCGCAAAAGGTGCGACGATCAAAGAAATCGATAGCAAAGCTTTCATGGGGGACAATCCTCGCTTATATGACTATTAATTACATAAGAATGGAATGTCCCGATGTCTACATATGAAGCCCGCCTTGCCGCGTTGCGCGAACAATTGAAGAATGACCGGCTGGACGGTTTTGTCGTGCCCATCTGCGATGAACATATGAGCGAATATGTCGGCGAATATGCGCAGCGGCTTGCGTGGTTGACGGGCTTTGGCGGGTCGGCGGGGTCGGCGGTTGTGCTGTCCGAAGAAGCCGCGATCTTCACTGATGGGCGTTATACCCTGCAAGTGCGTGAGCAGGTCGATGGCAAAAACTGGCAATATGTCGGTGTACCCGAAACCAGCATCGCCAGCTGGCTGAAGGAACACGCACCCACAGGCGCGCGTATCGGTTATGACGCATGGGTCCACACCAAGGGCTGGGTCGAAAGCGCTACCAAAGCGCTTGCGGCCAAGGGCGCAGAACTGATTGCTGTAGAGAGCAATCCCATCGATGCCGTTTGGGATAACCAACCAGATATGAGCTATGCCGAGTTGATGGTCCACAGCGACCAATATTCTGGGCAGAACTCGGCCGAAAAACGCGCCGCTGTCGCCGAGTGGCTGACCGCGAATAATCTCGACAGCACGGTGATTTCGGCGCTCGATTCAGTGGCGTGGCTGTTAAATGTGCGCGGCGCCGATGTGTCGAATACCCCAGTTACACTCAGCTTCGTGCTCGCCCATGCCGATGGCACCGCCGATCTGTTTATCGCGCCGGAAAAACTTGGCGATGCTGTGCGCGCACATCTGGGCAATGCAGTTCGCCTGCGCACACCTGCCGAATTTGTACCCGCGCTCGGCAACCTGAATGGCAAACGGATTGGCGTTGATCCTGACCGCGCTGTGGCGGCAATCTTTGGCGCATTGAAAGACAGCGGTGCGACGATCATCGAAGCGCGCGACCCGACTATCCTGCCCAAGGCAATCAAAAACGCCATCGAACAATCCGGTCACCGCGCCGCGCAAGCCCGCGACGGAGCTGCCCTCACCCGCTATCTGCACTGGTTATCCCAAGAAGCGCACAAGGGCGCGTTGACCGAATTATCCGCAGCCGCCAAGCTGCTCTCATTCCGTGAGGCCACGGGTTTGCTCAAGGATTTAAGCTTTGACACCATCTCCGCCGCTGGCCCCAATGGCGCGTCCCCGCATTACAAGGTCGATGAAAAATCGAACCGGGCGATCGAGCCGAACAGCGTCTATCTGTGCGACAGCGGCGGGCAATATCTTGATGGCACCACCGACGTTACGCGCACCATCTGGGTAAGTCCGGGATCGCCAAGCGCAGAAATGAAGGACCGCAACACGCGTGTATTGAAGGGCCATATCGCGATCGCCACTGCGACCTTCCCACAAGGCACCAGAGGCGCACAACTCGACACATTGGCGCGGAGCTCGCTTTGGTCCGCAGGCGTCGATTACGCCCACGGCACTGGCCACGGCGTCGGCAGCTTCCTCGCCGTCCACGAAGGCCCGCAACGCATCGCCAAATTCACCGGCAGCCAAGCAGGCACTGACGAGCCGCTGCTCCCCGGCATGATAATCTCGAACGAACCCGGCTATTACAAAACCGGCGAATACGGCATCCGGATTGAGAATTTGGTGCTGGTCGAGGAGCGCGAAATTGCAGGCGCAGAGGGGCGGTATTTCGGGTTCGAAAACCTGACCTGGGCGCCGATTGATAAGACTTTGGTGGATACGAGTTTGCTGGGGCGCGATGAACTGCGCTGGTGGGATGAATATCACGCGCGGGTGTTGGAGATTGTTGGGCCGCAGCTGGAAGGGCCCGAAGACAAAGATGCGCTGGCTTGGGTGACGGCGGCTTGTGCGCCTTTAAGGAAAGCATGATGTTGCGCATGATAACTTTATTGCTGGCAGCTCTTACCGCTGTGTTTGTTGCTTCCCCCTCAGCGGCGGAAGTACAGGCGCCTGGCTGCGATATCGCGAAGCTACCTGACACGTCTTTGATTTATCGAGATGAGAAATTTGCGGTTCGATCTTCCAAAATCGAGGGTGCAGAAGGAGTCGTCCTGTTCGCACTTGCTGAAATTCCTAATTGTGGAGCGATGATGCGCTTCACACGCGAGTCATTTGAAGACAGATCGAACTTTCTGGAAGACGTGCCCAATATGGCTGCGCGCATGCTTGGTTCCGACACGGAAAATCTCAAGGTTACTTGGGAAACAAATCGCAATGGTTTTCCGCTGGAGAAATGGACTTCGGGCAACGACCGCCAATTTCTTATAATAGCTCAACGCATGGACGAGGCAGCCGTTTATGATCCGGCACGAGGTGCAATTTGTGTTGGATTTACGAAGCTGATGCCGGTGATCACCGCTTCGAACCTTACATCTGTAACCCCAGGCATTCTGGACTGGGCCATTGCAATGGAACGATTGGCAGGCGTTTGCATGGCAGACACGCCGAAGGATTCTTTTTCACAGGCGGCCAGCACTGCAATTGAAGAAATGCATGTCAACATGGATCAGAGAACCAAAAGCGCGTCCTC